>OZ245859.1:3710000-4005000 GCA_965229085.1 Kaistia sp. | reverse complement strand
CCGCGGCTGCGCGTCGCGGTGGTGCATCCCTGCGACGCGGTCTCGCTCCGCGCCGCCCTCGATGCTGCGGCGATCGGCCTGATCGAACCGATCCTCGTCGCCCCGCCGGCGAAGCTCGCCGCAGTCTCGGCCGCCCTCGGCGTCGATACGGCGGCGTTTCGCCGGGTCGACGCAGCCCATAGCCACGACGGGGCGGCGCAAGGCGTCGCGCTGGTTCGGGCGGGCGAGGCCGACGCGCTGATGAAGGGCAGCCTGCACACGGACGAACTGATGGCCGCAGTGGTCGCGCGCGACACCGGACTGCGCACGGCGCGCCGCATCAGCCACTGCTTCGTCATGGACGTGCCGCATCACGCGGACGCGCTGATCATCTCCGACGCCGCGATCAACATCGCGCCGACCCTGGAGGAGAAGCGCCACATCGTGCAGAACGCGATCGATCTCGCCGCCGCGCTCTCATTCGACAGCGCCCGTGTCGCCATCCTCTCCGCGATGGAGATGGTCAATCCCGATATACCCTCGACCATCGACGCGGCGGCCCTGTGCAAGATGGCCGATCGCGGCCAGATCACCGGCGGTATCGTCGATGGCCCGCTGGCGCTCGACAATGCGATCGATCTCGGCTCGGCCGAGATCAAGCATATCCGCTCGCCGGTGGCCGGCCGGGCCAATATCCTGATCGTACCGGACCTCGAAGCCGGCAACATGCTCGCGAAGAGCCTGACCTTCCTCGCCAATGCCGACGCTGCCGGCATCGTGGTCGGCGCTCGGGTGCCGATCATCCTGACAAGCCGGGCGGACTCGGCGTCGAGCCGCCTCGCCTCGTGCGCGGTCGCAGCGCTGCTCGCGGCGCACCAGCGCGCCTCGGCGGCTGCGGCTCTCGCTGTGTGATCGCAGCCGTCAGAGGCTGCCCGTCACCGTGATCGCGACGCCGTAGCTGCGGCTTGTGCGCGGCGGCAGGCTGTCGCCGACGAGCTGGCCGTCCTCGATCCGAGGCAACCGGGTCCCCGGCTCGATGCCGAGTGCGAAGACGCCGGATTGATACGAGCGCCAGACAAGGAGATCCGGGAGTTCCGCCTGCCGATAGGCGAGCTCGACACCGACCCCGCCGGAGCCGAGCGCCGGATTGCGCAGGCCGACGCGAAGATCGCCCTTCGCATCCGGCGGCAAGGTCAGGTGATCGACGATCTCGCGGGTCTCTGGACGCGGCGCCGGCGGCAGCGCCGCAAAGCGCGCGGCAAAATCGCCGAAGGCGCCTGTCAGTTCAGTTGCGGCATCGAGCAGCGGATAGCCAAAATTGAAATGATAGAGCAGCGCATGCGGCGCGGGATTGAAGCCGCAATTCGTCACGCGGTCGCTGATGGTCACCGTGCGTCCGCCCAGCGCCAGCTCGATACGGCGATGCCGCTCCAGAACATCGCCGAAGACGCCCGACTGGCGGACGACGCCTTCGCACCAGAGGATGCCAGCCTCAGGATCGACGCCATAGCCGCAGAGCCGCGCCTGCAGCGTCGAAAGCTCGCCATGCTGCGGAAAATCGCGCTCCGGCCGGTGGGGACTCACGGTCGTATCCCCGGCGGCGCGGCGCGGCGCACCGTAATAGTCGAGGCCGCAGGAAACCAGAAATCCGTCGAAATTTCTGAGGAAGCCGTAGCCGTTCTCGCTTGAGGCGAGTTGCACAGGATAGCGCATCTGGTTCTGCGAGTGCCAGCCGAGCTGCAACCCATGGAAGCTGAGCGCCGAGAGATCGAAGCCGCGATCGACCGCCACCTCAAAGCCGAGGCCAGCCGCATTGCGCCCGATCAGCACTCTCTGCCCGCGGCCCGGCCCATCTTCGAGCCGGACCAGACGGAGGTCGACCAGGGCCCGGAGATCCGGCGACTTCGCGGCGAGTTCGCGATCCGAGAAGTCGGCGGGCGGGAAACCGGACATCGCGATGGACCTTGCTGGCGCAGCCGGCCTCAGGCTGCAGGAAGAGGTTTCAGTCGTAGCGCGTTCAATGCCGACCGACCATCCCGTCGCATCGGCGCGCGCAGCGACGTCGGCGCCGATCGGCCGGTGGCAAAAGCCTCAGGCGGGGAAAAGCAGCAGCCAGCCGGCGCCGGGGCAATCGAACAGCGTCTCGGCCGGACCGGCGACACCATCAGCGTTGAGTGCAATTCCCGTCACCCGCGAACTGTCCCAGCCGGCGATGAGGAGATGGCCTCGGTGAACGAGGAGATGCTGCGGCCAGGCGGCAGCGGCCGAGGGTTCGGCGACGAGCCGCGGCGCGCCTGAACGAAGATCGAACACGCCGATCGTGTCATAGCCACGATTGGCGAGATAGACGAAGCCGCCATCTTCGGAGCGCTGGATGTCACCGGGATAGTTGCGGTCCGTGCGCGTCGTCGCCGGTCCTGACAGCGCGGTGCTGGGAACGCTGACCCAGTCGGTTCCCGAGGGCGCGCCGACGACGAGGCTAGAGGCGAGTTCGCCGCTCGATGCCATCCGCCCATCCGGCAGTAAGATGCCGTGCCGCGGGCCGGTTCCGGGCGGTACCTGCCCCGCCCCCGCCTCGGCCAAGGCTGCGAGACCCGGTTGCGTGACATCGACAGCGAAGCGGCGAATAGAATCGCTGCCGAGATCGATGACGAAAAGCATGCCGTCGTGGAACAGCGCCTGATGCGGATGGGCCGCCTCCTGGCGATCGGCATCGGGGCCGCCGCCTTCGAGCGTCAGGCTGGAGGACGAACCCGCAAAACCGCCATCGGCCGCAAGCGGCAAGAGCGTCAGATCGCTGGAGCCGTAATTAACGGAGACCAGCAGCCGTCCGGTCGGGTCCACCGCGAGGAAGCAGGGATCATCGCCGGCCGGCATCTCGCCAAGCGCAACGGCCCGCCCGCCCTCGATCCGCCAAGCAAGAACGACGCCGCGCACGCTGCCGGTGCCATAGACGACAGGAAGGTTCGGATGGCGGCTGAGCGAGGACAGTTGCCCGACTGTGGCGAGCTGGCTGCCCCGCCAGCCATCAGGGCTCGACGTGAACTGCCAGAGCCCGTGCTCCGGACCCTTGCCGCGCGCTGCGACGAGCAGGCTTTCGCCCGGCGCCAGGATGACCTTGGTCATGATGTCGTCCCTCTTCTGATGGGCCGATGCGCCCTGCGAATCGTGAATGCATCGTCGGCCAGCACGGCTTCGACGGCAACCTGAGCATTGGTTCGCGGTTCGGATATGATGGCGCGGACCGAGGAGTCCCGCATGCACGTTTTCCGAAATCTGACGATGGCCGCGCTATTGGCTCCTGTCACGGCGACAGCCGCATGGGCGGATGATTGCGACGTCGTTTCCCGCGCGTTTTCCGCCTTTGCTGCGGCCAGCGCCTATCACGAAACGATCAGCGTACCGGACGGGCCAAAGTCGGAGGTCGTGATGATCGGCGACACGCTCTATCTTCAGCAAGCGCAGGGCTGGCAGAAAGTCGATCTCCCGCCTGATCATCGAGCGCTCGCCATGAAGCGGTTCGCGCCAGCGGCGCTCAAGGACTGCAGCAGGGTCGGTGCTTCGTCCATCAATGGCGAGGCAGCGACCATCTATCTCTACACGCCACCGCCGCCGGGCGACGGTGCCACGACGCACCCGCAGAAGGTCTGGATTTCGGATCGCAGCGGCCTGCCGCTCCGCATGACGGCAGACCGCGCCGAAATCGACGTCGACTATGAGGCCGTGAAACCGCCTGTCCCCTGATGGGCCGGCGTTAATCGCGCAGCAACTCGTTGATCGAGGTCTTCGAGCGTGTGCGCTCGTCGACGCGCTTGACGATGACGGCACAATAGAGCGACGGGCCGGGCTCGTTGCCGCCGGTTGCATAAGGCTTGCCAGGCAACGAGCCGGACACCACCACCGAATAAGGCGGCACGCGGCCGATAAAGATCTCGCCGGTCTCGCGATCAACAATCTTGGTCGAGGCGCTGATGAACACGCCCATCGAGATCACCGAGCCTTCGCCGATGACCACGCCCTCGACGACTTCTGAGCGCGCGCCGATGAAGCAGTTGTCCTCGATGATCGTCGGGCCGGCCTGCAGCGGCTCGAGCACGCCGCCAATACCGACGCCACCCGAGAGATGCACATTCTTGCCGATCTGAGCGCAGGAACCGACCGTGGCCCAGGTATCGACCATCGTGCCCTCGCCGACATGCGCGCCGAGATTGACGAAGGACGGCATCAGCACGACGCCGGGCGCGATATAGGCCGAGCGGCGGACGATCGAGCCGGGCACGGCACGAAAGCCCGCCTTGACGAACTCGGCCTCGCCCCAGCCATCGAACTTCGACGGCACCTTGTCCCACCAGGTGGCGCCGTTCGGCCCGCCAGGAATGGCGCCCATCGGGTTGAGGCGGAAGGAGAGCAGCACCGCCTTCTTCAGCCACTGATGCACGGTCCAGTCGCCATCGACCTTCTCGGCGACGCGCACGGCGCCGGCATCGAGCAGGTTCAGCGCCGTTTCGACGGCGTCGCGCGTCGCGCCCTTGGTTTCGATGCCGATCGCGGCGCGATCCTCGAAGGCGGCCTCGATGGTCGATTGCAGGCTGGCGAGATCGGCTGATGTCATGACGGTGTCCGGCTCCTGTAAGGTCGGCCGGGACGATATCGGCGATTGCCGCGATGTCAACGCGCCGAGCGGCGTTAGATCGACGTCGCAGAAGGTGTGAGACCGTCGGCAAGGCGCGACAGGAAGCTGCCGAGATCATCCGTCAGATAGTCGATATGGGCGCCGTCGCTGCCTTCGGTTTCCCAGGCTTCGGCGAGGATAGGCTCGGTTCCGCGCGGCACGATCAGCACCGTCGCCATGCCCAGAGCCTTGGGCACCTCGAGATTGCGCGCGAGATCCTCGAACATGGCGGCTGTTGCCGGGTCGATCGCGTTCTCGTCGAGGAAGCGGGCATAGGTATCGGGATGGGGCTTCGGGATCAGATCGGCGCGGACGATATCGAAGATGTCAGTGAAGTCCGGGCCGAGGCCAAGCCGCGCCATCACCTTCTCGGCGTGCAGGCGCGACCCGTTGGTGAAGACGAACCGCCGCCCGGGCAGCCGCGCGATGGCGCTTGCAAGTCGCGGATCGGGCGTCACCGGCGAATGGTCGATGTCATGCACATATTCGAGGAAATCATCCGGCGCGATGCCGTGCTCGACGATGAGGCCCCGGAGCGTCGTGCCATAGCGGCGGTAATAGTCGCGCTGCAGCACCTGCGCCGCGTCGGGCTCGAGCTCCAGCAGCTTCTGGACGAAGTCGCGGATGCGGACATCGACCTGCGCGAACAGGTTCGTGTGGCGCGGATAAAGCGTGTTGTCGAGGTCGAACACCCAGGAGCGAACATGGGCGAAGCGCTCGAGGTCGGGAATGTCACGCAGCGGTGGCTGGCTCATGGCTTCAGCGCTTGATCAGCGTGCCGGCGCCATGCTCGGTGAACAGCTCCAGCAGCACGGCATGCGGCGTCTTGCCATCAAGAATGACGACGCCCTCGACGCCGCGATCGAGCGCCTCGATACAGGTCTCGACCTTCGGGATCATGCCGCCGGAAATCGTGCCGTCGGCGATCATCGCCTTGGCTTCGTCGACGGTCAGTTCCTTGATCAACTGCTTGTTCTTGTCGAGGACGCCGGGGACGTCGGTCAGGAATAGGAGGCGCGAGGCATGCAGCGCGCCGGCAATGGCGCCGGCAAAGGTGTCGGCGTTGACATTGTAGGTCTCGCCGTCTTCGCCCGCGCAGACCGGCGCCAGAACCGGAATGATCTCCGACTTGGCCAGGACTTCGAGCACCTCGGTCCGCACCGTCTTCGGCTCGCCGACAAAGCCGAGATCGACGATCCGCTCGATATGCGAATCGGGGTCCATCACCTTGCGGGTCAACCGGGTGACGGTGACCATATTGCCGTCCTTGCCGGTGAGGCCGATCGCCCGTCCGCCCGCCTCGGTGATCGTCTGCACGATCTCCTTGTTGATCGAGCCGGCCAGAACCATCTCGACCACTTCGACGGTGGCCTTGTCGGTGATGCGCATCCCCGCCGCCCATTCCGACTTGATGCCGAGACGGCCGAGCATGGCGTTGATCTGCGGCCCGCCGCCATGAACGACGACCGGATTGATGCCGGCGAGCTTCAGGAGCGTGATATCTTCGGCGAAGGCCTTGCCGAGATCCTCGTCGCCCATCGCATTGCCACCGAACTTCACCACGACCGTCTTTTCGTCGTAGCGCAGCATATAGGGCAACGCGGTGGCGATGAGTTGGGCGGTCAGCACCGGGTCGATGCCGGACGCGATCCGGATGTCGGTCATGGAATTCTCTCCGCTCGGGGCAGCGCTCTATAGCGAGTTTGGCATGGCGGAACAATGACGGCCGCCGCCCGCCGCCTCACGAAAGAGGGCAACGGCGGCTAAGCCCGCTCAGACCGCGAGCGCCGCAATCTCGGCCCGAAGCCTGTCCATGCCGAGGCCGGTTTCCGAGGAGGTCTCGATGATGACGGGGTGGGCGGCCGGCCGACGGCGGATCGCCAGCGCCGTTTCGGCGACAACGCGCTCGATCCCGCCCGGCTTCAGCTTGTCGGCCTTGGTCAGCACGATCTGGTAGGAGACGGCGGTGCTGTCGAGGAGGTCGAGCGTGGCGAGATCATTGGCCTTGAGGCCATGCCGCGCATCGATCAGCACATAGACGCGGCGAAGCGAAACGCGGCCGCGGAGATATTCGCGGATCAGCCGGTTCCACGAATCGACGAGCTGCTTCGGCGCTTCCGCATAGCCATAGCCCGGCATGTCGACGATGACGACACCGGCGCCGGAGGAGAAGAAGTTGAGCTCCTGCGTCCGCCCCGGCGTGTTGGACGTCCGGGCTAGGCCGCTGCGGCCGGTCAGCGCGTTGATCAGCGAGGACTTGCCGACATTGGAACGGCCGGCAAAGGCAATCTCGGTCTCGCCGATCGGCGGCAGAGTCTCGATCGAGGGCACCGACCGCAGGAAGTCCCACGGCCGGGCAAAGAACAGCCGCCCGACCTCGAGCCGCTCGGCTTCCTCGCGAATACGGGCGAGCTCGTCGTCACTGATCTCGGGCATCAGCCGCACACTCCCGAAATCAAGCCGCTCGGCCGCACCGCCATCAGTTCTTCGCCTTCGTGGACTTGCCGGGACCCGGCTTCGGGCTAGGCTTGTTGCCGTTGGCAGGCCGACCCGCCGGGACGACAGCCGGAACAGCATCCGCCTTCGGCTTCTTCTTGAACGCTTCCATGATGTTGCCGAGGAGATTCACATCGACCCCCTGGCGCCGCATGATCACATATTGCTGCGCGATCGAGAGCGTGTTGTTCCAGCTCCAGTAGATCACGAGGCCGGCCGGGAACGAGCCGAGCATGAAGGTGAAGATCACCGGCATCCAGGTGAAGATCGCCTGCTGCGCCGGATCGGCCGGGGCCGGATTGAGGCGCATCTGCACGAACATCGTCATGCCCATGATGATCGGCCAGATGCCGAGCATCAAGAGATGCGGCGGCGACCAGGGAATCATGCCGAACAGCGTGAAGATGTTGGTCGGATCGGGCGCGGAGAGGTCGTGGATCCAGCCGAAGAACGGGGCGTGGCGCATCTCGATGGTGATGAAGATCACCTTATAGAGCGAGAAGAACACGGGGATCTGGATCAGCACCGGCCAGCAGCCGGCGAGCGGATTGATCTTCTCTTTCTTGTAGAGCTCCATCAACGCCTGCTGCTGCTTCACCTTGTCGTCGGCGAAGCGCTCGCGGATGGCCGCCATTTCGGGCTGCACCTTCTTCATCGCGCTCATCGACTTGTACGACTTGTTGGCGAGCGGGAAGAAGATGGCCTTGACCAGCACCGTGACCAGGAGGATCGCGACGCCGAAATTGCCGAACAGCTTGTAGAAATAGTCGATCAGGTAGAACAGCGGCTTGGTGAAGAACCAGAACATGCCCCAGTCGATCAGCAGATCGAAATGCTCGATCTTCAGATCGTCGCGGTAGCCGTCGATGATCGAAACCTGCTTGGCACCGGCAAAGACCAGATTCTCGGTAACGGCTGTGGCGCCGCCCGCGATCGAAACCGGCGCACCCTGGAAATCGGTCTGGTAGAGGCCCTGCCCGCCCTCGACATGCGAGAAATGCGCGGTGAACGGCTTGCCGTCGCGCGGCACGATCGCCGTCGCCCAATATTTGTCGGTGATGCCGAGCCAGCCGCTGGCAACGTCGGCGAAGCTCTGCGGCCCTTCCTTCTTGATCTTGGCGTAGGTGATTTCCTGCAGGTGCTGGTCGCCCATCCAGCCGATCAGGCCTTCATGCAGGATGTAGTAACCGGCAACCTTCGGCTCGCCCAGGCGCGCGACGCGGCCATATGGCGAGAGCGAGATCGGCTGCCCCGTGGTGTTGCGAACTTCGTCGCGCACCGTGAACATGAAGCTCGGATCGATCGAGATGATGCGCGTGAAGACGAGGCCCGCACCATTGTCGTAGGTGAGGCTGACTGGCGTCTCGGGCGTCAGCTTCGCGCCGGCGGGCGCGGTCCAGACCGTATCGGGCCCAGGCACCGTGGTGCCGGCCGCAGCGCCGATCCAGCCGAACTCAGCGAAATAGCCATCGGGCGCGGCCGAGGGCGACAGCAGGATGATGGTCGGGCTCTTCGGATCGACGGTTTCGCGATAGCCCTTGAGACGGAGATCGTCGAGACGGCCGCCCTTGAGGTTGATCGATCCGAAGACGGACGGGGTATCGATGGCGACGCGCGGCGTCGCGGCGAGCGCTGCCTCGCGCGTCAGGTCGCCCGAGCCCAGCACCTGAGTCGGGGCGCCCGTGGCGGGCTGCGTCGCACCCGCGACCGGCGCCGTTCCGGCGGTGGTCGAAGCTGCAGGCGTATTGGCAGCGGTCACGGCTGCCTGCTCGCGCCTCGTCTGCTCGATGCGCGGGCCGGCAACGAAATACTGCCAGCCGAACACGACCGCGATCGACAGGGCGACGGCCAGGATCAGGTTGCGATTGTTGGTCATCTGTCGGATCTTTCGGCGGAAAGCACGGTCGGGACCTTGCGGGCGGATAGGGTCTCGGCGACCTCGGGGGAGGCATCGCCATCGGCGGAAGAGGGTTGCGCCTCGGCCCCGCCGCCATTGCTCCGCATCGTCGAGCGGGCGGATGGGCGGTTCAAGGCATGGAGACCGGATACGAGGTCGCGCACGATGTCATCGAAGGGCAGCGACAGCGCGGCGCGGCGGCCGATGAGCACGTAGTCGGCTCCATCGCTCGCATGCGGACCCGCGGCAAGACGGACTGCCTCGCGAAGACGTCGACGGATCCGGTTGCGCTCGGGCGAATTGCCCATCTTCTTGGTAACTGTGAAGCCGAAGCGCGGGTCATCTTCGGCGCCGCGGTCACGCTTCTGCAGCAAAAAGCCGCGCCGGGAAGCACGTGCTCCCCCGGCGGCGGCTAGAAATTCTGCGCGCTTCTTGAGACGCCCCATGGTCTTCGGTCGATCCATGGCGAGCCTTTCCAGGCGCCGGCCGGCGAAAATGCTGGCCGCTGGCGTCAGGCGGTCAGCTTCTTGCGGCCCTGGGCGCGGCGCTGAGCGATGACCTTGCGGCCACCGACGGTCGCCATACGGGAACGGAAACCGTGCCGGCGGGCACGAACGAGCTTGCTCGGCTGATAAGTACGCTTCATGGGTCGTCACCGCCTGGGGCGGCCCTCATTCAATCTGTTTCACATCCGGAGGCGCGGCCGAGCCGCTCCGAAGCCAGCCATGCCCGAGGGCATGCGACCCCGGCACGCATGCAGCCTGCTCTCGTCGAGCCCGGCTTATACGGAGAAGGTAGGACCAAGTCAACGCGCCGCACTGCGGCATCCACCGCCTGTCTGACCCGTCGCGACCCAATGCGGAAAGGCTCGATCGCGGCTCGAAAACCGGCGCGTCAGCCGTGCCGTTTGGCCTCGCTTTGACGGCGTGCGGCGGCAGAACGCATCGTGTATCATAAGGCTAATTCGCATGCATCGTGCATGCTCGGCGGCCGGCCGGAGCGGGAGTCGGCGAACGACATGGCGGAAACGCGCCTCGAAGGAGACAGCGCCGGAGCGGTGGACCCATCCGCCGCGCCGCGTCCGGCTGCGCGCCGTCGCTCGCTCAGCCTCTCCGTCAAGCTGATGATTCTCACCACCATCTTCGTGATGGTCACGGGTGTCGCCGGCTTCATCCCGACGATGTCGACATTCCGCCTTCGGTTCCTGGAGGATCGGCTCGCGACGGCGCAGGCCGCCAGCATCCTGCTCGATTCGGCGGCATGGCGCGATGTGCCCCGCCAGGTTCAGGACGAACTCCTGGAAACGGTCGGGGCGACGGCGATCGTTGTGCGCAGCGGCGACGCGACGCGCCTTCTTGCCGCCGTGGAAATGCCGCCGACGGTGGATGATACGGTCGATCTTCGCGAGGGCATGTCGGCCGGTTCGATCGGCGCCGCCTTCTCCACATTGCTCGCCTTCGAGCCGCGAACGCTGCGCGTCATCGGCGCGGCCCGCGACGGCACCAGTCTCGAACTGGTCCTCAGCGACAGGCCGCTGCGTGCGGCCATGCTCCGCTTCGGCGGCACGATTCTGGTGCTGTCGGCACTAATCTCGATCATCGCGGCGATCCCGATCTATATCAGCCTGCAGCGCCTGTTCGTCAGGCCAATGCGCCGCCTGGCGCAGGCAATGGTGCGATTCTCCGAGGATCCAGAAGACCGCTCGCGCATCATCGTGCCGAGTGGCCGCACCGACGAGATCGGCGTCGCCGAGGAGGAGCTCGCGGCCATGCAGCGGGACCTGTCCGAAACACTGCTGGAAAAGACCCATCTTGCCGATCTCGGCCTTGCGGTTTCGAAGGTCAACCACGACCTGCGCAACCTTCTCGCCTCGGCACAGCTCTTCTCGGACCGCATCGCCGCCCTGCCCGATCCGGCCGTGCAGCGCTTCGCGCCGAAACTGATCGCGACGCTCGGCCGCGCGATCGACTATTGCCAGACGACGCTCGCTTATGGCCGGGCCCGCGAACGCGAGCCGAGCCGGCGGCTGGTCGCGCTGGCCCGTGTCGTGCGCGACGTGACCGAGGTGCTCGGGCTCGAGAATCACGCCACGATCCGCTGCGAGGTCAAGGTCGAGGCCGCGTTCGAAATCGATGCGGATCCCGATCAGATGTTCCGTGTCCTGCTCAATCTCTGCCGCAATGCCGTCCAGGCGATGGATGGCGAGGCTGACCCGGCGATCATCCGCCGCCTGATCATCGAGGCTGAACGCCAGGGCGCCGTCGCCCTGGTCCGCGTTCGCGACACGGGTCCCGGCGTGCCCGAGCGCGCAAAGGCCAATCTGTTCCAGGCCTTCCAGGGCGGCGTGCGCCCCGGCGGCACCGGGCTCGGCCTTGCCATCGCCGCCGAAATCATCCGGGCGCATGGCGGCACCATCCTGCTGCTCGATGGCGAAGGTCCCGGCGCCGTCTTCGAGATCACCCTCCCCGATCGCCCAGTCGCATTTGACCGCGCCCGCCGGGCTCAGGCGCGCTGAAGCCGGGATTCACGGCAGCAGCGACTTTGCCGGCGATGCATCGACCCACCTGTGGACAGACCGGAAAAGGCCGCTTGCAATCCGATAGTCGAGCGGCTAGTTAGACCCCGCCGACGCCCTCCGGGGCGCAGCATCTGTCGGGGCCACGGCCCGCTGGCAGTTCGGCAGGCGCCCGTAGCTCAGCTGGATAGAGCACCAGACTACGAATCTGGGGGTCAGGAGTTCGAATCTCTTCGGGCGCGCCATTTTTCTTATGCAGAACTTGATGTCGACGCAGTGTGGCTAAGTTTGCGTGGTTTTGGTTGCTGGCCTCGCTATAGGTCCTATTCGCGGGTTATGAACTGCGCTCGATCAAGCAACTCATCGAAGGTAACGATGTCGACGTTCCGAGTGTCGCGCCGGAAAAGCTCGAACGTGTCGCGTCGGACCTGAGCGTCACGTGCACTGCCAACGCCTTCAATCCCGCTGCCTCGACCTATCACCAGGATCGCCTTCGGATCGCGGGTTCTCGCCGTCATCAGACGGGTACCGGCCTTATTGTAGTTCTGGTTGGTCTCGGCTCGCGTGAGCCATTCGGCTTTCTGCTCGAGGACCTGAGAAATCGCGTCCATAAATTCGCTGCTGAACCTCCACGTGCCGGCGCGTCCAGATCGCCGCGGCTGGAAGACAGGCGTGTCCGGTCGCTTGATCTCGACTAGAACAGAGTGGTCAGTGAAGTTCATGAGGTGGTCGACGGTCGGCCTTTCGCGATTGTCCGTGCCACCGACGCCGACGACCATCTCGCGATCGAACGGCCGCATTATCCTATAATCGAGGCCATAGCCAAAAACCCAGCTCTCCCGCTCGAAGAAGTCCTGCCAACTCCCTTCTAGCCATTCCCCCGAGACAAGCTGCCGTTCGAATTCCTCAAGTGCCTGTCGACGTCCGAGAAGAAGATTGATTTCATTATGGCTAAGGTCCGTGCCAAATAGTCGGAATAGACGCTCCCGTTCTTGACGATTCAGTTCTTGGATCCGAGCGAGCAGAGAATGATCAGAGGCGTCGGCTATGATCTTCGCGGCCATTGCCGACCGACACATCGCGAATGTCAAAACGAGCTTCATTGGAGCGATCAGTGAACTGGATACTCTCCAAGAAGGCCAGCAGCTTTGCGAATTCGTCCGACCGGAACGTGAAGGAATCCTTTTCGTATCCCTGGTACCAGCCCCCGACGCGAGATTGGAAGGTCTCCAGAGTGACCCGCCTTATCCCGCCATCATCCTGACTTACCAAAGCAGTAACCTGAGTTTTCCGCTTGTCACCGGTCAGCCGAAGACACATAGCCCCTCGACTTCTCCAATCAGGACCCGCTCAGTCCCTTCGATAGCAGATCGAATCAGCCGCAGTTTTTCGGGCGTATTCGCGCCCTGCATAAAGACCTTCGTCAGGTAGGTCTTCCCTTCCCTACGAAGCTCGAAGAACCTCGCGTCGTCGTCGGTCATTTGGTCACCTAGTGCCTAAATTCAGTATTGGACAGCCTGAAGCTGCCACCGACTTTGTTCAGCATATGCAGTAATAAACGGTTAACCAATTTCACCCGGCGCGGCGCGCCATTCTCTCGTTAGTTTCCGGACATGGTCGGCGGCGTTCGATGGCACGCAGATGCCTGATTAGCTCCTGACGCGCTCCAAGCGGTTGCGCGCGAGCGCCCTGTTGCAGCGCGCCGCACCGATACGGCCCGGCAGCCGCTGGTTCCAATCGTCAATGCGCCCCGAATTGCGTCGCGATGCCTCCTCCGGCGAAAGCTTTCTCGTCAGCCCCGAAGCCTGGCCGGCGAAAGTGCCTTCGGCCTGAGACAGAATATCCGGCCAACTTTGAGCCGGCGCAAAGTTGCTCCTTCGATCCCGCGCTATCGGCGTCATCAGGGCGAGCCGGATGGCCCGGGCTTGCCCGTTGATGACTGCCGACCATGGCGCGATCGCGCTGACGCGGGCCGCCGGATGCAGAGGGCCATGACCGCACATTTCCAGCCGCCGCAGACCCTGCCCTCCCCGGCAATCCCTGCCGCACCAAACCTTGATGCGCCGAGCCCTGCTGGACCAAGCCTTGCCGACGTCGCGCGGCGCATGGTGCCCCGCTACACCTCTTATCCGACCGCGCCCCACTTCTCGCCCGCTGTCACGCCCGAGATTCACGCTGGCTGGCTTGAGGATGTCGGCGCGCGCGGCGAGGCGGTCTCGCTCTATCTGCACATCCCCTTCTGCCGCTCGATCTGCGCCTATTGTGGCTGCACCACCAAGGCGGCCCGGCGCGACGCACCGATCCGCGCCTATGCCGCGATGCTGCATCGGGAGATCGCCCTGATCGCCGAGCGCACCGGCCGCATTCCCGTGGCGCATCTCCATTGGGGGGGCGGGACGCCCAACATCCTGCCGGCCGATTGCATGGCGGCGCTTGTCGCCGATCTCAGTGCACGGTTCGATTTCCAGCCCGGGATGGAGCATGCCGTCGAACTCGATCCGCGCCATGTCACGCCGGAAGGGGCACGCGAACTTGCCGCGCTGGGCGTCAATCGCGCCAGCCTCGGCGTCCAGACGCTCGATTCGGCGGTGCAGAGCGCGATCGGCCGCGTCCAGCCCTTCGAGGTCGTCGCGAGTGCCTTCGCGGCGCTGCGCGCTGCCGGCATCACGGCGGTCAATGCCGATCTCATGTATGGCCTGCCGCTGCAGACCCTCGGCATGGTCAAGGACACCGCGGAGCGCATGCTGGCGCTGGCCCCTGATCGCATCGCAATCTTCGGCTATGCGCATGTGCCCTGGATGAAGCCGCACCAGAAGCTGATCGCCGATGCGAGCCTGCCGGATTCTGAGGCGCGGATGGAGCAGGCGGCGCTTGCCCGCGCGATCTTCGAGAGCGCCGGCTATATCGAGATCGGCATCGACCACTTCGCGGCGCCGACCGATCCGCTCGCGATGGCGAGCCGGGACGGCGCGCTCCGCCGCAACTTCCAGGGCTATACCAATGACGCGGCCGCGACGCTGATCGGCATCGGCGCCTCCTCCATCAGCCGCACGCCGAACGGCTTCGCCCAGAACGCGCCCGACAATCTCGGCTGGCAACGCGCCATCGAGGCCGGCCAGTTGCCGATCGTGCGCGGCAAGGCCTTTGTCGGCGAAGACCTGATGCGGGCCGAGGTGATCGAGGCGCTGCTCTGCGGCTTCGCGGTCGATCTTGAAGCCGTCGCCGCTCGCCATGGCGCATCGCTCGATCACTTCGCCGACGACATCGAACGGCTCGGGCCGCTTATTAAGGCCGGCTTCGTCGCGCGCGACGGCGGCAGTGTCGCCATCACACGGCATCGCCATGAGATCGCCCGCGTCGTCGCCTCGGAATTCGATACCTATCTCGGCCGCGGCGGCCGCCATTCGGTGGCGGTGTGATCCCTGGGACGGCCCGCCATTCAGCTCAGGCCGGAGCGAAAATGGCGGTTTTCCGAGACCCGGAGCGGAGCGTACGTTTGTACGTGAGCACCGGAAGCACAGGGAAGCCCCGTTTGCAGCCCGGCATCAGCTGAAAGTCGATCCGTCCTCGTCCGCGGCACTCTGGCCGGAGGCGCGGCAAGGCTTGATCGCCACTGCCCGCCATGGCAACGAAGGACATGTCCTCCGTCCCGAGTCCTTCGCCCGCTGATCCCGTCGCGCTCCTTGCGGCTCTGCTTCGCTGTCCGTCGGTGACCCCGGCAGAGGGCGGCGCGCTCGCGCTTCTTGAAAGCGTGCTCGTGCCTGCCGGCTTCACGGTTGCGCGGCCGGTGTTCAGCGAAGCCGGCACGCCCGATGTCGAGAACCTCTTCGCAACGATCGGCAGCGGCGCGCCGCATTTCGTCTTTGCCGGTCACACCGATGTCGTCACGCCGGGCGATGCGAGCCGCTGGCGCCATGATCCCTTTGCCGGAACGGTCGAGGGCGGCTTCGTCCATGGGCGCGGCGCCGTCGACATGAAGGGCGGCATCGCCGCCTTTATGGGCGCGGCTCTGGACTTTCTGGCGGCGCGCGGCGGCAAAGTGCCCGGCAGGCTGTCGCTGCTGATCACAGGCGACGAGGAAGGCCCCTCGATCAACGGCACGGTCAAGCTGCTCGATTGGGCAACGCGCGAAGGATACCGCTTCGACGGCGCCATCGTCGGCGAGCCGACCAATCCGAGAGCGCTCGGCGATGCGATCAAGGTCGGACGGCGCGGCAGCCTCTCCGGCCGGATCACGGTGTTCGGCCGCCAGGGCCATGTCGCCTATCCCCATCTCGCCATCAATCCGATCCCGCAACTGACACGGCTCGTCCGCCGCCTCACCGCCGAGGCGCTCGACGAGGGCTCGGAGCGGTTCGACCCGTCCAATCTCGAATTTGTCGGCCTGGAGGTCGACAACAGCGCCTGGAACGTCATCCCCGCCGAAGCCAGCGCGCGCTTCAACATCCGCTTCAACGACCAGTGGACGGTTGAAATGCTGGAGGCCTGGCTCGCGGCCCGGCTCGACGAGGGCGCCGGCAACGAGATCGCCTATGAGCTCGACCTGCAGCCGGGCTGGAGCGAGTCCTTCCTCACCCATTCGCCTGCCCTGATCGAGCGGCTCACCGATGCAATCGAGGCGGTCACCGGCCGCCGGCCGGAGCTTTCGACGTCGGGCGGCACATCGGACGCCCGCTTCATCAAGAATTACTGCCCGGTGGTCGAGTTCGGTCTCGTCGGCGAGACCATGCACCAGATCGACGAGCGGGCCGCGGTGGACGACCTCGTCGCGCTTACCGCCATCTATCGCCGCTTCCTCGACAGCTGGTTCGGCTGAGGCGGCGGCGCTCGATGTTCGACCCTGCCTCGACCGGCGCGATTCGCAGCGCCTTCGATCTTTTTCTCGGCCGGCGCGAGGCCCTCGCCCGCTTCGACGTGAGCGTCGACGGCTTCTGGCATTCGTTCCGCGCGATCTTCTATGTGCTGCCGTTCTTCGCCATCAACGCGGCCGTCGAACATCGCATGATGCTGTCGGATGCGGTGGTCGAGAACCCGTCCGACGCCGCCTTCATCGCCGCCCGGATCGTCGATTACGGCATCGACTGGATCGCCATGCCGCTGCTGCTCGTGCTCTTTGCGCGCCGCCTCGGCATCACGCGCACCTTCGCGCCCTATGTCGTTGTGCGGAACTGGGCGCTGGTCGTCATGTCGGCACCGCAGGCGCTGGTGTCGCTGCTGCTCGGCTTCGGCCTGCTCTCCTTCGAGGCCTCCGCCGCCTTGTCGCTGGTCATCCTCGGCGTGATGATCCGCTTCCACTACCTGATCATCCGCGACACGCTCGGGAAGCCGATCGCCTTTTCGATCGGGCTTGTCGCCGCCGATATCGCGCTAAGCCTCGTCCTCAGCGAGGTCATCGACCGCCTGTTCGGGCTCTGACGCCGCGGCGGCGCGATAATCGACGCGGACGAGATAGAGCCCGCCGGGCGGCGCGACCGGGCCGCAGGCCTTCCGGTCCCGCGCCTCAAGCGCCGCGCCGACCGCGTCAGGCGGCCACTTGCCCTCGCCGACCTTCTTGAGCGTGCCGACCATCGAGCGAACCTGATTGTGCAGGAACGAGCGCGCCGAGACCTCGAACAGGATCTCGTCGCCCTGGCGCCTGATCGCAATCGCATCCAGCGTCTTCATCGGGCTCTTCGCCTGACAATCGGCGGAGCGGAAGGTGGTGAAGTCGTGATGGCCGACCAGCAGCGCGGCCGCCTCGCGCATCGCCTCAATATCGAGACGGCGGCGCACGTCCCAGACGCGGTCGATGTCGAGTGCAGCCGGCGCGCGGCGATCGACGACGCGGTAGAGATAATGCCGCCGCACGGCCGACCGGCGCGCATCGAACGCATCCGGCACCGGCTCGGCGGCAATGATCGCGATCGGCGCGGGCCTCAGCTGCGCATTCAGCGCATCGCGGATGCGCCCGCCCTCCCGGATCCCCGGCAGATCGAAATGGCCGACCTGCCCCAGCGCATGCACCCCGGTATCGGTCCGACCCGCCCCCTGCAGCGGCGCGCGCTCGCCGGAAAAGCGAAAGATCGCCTCCTCGATCGTCTGCTGCACGGACGGCGCATTCGCCTGCTTCTGCCAGCCGGCATAGGGCCGGCCGTCATATTCGATCAGGAGCTTGTAACGGGGCATCAGGCGAGCCGGGCGCCGGCGCCCACCAAAGCCCCGCGCAGGAACGCCTCGGCGCCAAGCGGCTTGCCGCCGGCGCGCTGAAGCTCGACGAGGCGGATCGCACCGGAACCGCAGGCGACCGTCAGACGATCGTCCAGCACCATCCCCGGCGCGCCGCTGCCCTCGGCAAGCGAAGAGCGCAGGATCTTGACCCGCTCGGTCTTGCCGGCGAGGTCCATCTCGCACCAGGCCCCGGGAAAGGGCGACAGGCCGCGGATATGATTGTGCACCTCGGCGGCGGAGCGCGACCAGTCGATCCGCGTCTCGGCCTTGTCGATCTTCGAAGCATAGGTGACGCCATCCTCGGCCTGAGCCACCGTACCGAGCGCGCCGCGCGACAGCCCGGCGAGCGCGCGTACCATGAGATCGGCGCCGAGCCGGGCGAGGCGATCATGAAGATCGCCGGTCGTGGCATCGGGCGGAATGGCGAGGCGCTCGGCCATCGCCACCGGGCCAGTGTCGAGGCCTTCCTCCATCTGCATCACCATGACGCCGGTCTCCCGGTCGCCTGCCATGATAGCGCGATGGATCGGCGCCGCACCGCGCCAGCGCGGCAGCAGCGAGGCATGCAGGTTGAGGCAGCCGTCGCGCGGCGCATCGAGGATCGCCTTGGGCAGGATCAGCCCATAGGCGACAACCACGGCGGCATCGAGATCGAGAGCGGCGAATTCAGCCCGTTCCGCCTCGCCTCTGAGCGAGCGCGGCGTGAAGACCGGGATGCCGAAGCGGTCGGCGATCGCATGAACAGGCGACTTCCGCTCCTCCATGCCACGGCCTGCCGGGCGCGGCGCGCGCGAATAGACGGCGACGACCTCGTGGCCCTGGCCGATGATCTCGGTCAGCGTCGGCACCGCGAAATCCGGCGTGCCCATGAAGGCGATGCGGAGGCTCATCGCCTCACATCTCTTCGCTGGCGTGCGACTTGAATTCGGGTTTGATCCCGGACTTGGCGGCCTTGACGAATTTGCGGATCACCATGTCGCGCTTGAGGCGCGAGAGATAGTCGATGAACAGGCGGCCATCGAGATGGTCGACCTCGTGCTGGATGCAGGTGGCGAGAAGCCCTTCCGCCGCGAGTTCATTCTGCTTGCCGTCCCGGTCGAGATAGCGAACCCGAACGGAGGCGGGCCGCTCAACCTCGGCATAATAGTCCGGAATCGAGAGGCAGCCTTCCTCATAGACGGAGCGATCGCCGCTGGAGGACAGGATTTCCGGGTTGATCAGGAACAGCGGCGTCTTCGCCTGATCTTCATCGCGGCCCGAGACTTCGATCGTCACCACGCGGCGCGGCACGCCGACCTGGATCGCGGCGAGGCCGATGCCAGGCGCCTCGTACATCGTCTCCAGCATGTCGTCCATGAAGCGGCGCAGATCGTCGTCGACGCGTTCGACCGGCGCGCTGGCAAGACGAAGCTTCGGGTCCGGCAGGGTGATGATATCGAGCTTGGCCATTGAGTTCCTCGGCGATGCCGCTTCAGATAGGCAATCGGGCGAAGGCGGTCAATCATCGAAACCGGCGCTCCGCTTGGGGTCAACACCGCTCCGTTCCCGTTTTGATCTAGTTTTGCGACCAATTTCTGCTATCCCCTTCGCCATGCAGCAGCTTCTCTTCGTCATCGCGGATCATCCGGTCACCCTCGCCGAAGCCCTTGTCGGGGCGGCCGTGCTCGCAGGCCTCCTGCTCTTGCTCGCCATCTGGCGCGGCCAGCGCCGGCAGAGCCAGGCGGAAGCGGATCGCACTGCCGAGGAGCGGGCGGTCGAGGATCGGATCGGCGAACTCGTGCGGCTGCAAAGCGAGATGGCCGGCCGGATGAATGCCATGGCCGAAGTGCTCGGCCGCCGCCAGGTCGACCTCCTGAACGGCCTTTCAGACCGGATGGACATGCTTGGCCACCGCGTCGGCGAGAAGCTCGCCGAGACGACGCGGTCGGCTCATGCCGATTTCGCCAAGCTCAACGAACGCCTCGCGGTGATCGACACCGCGCAGAAGAACCTGACGGAATTGTCGAGCCAAGTCGTCGGGCTGCAGGCGATCCTCTCCAACAAGCAGACCCGCGGCGCCTTCGGCCAGGGCCGGATGGAGGCGATCGTCCAGGACGGTCTGCCGCGCGGCCGCTACGCCTTCCAGGCGACCCTCTCAAACGGCAACCGGCCCGATTGCCTGATCTCGTTTCCGAACGGCACGCCGTCGCTGGTCGTCGACGCAAAATTCCCGCTAGAGGCCTGGAATGCCATCCGGGCTGCTGCCAGCGCCGAGGCGACACGCGCCGCCGAGGCGCAGTTCCGCCGCGATATCGGCCGCCATGTCCGTGACATCGCTGAGCGCTACCTGATCCCCGGCGAGACGCAGGACACCGCCTTCATGTTCGTGCCCTCGGAATCGGTGTTCTCCGACATCCATGAGCGCTTCGAGGATCTGGTTCAGCAGGCGCACCGGCTGCGTGTCGTCATCGTCTCGCCGTCGTTGCTGCTGCTCTCGATCCAGATCATCCAGTCGGTGCTGCGCGATGCGGAGATGCGCGAGCAGGCGCATGTGATCCAGGACGAAGTGCGCAAGCTCATGGACGATGTCGGCCGCCTCGATGAACGCGTGCTCAAGCTGCAATCGCATTTCGGCCAGGCGACCAAGGATGTCGAGGACATCCTGATCTCGACCCGCAAGCTGAAGCAGCGCGGCGCCCGCATCGACGGCCTCGAATTCGGCAACGAAGAGGGCGCTCTCCCGCCGCAGCGCGATCTCCTGGTCGGGGAATGAGACAGTGAGCGGCCGCATCACAGTGGCCGCCGCAGCCTATTTCACGCTGGTCTTCGTCTTCGGCTTCGCCTTTGGCGTCATCCGCACGCTGTTGATCGTCCCGAACATCGGGGCACTAGGGGCGGTGGCAATCGAGGTGCCCCTGATGCTGGCGGTGTCGTTCGTGGCCGCCAGAATCCTGATGCGACGCTTCTCGATCAGGCGGCTTGGCGACGCCTTCGCCATGGGGATCGTCGCCTTCGGCCTGCTGATGCCGGTGGAATTCGCCTTAGCCGCGCTGCTCGGAACCCCGCCATCGGTCTATCTGGCATCCCTCGCCACGGCGCCCGGCGCCCTCGGCCTCTTAGGACAGGTCCTGTTCGCGCTTGTGCCGGCGGCACGGAGCCAGTGGACCACGCCTCAGTAGCCGCGGCCGTTCTCGGCCAGGAAGGCTGCTTCCTCCGGCGTGCTCACGCGGCCGAGAACGGCGTTGCGATGCGGGAAGCGGCCGAAAAGGCGGATCAGGTCGCGATGCTTGACCGCGAAATCGAGATAGTTGCGGTAGGTGTCCTTCTGGGCCACCGGTGCCTCAATGAGCAGCGCTTCATAGAGCTCGACCGAAAGATCTTGGTCGGCGATGTCCTCGCTGTGCTCGAAGGGCAGATAGAGGAAGCAGCGCTCGATGAGCGCGAAACGCTCGACGCCGCCCTCCAGCAGCGCCCGCGCATGACGCCGCGCGATCGCGTCACAGGCGAAGGCGCGCGCATCGTCGCGAAAGAGATTGCGCGGAAACTGGTCGAGCATGATGACGAGGCCGATCGCCTCGATGCGGTCGAGTGCATCGAGCTGCCAGTCCCGCGCGGCGACGGCATCAAGGAACGGGCCGAACAGCGCGAAAATTTCCGCGTCGGTGGCATCGCTCTGCTCGAACCAGATCGCAGCCTTCTCCGCCGGGAAATGCTCCTTCGACGGCAGATGGCCGCACCAGTAATGATGCGCATCGACAAGGAGATCGTCTGGAATCATAGCGGTTCCCTCCGGGCTAGAAGGGCGTGCGCGCGCGGATCGCCGCCGAAAGCGTGCCCTCGTCGAGATAATCGAGTTCGCCGCCGACCGGAACGCCATGCGCAAGGCGCGAAACCTTGACCGGCAAGCCGGCCAGCCGGTCCGTGATGACATGCGCCGTCGCCTGGCCATCGACCGTGGCGTTGACGGCGATGATGACCTCGGACACGTCGCCGCCGCTGCAGCGCGCCACCAGTTCGTCGATGGTGAGATCGTCGGGTCCGACGCCATCGAGCGGCGACAGCGTCCCGCCGAGAACGTGATAGCGGGCATTGATCGCCGCCGCCCGCTCCAGCGCCCAGAGATCGGACACATCCTCGACGACAACGATGGTTCGGCCGTCGCGAGTCGCATCCGTACAGATCGTGCACGGATCGGCCGTATCGACATTGCCGCAGACGGAGCAGGTGACGATCCGCTCGGCCGCGACCGTCATGGCGCTGGCGAGCGGGGCGAGCAGCAGATCCTTCTTCTTGACGAGCGCCAGCGCGGCGCGGCGCGCCGAGCGGGGCCCGAGGCCGGGCAGCCGCGCCAGCAGCTGGATCAGTCTCTCGATCTCGGGTCCGGCAACGGCGCGCGCCATGGCGATCTCCTGACGCTGCCGATCAGAAGGGCAGCTTGAAACCGGGCGGTAGGCCGAGCCCGCCGGTCAGCGACTGCATCTTCTCGGCGAGCAGCTTCTCCGCCTTGCCCCGCGCATCGGCATGGGCGGCGATGATCAGGTCTTCGACGATCTCGCCTTCGTCGGCCTTCAGCAGCGAGGGATCGATGGCGATCTTCACCAGATCGCCCTTCGCCGTCATGGTCACCGTGACCAGCCCGGCGCCGGCGCTGCCCGAAACCTCGAGAACCGCGACCTGCTCCTGCATTTCCTGCATCTTGGATTGCAGTTCCTTGGCCTTGCTCATCATGCCCATGATGTCGCGCATCGGGGTCGCTCCTTGATCTTGGTGGAAAGCTCAGTCTTCGGATTGGTCTTCGGACGGATCGCCGGTGAGATCGCCGGCGGTGTCGGTCAGCGCCGGCGTTGGCAGCGCGGCATCCGCCGGCTCCTCGCCGCGGATCTGCACGTCGACGATTTCGGCGCCCGGGAAGCGGGCGAGCACGGCTGCGACGAGCGGATCGGCCCGCGCATCGCTCTTCTGCTTCAGCCGCGCCGCGTCCTGCTGCTCTTGGAGTGTCGGCGTGGTGGCGCCGCGGCCGAGCGACACCATGAAGCGTTCGCCAGTCCATTCGGTGAGCTTGCGGCCGATATCGGCGGCGAGCGTGCGCGGCGCATCTTCGGTCGGCTCGAATTCGAGCAGGCCGGGCTCGAAGCGGATGACGCGCACCTCGCGCTCCAGCGACAGCTTGAGCGGCAGGTCGCGCTTCATCCCGACATAGGCGACGAGATCCTCAAACCGCTGGAAGCGGATCGCCGGCTGGGCCTTGGCAGTCGGCTGTGCCGGGGCTTCGGTCGGGCGGAATTCCGGCTCGGCACGGCTCATTTGGGCGCCGCCCGCCGACAACGCGCCCGAAGCGGGCAGTGCCGCGCGGGGACCGGACGGCGGCGGGGCGAGCGCCGGCGCAGCCGGAGCAGCGATAGGCTGAACGCCGTTCTTCAAGAGGCGCAACGCTTCGTCGGGTGTCGGCAGGTCGGCCGCATGAGCGATGCGGATCAGCACCATATCGGCGGCGGCGAGTGGGCGGCTCGAGCCCTGCACTTCCTCGATGCCCTTCAGCAGCATCTGCCAGGCGCGCGAAAGCACGCGCAGCGGCAATGCCTCGGCAAAGGCACCCGCGCGGCGGCGTTCGCTTCCGGCCATGCCGGCATCCTCGCCAGCCCCGGGGACGACCTTGAGCCGCGTCACCTGATGGGTGAAGGCGGCGAGGTCCTGCAGCACAACGCCGGGTTCGGCGCCGACATCATATTGTTCCTTGAGCAGGGCCAGCGCTTCGGCGATCCGGCCGGCCATCAGCGCCTCGAAGAGATCGACGACGCGGCCGCGATCGGCAAGGCCGAGCATCGCGCGCACATCCTCACCGACGATCGTTCCCGCGCCATGGGCGATCGCCTGGTCGAGCAGCGACAGCGAATCGCGCGCCGAACCCTCGGCGGCGCGGGCGATCATCGACAAAGCCTCATCGTCGATGACGACGCTCTCGCGGGCCGTGATCGAGGAGAGGAGGCCGACGAGCCGGTCCTGCTCGATGCGGCGGAGATCGAACCGCTGGCAGCGCGACAGCACGGTGACCGGAACCTTGCGGATCTCGGTGGTGGCGAAGATGAACTTCACATGCTCGGGCGGCTCCTCGAGCGTCTTCAGGAGGCCGTTGAACGCGGCCCCCGAGAGCATGTGAACCTCGTCGAGGATATAGACTTTGTAGCGGGCGGTGACGGGCTTGTAGCGCACCGCCTCGATGATCTCGCGGATGTCGTCGATGCCGTTGTTGGAGGCGGCATCCATCTCGATCACATCGACATGGCGCCCTTCCATGATCTCGGCGCAATGGACGCCGAGCACGGGCATGTCGATCGTTGGCCGGTCGACTTCGCCGGGAACGAGATAGTTGAGGCCGCGGGCGAGAATGCGGGCGGTGGTGGTCTTGCCGACCCCGCGGACGCCGGTGAGCATATAAGCCTGCGCGATGCGCCCGGTCTCGAAAGCGTTGCGCAACGTGCGCACCATCGGCTCCTGGCCGACCAGATCATCGAAGCTGCGCGGGCGATATTTGCGCGCAAGCACGCGATAGGCGCCCGCTGCCACGTCCTTGGTCACGCCCGAGAATTCGCCGCCGTCCATGCCTCGTCCTGTCGCCTCGCATCAGCCCCGCGCGGAAGCCTAGCACAGCCGATAGGCTGTGCCGCGCAACGGATCAAGAAGAGAAAAGGAAAGTAGGAGGCTGGCACGCGACCCGTGCCTGGCTCGTTGGGGCTGCTTCCTTCCGGACCTGACCCGATTGGCGAGTGGTACGTCCACCACCAACCTCCCGAGGCGACATATCGTCGTTTCGGCGCCGCTTGGCAAGACCCCTTCAGCGCCTGGCCACAGCATAGCCGGGACGCCTGCCTCGACGTCACGCGATTGCAGCGAGGCGCCGCCGGCCCAGCTATCGCGGCGGCTGCATCTGTGGCGTAATGTCTGCAGCCGTGCGCGCTGCCCGGCCGACACCACACCCGCCATGCGCCTCCCCGCCCGAAGCCCATCCCTGTCCAAAGTCATCCCCACCAAAGTCATCCCGCCATGAGCCGATTCCAGTTCGACAGGCTGCCCTCGCCGGAGCCAAGCACCCTCACCGGTTTTTCCGGCAACCGGCTCGACCGGCGCAGCGAGCAGCGCAATGAAGCGATGCTGACCGCAGCGCTCGCCGACAGTTCCGCGCGCATCCTGCTCCTGCGCGGCGACGAGGCGATGCTGCGCAGCGGCGAGGCTGCCAACGCCCTGTTCACGCTGCGCGAGGCCGACGCGATCGGCGCGGCCCTCGACGAGGCGATTCTGCTCGGCTGGGACGGCAATGCGCCCCGCCTCGCCGCGACGCTCAACAACGACACGACCTTTGACGCCGATTCGTTCCATGCCGTTTCGATGCGAACCCTCGCGATCCAGGGCGCAGCGGGCGGACTGCTGGCCGACACCGTCGATCCCGAGATGCTGGGCGCCCTCGCCCAGGCCCGCGCGCTGCTGCACTGGCATCGGTCGTCGCGGTTCTGCGGCCGCTGCGGCACCCGCACCACGATGGCGCAAGGTGGCTACAGGCGCGACTGCCCGGCCTGCGACGCCCAATATTTCCCGCGAACGGATCCGGTCGCGATCATGCTCGCGATCGATGGAGAGCGCTGCCTGATGGGCCGGCAGGCCCGTTTCGCCGCTGGCACCTATTCCTGTCTCGCCGGCTTCATCGAGCCCGGCGAGACGATCGAGGATGCGGTGCGTCGCGAGATCAAGGAAGAAGCCGGCATCCGCATCGGCCGCGTCGGCTACCACGCAAGCCAGCCCTGGCCGTTCCCGATGTCGCTGATGATCGGATGCTTCGCCGAGGCGATCTCGACCGAGATCGTGCCGGATACCGAAGAACTTGAGGACTGCCGCTGGTTTTCGCGCGAGGAAACGCTGGCCATGCTCGAAGGCAGCCATCCGGACGGATTGACGACGCCGCCCCGCATGGCGATCGCCCATACGCTGATCCGCGCCTGGGCCGAGGGCAATTAAGGCGCCGCCATCATTGGGAAATGATGGGAAACACTTGAACGTAACTCTCTACAATTCTCCGAATGACCCCTGTTCACGCCTCGTTAAGCTCCAGCTGAGCGTAAAGCGTCCCCTGGGGCGCAAGGCGCGCGGCGCAACGCTGGGTCTTCGGGGAGATCGCAAGCTTGAAAACAGTGGTGATCAACCTTCCGCGCCGCGTCGACCGGCGTGAAGCTTTCGAGCGGTGGAACCGCAATCAGCCGCTTGCCTTCACCTATCTTCCGGCGGCGGAGGGCGAGCGGATCGATCGGATGCGTCTCGTCGAGCATGGCGTGCTGTCCGAGGGCGAAAGCAATTTCGGCCCTGGCGCGCTCGGCAATGCGATGTCGCATGCCGCGATCTGGCGCGAATGCGCCGATGGCCGCGAGCCATTCCTGATCCTCGAAGATGATGCGTGCCTTCGCGGCGATTTCTGGAAGCATGCCAAGCCGATGCTGGAGCGCTTCCTCGGCAGCTGCGATCTGATGACCTTCGGCTTCAACACCGATTCTGTGGTTGCGCTCGGCGGCCCGGATGGCGTCATCTCGGCGATGCGCTTCGACGAATCCGTCAAGAAGCAGCCCGGCTATTTCGAGACCTTTGCCCGCCTGCACGATGTCAGGCCCAATCTCTTCCGCTGCGTCCAGTTCTGGGGATTGCTGGCCTATGCGGTCAGCCCCGCCGGCGCGCGGGCGCTGCTCGCTTCCTGCCTGCCACTCTGCTCGCTTGAGACCGTGTCGCTCATCGGCACCGAGCGGACCGTCCGCCCCTATGGCATGGACAGCATGATCAATCTCGCGCTGCAGCAGGGGCGCCTCCGCGCTATGGCCTGCTATCCGGCGCTGGCGCTCGGCCCGAACAGCCAGGTCACCTCCGACATCCAATGCGCCTGTTGAGCGAGGCGCGTCTCGGCGCCCCGTCACAGAGTTAGGCGCGATCAACCGCCCGGAACGGCGCGGCCGGATAGACGCCGAGAATGCGCAATTCTTCCGAAAAGAAGGCGAGTTCCTGCAAAGCCAGCGCCAAATTCGCGTCCTCGGGATGGCCCTCGACATCGGCATAGAACTGCGTCGCCGTGAAGCGACCGCCGAGCTGGTAGCTTTCGAGCTTCGTCATGTTGATGCCATTGGTCGCGAAGCCGCCAAGCGCCTTGTAGAGCGCAGCCGGTATGTTGCGGACGCGGAAGACGAAGGTGGTCAGCACCGGGCCGTTGCCGGCAGCAGCCGGTTCCGGCACGCGGGAGAGGATCACGAAGCGCGTCGTGTTGTGCTCGGCGTCCTCGACATTCTCGGCGAGGATGTCGAGCCCATAGAGTTCGGCGGCAAAGCGCGGCGCGAGCGCGGCGCGGGTGATGTCGCCGGCCTCCGCGATGATGCGTGCAGCGCCCGCCGTATCGCCGGCAACGACGGCGCGATAGCCATGCGCTCGGAGAATACGGCGGCACTGGCCAAGCGCATGCACATGACTTTCGACCGTCTTGATGCTGTCCAGCGTCGCACCATGCGGCGCCATCAGCTGGAAGCGGATCGGCAGGAAGAACTCGCCGATGATGTGGAGGCCGGAATCCGGCAGGAGATGGTGGATATCGGCGACCCGGCCGGCGAGCGAGTTCTCGATCGGGATCATCGCAAGATCGACATCGCCACGCGCCATCGCCTGGAAGCAATCCTCGAAGGTCGGCGCCGGCACGGCCTCATAGTCCGGATAGACGTCGCGCGAGGCGATATGCGAATTGGCGCCAGGTTCGCCCTGGAACACGATCTTCTTCATGGGATGGGTCGCTTCTGAACGTCGCCGCGGCGACGGGCCCCGGGGCGGGGCGGGTGATGGTGGCTCCGCTGCCGGAGTCTAGCTTTTGGGGCCGAGCAGGAAACGCGCCCGCTCGAGATCATCGGGAGTATCGACACCGAGTGGAACAGCGTCAACGACCTCGACATCGATCCGCATCCCGGCCTCCAGCGCCCGGAGCTGCTCCAGCCGCTCGCGGATTTCCAGTGGCGAGGGCGACAGGGCGACATAGCGATCGAGCGCTTCGCGCCGATAGGCGTAGAGGCCAATGTGGTGATAGAGCGGTCCCGCCCCCCAGGGGGCCGTGGCGCGCGTGAAATAGAGCGCGCGCAGCTGCCGCTCGCTGAGGACGCCGCCCACCCGCTTCGGCGAGCCGACGATCTTGACGACGCTCTCATTCGTGCGATCGGCCGCCTCGGTGATGATCGCCGCAATCGTGCCGATATCGACGGCGGGATCGGCCAGCGGGGCAAAAGCCGCCGCGACCGAGGACGGCTCGACCGTCGGCAGGTCGCCCTGCACATTGACGACGAGATCGAAAAGGCCGCCGGGATCGACCAGACCGACCGCCTCATGGATGCGCGAGGAGCCGTTCTCGTGATCGGCGCGGGTCATGACGGCCTCGCCGCCGGCCCGGCGGACGGCGTTCGCCACGTCGGCATCATCGGTCGCGACATAGACCGGACCGATTCCCGCTTCGGCAGCCCGGCGCCAGACATGCACGATCATCGGCTCGCCATGAATATCGGCGAGCGGCTTGCCCGGAAGCCGGGTCGAGGCCATGCGGGCCGGGACCATGACCAGCGCCTGTTTCGTCTCGCTCATCCGCTCGTTTCCGCTCCCGTCCGTGCTCAGGTGTCAAAACGTCTCAACAGCGCGACCTTCATACGTATTGCGCGTGCCCTGCGAAAGCTTGTAGTTTCCGCGCCATACGCATTGGCCGCCATTCCCGGATGGACGAGCCAAGTCCTTATTTTCGTTGCGACTGGGGCGGCACCGATGGATTCCTTCGAGCTCAACAAGATACTGGGTGCCGTCCTTTTCACGCTTCTGGTCGTGATGTCGCTCGGTATCGTGTCGGAGGCGATCTATGCGCCCGCCGAATCGGAAAAGCCCGGTTTCGTGATCGAAGTCGCCGAAGCGGCGCCTGCCGGCGGAGCGGCGCCTGCCGTCGTCGCGGACCCGCCAATCGGCGTTCTGCTGGCCAGCGCAACCGTTCCTGCCGGCGAAGCGATCGCCAAGAAGTGCGCCGCCTGCCACAATTTCGTTGAAGGCGCTGGCACCAAGGTCGGTCCGGATCTCTATGGCGTCCTCGGCCGTCCGATCGGCGATATGCAGGGCTTCAAATATTCGGCCGCTTTTGCCAAGGCGCATGATGCCGGTGAGAAGTGGACCTATGAGCATCTCTACGAATTCCTGAAGAAGCCGAGCGCCGCGATGCCCGGCACAGCGATGGGCTTTGCCGGTCTGGCGAAGCCGGAAGATCGCGCCAACGTCATCGCCTATCTGCGCTCTCTGTCCCCGAGCCCTGAGGCGCTGCCGCCGGCCGACGCCGCTCCGGCTGCTGCGCCCGCAGCTCCGGCGGCTCCTGCGCCGGCCAAATAGGCCGGCCTGAGCCGGTTGGCTCCATTAAATCTTGGAAAGCTTAGGCCGGAGCCAATGCTCCGGCCTTTTTCATGCCCGAATTGGCCGGGCTTCTTCGGTGCATGGTTGCCCTTGCGGCATTCGGCCCTAAGAATGCATCGAGCCTTTCGGAGAATCGCCCTTGTTCAGAGCCGCCCTCGTCGCTGTCATCGCCGGCTTCGCTCTGCTGCCACCGCTGGCGGAGAGCCGCGCCGAAGACGCCCAGAAGCCGGTCGAAGCACCGTGGCGACAGGCGACATCGCTGATCGGCGAGCCGAAATACCCGGTCGGCTTCCAGCACTACGACTATGTCAATCCGAACGCGCCCAAGGGCGGCACCTACAACGTCGCCGTTGTCGGCACCTTCGACAGCTTCAACCCCTATATCGTCCAGGGCAATCCGGCCGCCGGGTTTTCGCAGGTCAGCAGCGGCATTCTCTATGATTCGCTGATGGATTCCGCCACCGACCAGGCCGGCACCGGCTATGGAATGATCGCCGAAGCGATGAGCTACCCGGGCGATTTCGCCTGGGTCAAATTCCGCCTCAACCCGGCCGCGCGCTGGCATGACGGTCAGCCCATCACCGCCAGCGACGTGATCTGGACCTTCAACACGCTGAAGGCGCAGAGCCCGTTCTACAACAAGTATTACGCTGACGTCGTGAAGGCCGAGCAGACCGGCGAGCGCGAGGTGACCTTCACCTTTGACAAGCCGGGCAATCGCGAACTGCCAAACATCCTTGGCGAAATCGTCGTCCTGCCACAGCATTGGTGGGAGGGGACGGACGCATCGGGCAAGAAGCGCGACATCACCCGTTCGACGCTGGAGCCGCCGCTCGGCTCCGGTCCCTACAAAATCGAGTCATTCTCGCCCGGGCAGGAGATCGTCTGGAAGCGGGTTGCCGATTATTGGGGCAAGGACCTGCCTACAAATGTCGGGCGCAACAATTTCGATCGCCAGAAATTCGACTATTACCGCGATCCTTCCGCCGCCTGGGAAGCGTTCAAGAAGGGCGGGCTCGACGATATCCGGGTCGAGAACCGGATCGGACGTTGGCAAACGGAATATGACTTCCCGGCTATGAAGCGCGGTGATGTCATCAAGCGCTCGTTCCCTGTCCATTCGAGCGGCCGCATGCAGGGCTATGTGCTGAACCAGCGCCGCGCCAAATTCCAGGACATCCGCGTCCGCCAGGCGCTCAACTATGCCTTCGATTTCGAGACGATGAACAGGACGCTGTTCTTCGGCAAGTACAAGCGCATCGAGAGCTATTTCGCCGGCATCGACCTGGCGTCATCGGGCCTGCCCACGGGCAAGGAGTTGGAGATCCTCGACAGCGTAAAGGATCAGCTGCCGCCGGAGCTGTTCGCGCAGCCCTTCCATCTGCCCGTCAACGATACGCCGCAAGCCTTCCGCGACAACCTGCGCAAGTCGGTTGATTTGCTGCAGCAGGCAGGCTGGGTGCTGAAGGGCAACCGCCTCGTGAATGCCAAGACGGGCGAACCCTTCACCATCGAATTCCTCGAATCCGACCCGAGCTTCGAGCGCGTTGTCGGCCCCTATATCCAGAATCTGAAACGCATCGGCATCGATGCCTCGCTGCGCATCGTCGACGCGGCGCAGTACCAGAGCCGCGTCAACGACTTCGATTTCGACGTGATTTCGACGGTCATCGGCCAGTCCTATTCCCCGGGCAACGAACAGCGCGAGATGTGGACCTCGGCTGCGGCGGACATAAAGGGCAGCCGGAACCTGATCGGCATCAAGAACCCAACTATCGACAAGCTGGTCGACCGCGTCGTCTACGCCGCCGATCGCGACGATCTGGTCGCGGCGACGCATGCGCTCGATCGCGCGCTGCTATGGAATTATTACGTCGTGCCGCAATGGTATAGCGATACCATCAACGTCGCTTATTGGAACAAGTTCGGCATCCCCGAGAAGCAGCCCGACTATATCGGCGTCGACATCAATTCCTGGTGGATCGACGGCGCCAAGCCAGCAGCCAAGGCCGCGCCCGCGGCAGCATCGGGTCCGGCGCCTTGATCAGGCCTCGGCCTTCGCGGCGCTCCGTTCTCCTCGGGGGTGCCGCCATCCTCTTGGCGCCGGCCCTTCGGCCTCAGGCTTCGACGCTGCGCGCCGATGCTGGCAAGGCAGGCCTGCATGGGCTTTCGGTGTTTGGCGAACTCGGCTATCCGCCGGATTTCACAGCCTTCCGCTATGTGAATCCGGCCGCTCCGAAAGGCGGCAGCTTCGTCTTCTCGGCGCCCTACTGGTTTTACAATCAGGGCCCGAACACCTTCAACACGCTGAACGGCTATACCTTCAAGGGTGATGCGCCGCCGCGGGTCGAGCTTCTGTTCGACACGCTGATGAAGCCGGCGCTGGACGAGCCCGACGCCGTCTATGGCCTCGTCGCCAGCAGCGTATCGATCTCGGCCGATGGCAACAGCTACAGTTTCGAGCTCCGCCCCGAGGCGCGGTTCAATGACGGCACGCCGCTGACATCAGCCGATATCGTCTTCTCCTTCGAGACGCTGAAGGTGCATGGCCACCCCGACATCACCCAGTCGATCCGCGCCATGAGCGCAGTGAAGGCCGAGGGCGACCACCGCGTCACCGTTACCTTCAACGGCGAGCAGAACGCCAAGACGCCGATCATCGTCGCCTCGACGCTGCCGATCTTCTCGAAGGCCTTCTATGCCGGCCGCGATTTCGAGGCCGCAACCATGACGCCGCCGCTCGGCTCCGGTCCCTATCGCCTCGGCACGGTCAGCCCGGGGCGCTTCCTCGTCTATGAGCGCATCACCGACTATTGGGCCAAGGACCTGCCGGTCTCGCGCGGGCTGAACAATTTCGATCAGGTCCGCGTCGAGTTTTACCAGGACGAGGATGTGGAGTTCGAAGCCTTCGCCAAGGGCGAGATCACCTGGCGCGACGAGTTTTCGTCGAAGAACTGGGCGACGCGCTATGACTTTCCGGCTGTGCGCGACGGGCGCGTGATCAGGCCGAATTTTCCGGCCGAACGCCGCGCCGACATGTATGGCTGGTTCTTCAACCTCCGCCGCGCCAAATTCGCCGATCCGCGCACCCGCCAGGCGATTGGCATGGTGTTCGACTTCCCCTGGGCCAACAAGAACCTGTTCTTCGGCCTCTACAGCCGCTCGACCTCGTTTTTCGAGACCTCGGATTTCGCTGCGAGCGGCCTGCCGGACAAGGCCGAACGGACGCTGCTCGCCCGCTATGCCGACGCTTTGCCTGCGGGCGTGCTCGACGCGCCACCCTTCACGGCGGTGCCGTCCGATGGCAGCGGGCGCGACCGCAAGCTGATGCGCTCAGCGCTTGATCTCCTCGCCGCAGCGGGCTGGAAGCAGCAGGGTGGCCAGCTCGTCGATGCTCGCGGCGAGGCGCTGACGGTCGAATTCCTGATCGAGACCCAGGCCTTCGAGCGGGTGCTGGCGCCGTTCGTCGCCAATCTGAAATCGATCGGCGTCACCGCCTCGATGCGGCTCGTCGATGCGGCGCAGTATCAGCGGCGCCGGGGCGACTTCGCCTTCGACGTCATCGCCTCGCGCATCTCGTTCGACGCGACGCCTATCGATGGCATCGACCAGATCTTCGGCTCCGCTGCGGCAGATCTTCCGAGTGGCTCCAATCTGGCCGGGCTGAAGAATGCATCCGTCGACGGCCTCATCGCCGCAGCCGGCGAGGCCACGAGCCGGGCCGAACTGGTGACAGCCATGCGGGCGCTCGATCGCGTGCTCAGGGCCTTGCAGATCTGGATTCCGGCATGGCATTCCGATGCCCACCGCGTCGCGTGCTGGGACATGTTCGCATGGCCCGCGACAAAGCCCGACTACGGCTTTTCGCCAGAGACGACGTGGTGGTTCGATGCCGAGCGCGCCAGCGCGATCGGCAAGACGGGCGCCAAGCCCGCCAATACGTCCGGCTGACCGGAGCGCTCGGAGAACCATGGCCGCCTATATCATCCGACGCCTGCTGCTGATGATCCCGACGATCTTCGGCATCATGACGCTCTCCTTCATCATCGTGCAATTCGCGCCGGGCGGACCGGTGGAACGCGTGATCGCGCAGCTCCAGGGCAACGACGTCTCCGCGACGGCGCGTATTTCCGGCGGCGGCGGCGATGCCGGCATGGGCGCGCAGGACCAGACCGGCCGCGGCGGTGGGCCGACCAGCTCGAAATATCGCGGTGCCCAGGGCCTGGATCCCGAATTCATCGCCAAACTCGAAAAGCAGTTCGGCTTCGACAAGCCGCCCATCGAGCGCTTCGGACTGATGCTGTGGAACTATGCGCGCTTCGATTTCGGCCAGAGCTATTTCCGCGACATTGGCGTGCTCGAGCTGATCAAGGAAAAACTCCCCGTGTCGATCTCGCTCGGGCTATGGATGACGCTCATTTCCTATGGCATCTCGATCCCGCTCGGCATCGCCAAGGCGGTGCGCGACGGCTCGCGCTTTGACGTGTGGACCTCGGCGGTCGTGATCGTCGGCTATGCGATTCCCGGCTTCCTGTTCGCGGTGATGCTGATCGTTCTGTTTGCCGGCGGCAGCTTCCTCGACTGGTTCCCGCTGCGTGGCCTCTGGTCGGACCAATATGCCTCGATGCCGTTCTGGCAGTGGATCACCAACCCCGCAGCGCTCGCCGACTATGCCTGGCACATCACGCTGCCCGTGGTGGCGATGGCGCTCTCCGCCTTCGCCACCACGACGCTGCTGACCAAGAATTCCTTCCTCGACGAGATCCGCAAGCAATATGTCGTCACGGCGCGGGCAAAGGGGCTGACCGAGAACCGAGTCCTCTATGGCCATGTCTTCCGCAACGCGATGCTGATCGTCATCGCCGGATTCCCTGGCGCCTTCATCGGCGCCTTTTTCGGCGGCTCGCTGCTGATCGAAACCATCTTCTCGCTCGATGGGCTCGGCCTGCTCGGCTTCGAATCCGTCATCAACCGCGACTATCCCGTCGTGTTCGCGACACTCTACATCTTCTCGCTGCTCGGCCTTTTCATCGGCCTCCTCTCCGACCTGACCTATACCTGGGTCGATCCGCGCATCGATTTCGAGAAGCGGGAGGTCTGAACCATGACCGATATCGCCCTCGCCGCCCCCGAGGCCGCGCCGCGCCGCTTCCAGCTCTCGCCGCTCAACCTCCGCCGCTGGCAGAACTTCCGCCGCAACAAGCGCGGATATTGGTCGCTCTGGCTGTTCGCAGTGCTGTTCGGCCTGACGATGCTCTCGAACGTCATCGCGAATGATCGACCGCTCGTCGCCTCCTACAAGGGCGAGATCCTCTTCCCGGTCCTCACCGACTACCCGGAGGAGAAGTTCGGCGGCTTCCTCGCCACGACCAATTTCCGCGATCCCTTCATTCAGGAAGAGATTAACGCGAATGGCTGGATGCTCTGGCCGCCGGTCCGTTATTCCTATGACACTGTCAACAACGAGATCGCGACGCCCGCGCCGGCAGCCCCCTGGTGGCGCATTCCGGCCGACCTGCGCTGCAAGGCCTATCCGCTCGGCAACGCCGACCCCAACTGCACACTCGGCAATTTCAACTGGCTCGGCACCGACGACCAGGGACGCGACGTGCTGGCGCGGGCCATGTATGGCCTCAGGATCTCGATCCTGTTCGGTTTCATGCTGACGGTGATCTCGTCGGCGATCGGCATCGCCGCCGGCGCCATCCAGGGCTATTTCGGCGGCTGGATCGACCTGATCTTCCAGCGCTTCATCGAGATCTGGACCTCGCTGCCCGAGCTCTACATCCTCTTGATCATCGCCTCAGTGCTGGTGCCAGGGTTCTGGGTGCTGCTCGGCATCCTGCTGCTGTTCTCCTGGGTGCGCCTCGTCGGGCTCGTGCGCGCCGAATTCCTGCGCGCGCGCAATTTCGAATATGTCCGCGCGGCTCGCGCGCTCGGCGTCAAGAACGCCACGATCATCGCCCGCCATGTCCTGCCGAACGCCATGGTCGCGACGCTCACCTTCCTGCCCTTCATCCTGAATGGCTCGATCGTGACGCTCACCTCGCTCGACTTCCTCGGCTTCGGCCTCCCGCCCGGCTCACCCTCGCTCGGCGAGCTGATGAGCCAGGGCAAGAACAACCTGCAGGCACCCTGGCTCGGCATCACAGGCTTCATCGTCATCTCGCTGACGCTGTCGCTGCTCGTCTTCGTCGGCGAAGCCGTGCGCGATGCCTTCGATCCGAGAAAGGCATTCGGCTAGGATGACGACAGAGCCCCCCCTCCTCGTCATCGAGGATCTCTCGGTCCATTTCGTCCAGGGCGAGAGCAGGACCGTGGCGGTCGATGGCGTTTCGTTCGCGATCGCCCGCGGCGAGACGCTGGCTCTGGTCGGCGAGTCCGGCTCGGGCAAATCGGTGACGGCGCTCTCGGTGCTAAAGCTGCTGCCCTATCCGGCGGCCGAGCATCCGACCGGCCGCATCCTGATCGAGGGCCGCGATCTCCTGACCATGTCCGACCGTGACCTCCGCCGCGTGCGCGGCAACCGGGTCACCATGATCTTCCAGGAGCCAATGTCCTCGCTCAATCCGCTGCATACGATCGAGCGGCAGATCGGCGAGATTCTGTCGATTCATCAGGGCCTTTCGGGTCAGGCAGCGCGGAAGCGCATCATCGCGCTGCTGGAGGAAGTCGGCATCCGCGACGCCGCCAAGCGGCTCGGCTCCTATCCGCACCAGCTATCGGGCGGGCAGCGTCAGCGCGTGATGATCGCGATGGCGCTCGCCAATGAGCCCGATCTCCTCATCGCCGACGAGCCGACCACCGCGCTCGATGTCACGGTACAGGCCCAGATCCTGAAGCTCCTGAAGGAAATCCAGCTTCGGCGCGGCATGGCGCTGCTGTTCATCACCCATGATCTCGGCATCGTCCGCAAGATTGCCGACCGCGTCTGCGTGATGACGCATGGCAAGATCGTCGAGACCGGGGAAACGGCGGCCGTCTTCGCCAACCCGCAGCATCCCTATACGCGCCACCTGCTCGCCGCCGAGCCGCGAGGCAAGCCGCCGGCCTCCGATACGAGCCAGCCGCCGGTGATGGTGGCTGACGATCTCAAGGTCTGGTTCCCGATCAAGGCGGGGCTGTTCCGCCGCACGGTCGACAATGTGAAGGCGGTCGACGGCATCGACGTCATGGTCCGCCGCGGCCAGACACTCGGCGTCGTCGGCGAATCCGGTTCGGGCAAGACGACGCTCGGCCTAGCTTTGATGCGGCTGATCTCCTCCAAGGGCGCCATCACCTTCAAGGGCGACCGCATCGACGGGCGCGGCTTCGATGAGATGCGGCCGCTGCGCCAGCACATGCAGGTCGTATTCCAGGATCCGTTCGGCTCGCTCAGCCCGCGCATGTCGGTCGCCGACATCGTCGCCGAGGGCTTGCGCGTGCATCAGCCGAACCTTTCGGCCCGCGAGCGGGAAGCGAAGGTGGCGCATGGCCTTGAGGAAGTCGGCCTCGATCCGGCGAGCCGCCATCGCTATCCGCACGAGTTTTCCGGCGGCCAGCGCCAGCGGATCTCGATCGCCCGCGCGATGGTGCTGGAGCCGCAATTCGTCATGCTAGACGAGCCGACCTCGGCCCTCGACATGTCGGTGCAGGCGCAGGTGGTCGATCTCCTGCGCGATCTGCAGCAGAAGCACGGCCTCGCTTATCTCTTCATCAGTCATGACCTCAAGGTGGTGCGCGCGCTCGCCAATGACGTGCTCGTCATGCGCGCCGGCAAGATGGTCGAATATGGCCCGGCCGAGCACATATTCGCCGCGCCAAAGGACGACTACACCCGTGCACTGATGGCTGCTGCCTTCGCGATCGAGACCGCGCCGGAGGGCGTCGTCGCCCAATGAACGGCACGCCGCCCCTTTCCGGCGTCCTCGTCGCCTCCGGCCATTGGGACCCGGAGCCCTGGGCAGCGCCCTTCCGTGCCGATCCGGCGCGCCCGGTCTTCATCTGGCCCGATCGGCCCGATCCGGAAGCGGTGCATTACGTGCTCGCCTGGGCGCCACCGCCGGAAGCCTTCGAGGGCCTGCCAAACCTTGAGGCCATCTTCTCGCTCGGCGCCGGCGTCGACCACATTCTCGGCAAGGCGGCCTTGCCCGACGTCCCGGTTGTTCGAATCGTCGACCCCGACCTCACCATGCGGATGACCGAATGGGTCACGCTGCAGGTCCTGCTGCATCATCGCAAACAGCTCGCTTATCTCCGCCAGCAGGCAGACCATCGCTGGCATGAGATCGACCAACCCGTCGCGAAAGATGTACGCGTCGGGCTGATGGGGCTCGGCGAACTCGGCCAGGCCTCGGCGCGCGTGCTCTCGGCGCTCGGCTTCGAGGTCGCCGGGTGGAGCCGGACGCGAAAAGCGCTCGGAGCGTTGCCGACCTACGCGGGCGGCGCAGAGTTGACGCCGTTCCTGGAGCGCACAGACATTCTGGTCGTCCTGCTGCCGCTGACGCCGGACACGCGCGGCATCCTCAACCGCGCTCTCTTCCGCCGTCTCGCACAGGGCGGCGCGCTCGGCGGCCCCGTGCTGATCAATGGCGGTCGCGGCGGACTGCAGGTCGAAGCCGATATCCTCGAAGCACTCGACGAGGGCACGCTGATCGGCGCCAGCCTCGATGTGTTCGAGAAAGAGCCGCTCAGCGCTGTAAGCCCGCTCTGGTCACGTCCCCAAGTGGTGATCACGCCCCATGTCGCGGCAACCAGCGACGCGTCGGTCCTTGCGGCGGGCATCCACCGCGCCGTCCTCGACTTCGAGGCCGGCAAGCCGCTGACAAATCTGGTCGACCCCAAACGCGGCTATTGATCAGTCGCTGGCCGGAAGCTGCCAGCCGGTCCGCAGCGCCCATTCTTCGGCTCCGGCCATGATGATGTCGCAGACCGGATCCTTGACGTCGTAATAGGCATCCTCGTCGTCATGAAAGCGCGCGGCAAGCCGCTGCTTGATGAGCCCATAGGCGTTCGCAGCTTGAGGATTGCTGCGAAGATAGTCTCGGCAAAGCAGCGCATAGCGCTGGTTGAAGCGGCCATGTTCGCGCACATGCACATTGGCCGGCCGTACAAGCAGCTTGAAGAACAGCTTGCCGAGCTCACGGGGATGGAGGTCAAGCCCGTGCGGGTCGTGATCAGCAAGGCCAGGCCGGTGCAGAAAGCCCTTACGCTCAAACGCAGCAGGATCGACGGCAGCCAGATCGGCCACGGTGACCTGAATGTCGATCACATCCTTGGCAACCAGTCCGCTGACAGCGGTTGAGCCGATATGGTGGATCGCCAGCACTGTGGGGCAGGCCCGCCAGATGGTCGGCTTGAGGCGCGCAAACTCTATAGGCCAGCTATCGCGAGGGGCCACGATCTCGATCACGATATCCGTCCCTTCAGGCTAACCTACGAAGTCGATCCGCCTGACCACGGTCGGCAGCCCGGCGCTGGCGGCGATACGGGCAAGGGCTTCGTCCAGCGGCTCCGCGACCACTTCCATCTGATAGCCGCTGGCATGCAGCAGCGTTTCGGCGTCAGCGAGGATGCCGACATGGCCCTTCCAGAAGACGAGATCGCCGCGCTGGCGCTCACCGTCCAGTCCCTCCGGCAGGACCTGGCCGAGGCTCGCCGCCTGCTGGTCGGAATCGCGGGGCACCCGGACGCCGCAAGCGGCAAGCGAGAGCTGGACCAACGCCGAACAATCAAGCCCGAGGCTGGTGCGCCCGCCCCAGAGATAGGGTGTTTCCAGAAACCGCTCGGCAACCGCGACGAAATCCAGCGCCGGCTCGGCATCGACAGGCGCGACATGGGTCGCGACAACGGCGCCCATGCCGTGCGGCAGCAGCCGATAGGGGGTGCCGCGCGTCATCGCTTCGCCGGCAAGGGCGAGGTTGGCGCCGAAGGAAAGGAGGCCGAGCGGCGGCTTGCGGAGATCGGCTTCTGGATAGACGAAGGTCCGGAGCGACGTGACGCGGTGTGTCGGCGCAGGGTCGAGCGGCCCCAGGGCATCAGAGGACACATAGCCGACATAACCGTCGGTCTCGAGCTGGACAAAGGCCCAGCCCTCCATCGTTTCCTCGAACACGCGGACGACCTCGCCCTGCAGCGCCTCGCTGTCGACACCGGCATCAAAGCGTGGCGTCCGCCGGATCGGCGTTGACGCGGCGGCGATGCGGCGATCGATGCCCTCGACGAAGCGCGCCGCCGCAACGCGGCCGCGAAGGCGCGCATCGGCAAGATCATCTCGAAAGGCATGGCTGCGCGGATCGAGACGTTCGGCATTCGCGGCGGCATCGGTCACGGCGGCAGTTCCTTGTGGCGGGCGATGATGACATCGCCAAGGCGTTCGACGGTGAGCGCGCCGGCAACGGTGCGCTGGACCACGACATTGCGGCGGTCAGCCGCGTCGCGGTGGCGCGAGACGAGACCGAGACGACCCATCGTATCCAGAGCGCGCGTGATCGCCGGCTTGGTGACGCCGAGTTTGGCAGCAAGACCGCGGACGGTATGGGGCGGCATTTCGAGATAGACGGTGAGCAGCACCGCCATCTGGCGCGCGGAAAGATCGGGCTCGCCGTCGCGGACCAGATCGAAGGTGACGTCGTGCCAGAGACGCAGCGCCTGGGACGGGCGCAAACTCGAGGGCATCGTCGGCTCCATGACGCGAGACGCGATCGTTTCGGAACCGTTCTATTTAGTCGGACGATGGCCCGGCCCGCAAGCGGACACAACACGTTCAGGTGCTAAATCGTGCCTCGATCAGCGAAAAGAGCGCCCGCATCGCCTGCGCCTCGCCGCCTTCCGGCTTGCCAGGCCGCGAGGACGGGTTCCAAGCATAGATGTCGGCGTGAACCCAGGGGATCGTTTTCGGCACGAAGCGATCGAGGAACAGTGCCGCCGTGACCGAACCGGCAAAGCCGCCCTGCCCGGCATTGTTGATATCGGCGATCTTCGATTCGATCATCTGCTCATAGGGCGCCCACAACGGCAGCCGCCACAGGGGGTCCCCGACCCGCTCGGCATGGCGCGCCAGCTCCGCTGCAAGCGCATCGTCATGGGTGTAGAAGGGCGGAATATCAGGCCCGAGCGCGACACGGGCAGCGCCGGTCAATGTCGCGAGATCGACAAGGAGATCGGGGTTTTCTTCCGCAGCCAGCGACAGCGCATCGGCGAGGATCAGCCGCCCCTCGGCATCGGTGTTGCCGATCTCGACAGTGAGCCCGGCACGCGAGCGCAGCACGTCGCCGGGACGGAAGGCGGAGGCCGAGATCGCGTTCTCGACCGTCGGCACCAGCAGGCGGAGCCGGACGGGCAGCTTCGCTTCCATGATGAGCTGGGCGAGGCCGATCGCGGTGGCCGCGCCGCCCATGTCCTTCTTCATCAGGAGCATGCCGCTCGATGGCTTGATGTCGAGGCCGCCGGTGTCGAAGGTGACGCCCTTCCCGACCAGCGTGATCTTCGGATGATCGGTATTGCCCCAGACAAGATCGACCAGCCGCGGCTGGCGCTCATCGGCGGCGGCGCGGCCGACGGCGTGGATCAGCGGGAGATTGGCCGCCAGCAAGGCCGGCCCGACAATCTCGGACACGGCAGCGCTGTGGCGCTCGGCCAGTGCGAAGATCTGCAGGGAGAGTTCGGCCGGGCCGAGATCGTTGGACGGCGTGTTGACGAGATCGCGGACCAGCGTGACCGCGCGCGCCAGGCTGCGCACCGGCCCGATGGCGGCGCCGCGCGGCATCACCAGCCGGGGCGAAGGCTGGCGCGCGGTCTTGTAGCGGGTGAAGGCGTAGTTCCCGAGAGCCCAGCCGAGCGCGCCGAGGGCGGGATCCGGCAGGTCAGAGACGAACTCGTAGTCGCCGGCCGGAAGAATCGCCGGCAGCTTGCCGACGCCGAGCGGCGCACGACGCCACGCATCAGTGCGCCCGAGCCCGAACAGCACGCGGCCGATCCGGCCGTTTGCATCGGCGATGATGGTGACCGCGCCCATCGCGGCGTCAAAGCCGGTCGCCCGCGCCCAGCTCGCCTCAACCTCGGAAAGACCAGCAAGGATCGCATCGAGCCCTTCGGCGGCGACGGCATGGATCGGTACGGCACTATCGGAATATTCGATGAGGCTGTCGCTCAATTCACTGTCCCTGACGCTCGCAACAAGGCGCCTAACATGGACCGCCACCCCCTCCCCGGCAATGCGTCGAATGAACCGGGCATCGCTTCACCGCCCGGCCCAAGTCTCGTCCGTAATCGTTCCGGCCAACCTCGCCACCGCAAACGGCTTCCTGAGGATGGTCAATCCAAGCTGCATCACGCCTTGGCCGGACCCGCCTGCTGAGGCCTAAACGCTGCGCGCGTGCGGCCGGGCAAACGTCTCGACCAGCATGTCGACGAAGCGGCGCGGATCGGCCGTGAGCGCGAGCTCGACATTGGCCGGGAAGCCCGTGCGGCGCTGCGTATCGACGATCGTCGTGCCGACAGTCAGCGGGCTCGCCGTCTCGACTTCGACATAATAGGGCCGCGTCGCGAGGATCGCGCGGTCAACAAGGTAGGCGACGCAGACCGCGTCATGAACCGGGGCGGCGCCGCCCTCATCGCCCATGCGCTGATACTTGTCGTGCACGTCGATGCGGAAGCGAGCGATCTCCGCGGTTGCGGTCGCGGCCGGCGTACCGATCGCATCGAGACGGTCACAGTCGGCATAGGTCATCAATGCCTGATGCGTCGCATCGAGCGGCACGAGGGTGATCTTCTCGAAGCCGGAATTCAGCACCCGAGCCGCCGCCTCAGCATCGCCCCAGATGTTGAATTCGGCCGTCGCGGTGACATTGCCGAACGCATATCCGCCGCCCATGATGATCAGTTCGGGTACGCGCTTGACGAAGCCGGGATCGGCCGCGAGCGCCGCCGCGATGTTGGTCAACGGCCCGACAGGCATGAGCACGATCGGATCGGTCGCAGCGCGGTAGGTTTCGATCAGGAACTCGACTGCGCTCTTGTCCGCCTTCTTCGAGCTGGCTTCCGGGATCGGCAGCGTCTCGGCGTGATACTTCTCCCCGCCATCTTCATAGCGCTTGGGAATCGGATGGCCGGTGCGCACCAACGGTCGATCGGCGCCCTGGTAGACGGAAATATCGGAACGGCCGATATGGTCGAGCACGCGCAGCGAATTGTCGGTGCAATACTGCACCTCGACATTGCCGTTGACGGTGGTGACGCCGACGAGCTCGATCTCCGGATGCAGCGCCGCTAGCATGATCGCGACGGCATCGTCGGTTCCGGTATCGACGTCGAGAATGAGCTTCTTTGCCATGAGCCGGAAATCCTTGCGCGGCGGGAAAACGGCGCCAAAAGACGCCTTCAGGGGAAGCGCGAGCCTAGGAGGCGGCGCCCGGCCGCGTCAAGCAACCGGCAAGCGCCCTGTCGGACGATCAACGGCTCTATCGAAGTATGGCGAGCGCGACGATGACGACGAGCAGCGCGATCAGGCCCCAGACATACGGCCCGCCGAGAAAGCCGCGACCGGCCGCAACCTCGACTTCCTCTTCGATCTCCTCGGCGACACCGGCGAGATCGGTCGCCTGGTCGTCGACGCGATGCTCGATCCGGTCGACGAGTTCGTCCTCGGCGGCCTCGTCATAGCCGGGCGTTGCCAGCGACGGCGCGGCAACGCGGCGTTCGCCGCCAAGTCGCCCTGCAAGGGCCGCGAAGAACCCCTCCGCCAGCCGCGCTGCCGCCGCCTCGCCCGTTACGATATAGCTGAGAAGCGTGCCGGACCCGTCCTTGGCGAGCCGCACCACGGCCCGGGTCCTGGCGGAACCGGCGCCCTCAGCCGTGCCATCGATCGTGATGCGCGCCGGCTCTGCAACGTCGCTGAAACTGACCGTGCCGAACGCAGCCTTCAGAGCCGCCGGATCCTTGAGCGCCGCAAAGACGACCTCGCGCCCCGCGGGGATCTGGTATTCGCCGGTGATGTCCATGGGAGAACCCTTGCCTGTGCGGGATCGGTTTGGCCGGCCCGCGCTGATGCGCGCTCGCGGCGCGACGCAGCCCCTTCGGCCGGCCGCCCGCCGTCTGCGGAGAGCTTTACGGTGGCACGGGCGATAGGGCAACGACAAGTCGCACGCGGGCGGCACCACGCGCGCGATACTGGGATCGCTGTTGCAGGTTGGCTTTCGCCCCTTTGGGCATTATGAACCCGCCATGCAGAACCCTTCGCCCTCCACGACGCCCGAACCGAGCAAGGACGGCCGTCCGGCCGCGCGCTGGCCGTTGATGCTCGAGACAGAGGGCTGGCCGGACTACGCGCTGATCGACAGCGGCCATGGCCGCAAGCTCGAGCGCTATGGCCGCTACCGCATCGTCCGCCCCGAGGCGCAGGCGCTCTGGACGCCGCGCCGCCCCGAGGCCGAGTGGGAGAGCGCCGATGCGGTGTTTACCGGCGCGAAGGACGAGGATTCGGACGGTCGCTGGCGCTACAAGACGCCGATCGGCGAAACCTGGCCGATGGCGTGGAAGCTGCCGCGCGAGACGGGCGATAACGAGATCCGCTTTCTCGGCCGCTTCACGGCCTTTCGCCATGTCGGCTTCTTTCCAGAGCAGGAGATGCACTGGGCCTGGTTCGCGCGCCTCTGCAAGGCCGCGCCTCGCAAGCCCAAGGTGCTCAATCTCTTCGGCTATACCGGCATAGCGTCCTTCGTCGCGGCACTTGCCGGCGCCGAGGTGACGCATGTCGACGCTTCCAAGAAGGCGATCGGCTGGGCGCGCGAGAACCAGGCGATGTCCGGCATCAGCGATCTGCCGGTGCGCTGGATCGTCGACGACGCGATGAAGTTCGTGCAGCGCGAGGTCCGGCGCGGCTCGCGTTATGACGGCATCATCCTCGATCCGCCGAAATTCGGCCGCGGCCCGAATGGCGAGGTCTGGGACATTTTCGAGCGGCTCCCGGAGATGATGCAGCTCTGCCGCCAGCTCCTGTCCGACGACGCGCTGTTCCTTTGCCTCTCGGCCTATTCGATCCGCGCCTCGTTCATGGCGACGCATGAACTCGCTGCTGAAGCGCTCGCCGGATTGCCGGGAACGCTCGAATCGGGCGAACTGCTGCTTCGCGAGGAAGGCGGCGGCCGCGCGCTGTCGACGTCGCTGTTCTCGCGATGGTCGAGGGGAAGCTGATGTCCGACGATGCGTCGATCCCGATTCCCGGCCAGATCCGCGTGGTGACCAGCCTCACCAACCCGACGATCAAGGAAATCCGCGCCCTCGCTCTGCCGAAATATCGCAAGGAGAGTGGCCTCTTCGTCACCGAAGGTATGAAGCTCGTCGCCGATGCGGTGGAAGAGGACTGGCCAATCCGCATCCTCGTCTATGGCGCCAAAGTCGCGAACCATCCGGTGGTGAAGCGCGTGGCGCAGCGCGCGCATGCGCGTGGCGGCGACGTGCTCGAAGTCTCCGAAGCGGTTCTTGCCAAGATCACGCGGCGCGAAAACCCGCAAATGGTCGTCGGCGTGTTCGAGCAGCGCCTGACCGACCCGGCGACGATCAGGCCTGGGCCGACCGGGGTCTGGATCGCGCTCGAGGGCATCAAGGACCCCGGCAATCTCGGCACGATCATTCGCACGGCCGATGCCGTCGGCGCCGAGGGCATCATCCTGGTCGGCGATACGGTTGATCCGTTCGGCGTCGAGGCGGTGCGGGCGACCATGGGCTCGATCTTCCACATGCCCCTCGCGCGGCTCGCGGTCGCGGACTTCTTCGCCTGGCGGAAGCAGTGGCCGGGCATCGTCGTCGGCACCCATCTTTCCGGCACCCACGACTATCGCGCGGTCGATTACAACAGGCCGGTGCTGCTTCTCATGGGCAACGAGCAATCCGGCATCGACGACCGCTTTGCGAGCGCCTGCGATACGCTGGTCAAGATCCCGCAGGTCGGCCGCGCCGACTCGCTCAATCTGGCAATCGCGACCGGTGTCATGCTGTTCGAGATCCGCCGCGCCCATCTGAAGCTAGCATGACCGACGCAGCAAGCGCCTCGCCGCGCCCGCCCGGACCGCTCTCCGCGCTCGGCCTTTCGATCATCGCGCTCGTCCTCGTGCTCGATCAGGCGTCGAAGGCGATCGCCGAGGCGAAGCTCGACTATCAGCAGTTCATCGACGTGCTGCCGGTCCTCGCCCTTTTCCGCGTCCACAACACCGGCATCGCCTTTTCCTTCGCGCATGGCTTCGACAGCCTGTTGCTCGTCGGCGGCACCGCGGCGATCACCATTGCCGTGCTCTGGCTCTGGTCGACGGCAAAGGACGGCGGAAGGCTCGTCGCGATCGGCTTCGCGCTGATCACCGGCGGCGCGCTCGGCAATCTCATCGACCGTGTCCGCTTCGGCCACGTGGTGGACTTTCTCTACCTCCACCTCGGCGAGCGCGGCTTCTTCGTCTTCAACATCGCCGATGTCGCGCTGACGCTCGGCCCGGTGCTGCTCGCCTGGCACTATCTCATTGGCGGCAAGAAGGGCTGAGTTCCTTCCACCTCTCCCTGAGGGAGGGGTGGAAGAAAAAGCCGCTCAGAACACGGTACCATCGCTTTCGATGCGCAGCGGCGGCACGCCACCCGGCCGCTTCTCGGCGGCGATCCTGCGCCCAGCCGACCAGGTGCCGCCTTCCAGAACCTTCGCGAGCGGCAGCGCGACCTTGTCGACGCCGAGGCGTTCGCGGATCATGTCGGCGGTGTGGTCGAGCAGCGCGACGGTGAGCGCGCGCCATTCGACGATAAATTCATCGCCCGCCCGCCAAAGCCGCGTCGCGGCATCGGCGCCGCGCGGCACCAGCACGCCCATGTCGATGAAGAGGCCGCCATTGCGGTATTCAGGCAGTCCGGTCAGCCCGTCGACATCGGTGACCTCGACGCCGGTCCACATCAGCGGCTCGAGCAGCGAATAAGTCAGCCACTGCGACAGCTTGTGAAACGGCATCAACGTGCTCGTCTCGTCGTCGGTGACCAGCTTGCTGTGGTGCCAGGTGTCGCCGAGCGCAACCCCGTCCAGCGTGATGCGGCTCGGCCAGATCGGCCCGAGACCCTCCAGAACGAGCGCAAGGATATCGGGCGCCGCAACCTTGCCGTCGACGGCGTCCGCGACGACGCGATCAAACAGCCCGCCCGGCCGCGCCTCGTCCTCGCCGAAGATGTCGGGACGATCAGCGACAGCGCGTCCGAGCGCGTTGAGCAGCGCGAGGCGGCCTTCGAGCCCGACGATCGGATTGTCAGGTCCGGCCTGGAAACCCTCAGCGAGCTCCTCCAGCGTCAGAGCGGCCAGCGCCGCCGCATCGGCGCGCAGCGGATCAGCCGGATTGCTGGAAAAGAGGCCGGAGGCGAACATCGCGAAGGAAGCGACGCCCAACCCCTCCGAACGCACGAAGGTCTCGCCGGTCTGCGCCTCCTGAAAGCGCCATTCGGCCCCCGCGCCGGCGTCGAGCAGCACGCTTACAATGGCAAGGTCATAGGCGGCACGGCCGAATTTGAGCGGATCGTCGATCAGCGCCGCGGCCTCGGCGAGGCCAGCCCAGCGCGCGATCTTGCCGGCCTCGAAATGGCGGCAGCGCGAATGATAGGGCACGTCGAGATCGGGATAATTCTCCCGCATCGTCGCGAGCACGAAATCGGCCGTCGCCGGGAGCCGGTCGAGCCGAACCTCGAAATGCTCCAGCTCGCCCTCGATGCCGAGCTCATAGAGCCGATGCGCCCGCTCGCGCACGGCTGCAGCATTGAGGAGGGAGGACGCTGTGGCCATCATGGATATTCCCTGAACTGAGCACCGAGATCGGCCTCATTGCACCCACTGGCGACCCTGTAAAGACGTCGTTCCAGCAGAAGGCGTGAATAGACCAGCCGTCGCCGCGCCGCTACGCGTTGGGCGTGGCCGCCGAGCAGGCTACCGATTCCATCGCGATCTCACCCGCGAGTGCCACGAACCCTACCCAAGGTCGTGCACTCAGAGCCGTATCATGCCGAACACAGACCGGTAGTCGTCCAGAGCCAGGTCGCTCAGAGCACAGGCCTCCCCAACCGTGAACCAGCGGAGCTCTGAATGCTCGTGATTTGCAACGGCAGGCTCGCCGCCGCTCCAGGCTCGGACGGCGAATAAATGGTAGGCCGCCTGCCCTTGCGCTTCGGAACTTGAGTCGACGAGGGTGCAGATATTCTCCCACACCACCGGCGTCACACCGACTTCTTCCTTAAGCTCACGAACGAGAGCATCGTCCAATCCCTCGCCGTCTTCGACACGGCCACCAATCACATCCCACCTGTCGGAATAGGCTTTCCGATGCGGCGCACGCTTGCCAAGCAGCAAGCTCTGGTTCTTGAGCAGGATCGCACAGGCGCAGTTTCGCATGACGTTCCGCTCCACATCGCTGCGCCTCAATCGATACCGCCGGCCAGCCCCGATCGGCGCAAGACAGTACGCAGTCGATCGCGCCTCAATACTTCTCCAGCGGCCGCCCGACGGTCCGCTCAAGATCGTGCTGCGTCGGTGGCGGGGCCGGGCTGAAATAGCCGGCCGCCTTCTTGGCATCCATCTCGACGCGGGCGTCCGGCGGGATCAGATCCTCCGGGATCGGTACGCGTTCGACGATCTCGATGCCGGATCGGGTGATGGCGTCATATTTCATGTCCGACATCGAGACGAAGCGGTCGATGCGGGTGATGCCGAGCCAATGCAGGATATCGGGCATCAATTCCTGAAAGCGGGCGTCCTGGACACCGGCAACGCATTCGGTGCGCTCGAAATAGGTCGCCGCCTGATCACCGCCCTCCTGCCGCTTGCGGGCATTGTAGACGAGAAATTTGGTCACCTCGCCGAGCGCCCTGCCCTCCTTGCGGCTATAGACGACAAGCCCGGCGCCGCCCTTCTGCGCTTCCAGTATAGATTCCTCGATGCCCTGGATCAGATAGGGCCGGCAGGTGCAGATATCCGAGCCGAAGACGTCCGAGCCGTTGCATTCGTCATGGACCCGGCAGGCGAGCGTTCGCTTTGGATCGGACAGCGCCGCGGGATCTCCGAAGACATAGATCGTGATACCGCCGATCGGCGGCAGAAAAACCGAAAGATCCGGCCGCGTCACCAGCTCGGGATACATGCCGCCCGTCTGCTCGAACAGCGTGCGCCTGAGCTGCTCCTCGGAGACGCCGAAGCGCGCCGCGATGCCGGGCAGGTGCCAGACCGGGTCGATCGCCGCCTTGACGACGGAGACGTCGCCATTTTCGTGCACGACGTCGCCATCGATCGGGATGCGCTTCAGCCGGATCGCCTCATGCAACTCGGCCATGGTGAGCCGCGCCTTGGTGATGGCGATGCTCGGCCTGATATCGACGCCCTCGGCGATGCGGTCGGCGAAGATCTGCGCCGCACGGTGGCCGAACGGATCGAGCGAGACGATGCGCCCCGGCTCCGACCATTGCGGATGCGGCCCGATCTCGATGACGGGCGCGGTGTTGCGCAGATCCGGCCGCTGGATCGGATTGAGCGCGCCGGAAGAGACTGCGAGCGCGCGATAGAGCGAATAGGAGCCGCCATGCGTGCCTATGACATTGCGATCGGCCGGCTGGACGGTGGTGCCGATGATCGGCCCGCGCCGGCGCGGATCGGCGTCGCCCCACTGCACGGGAAAACGCACCGGCGCCTGCGCGCCCGGATGGGAGGTCAGACGAATATGGGTCGAGCGATTGCTGCTCATGATCGGGATCGCACCTCGGAAGCCGAACGCCGAGCGGCGCCCCGATGGAGGCGCCGCCACGTCTAGAGATGAGGTGTTTTACGCCGTTTGAAAAGATGCAGTCGGATCAGCCGACCCTCGCTCAGCAGAAGTCGTCCTTTTTCGACGCGACCGCCTTTTGCCAATCGGGACCAAGGGTCACGCGGGCCGAGATCGCCCGCTCGAAGCCCGGGTCGCCGCTGCGGAACATCTGAACGGTCAGGACCTGGTCGAAGCTGCCGCCCATCACCGCCTGCCCCCCCGAATAGGTCGTGGTCGATTGACCGGTCAAGAAGCTCGTATTGCCATAGTTGGTGCCCGCGGCATTCGTCGTCGTCTGCGCCTGAACCGGCGTATAGCCGACGACGCGGGTGTTGTTGGCCTGCTGGACGCCGAGCACGATGAAGCTGTCATAGCCCTGACGGAGCGTCTCCACGGCGGCGCGCTTGATTGCCGCCCGCTGCGCGCCGGTCGGCCCGCAGTCTGGATCTGCCTGAGCCGTAACCTGGATCGTGTCGGCCGACAGCGGCATCACCGAAGTGCTGGCGCAGCCCGCCATCGCGAGGAGAGCCAAACAAGAGCCCGCCACATTGAAAAGAACGCCTCGAGCCATATCCCTCACCCCTTCCCCTCGATTGAAAGTGGCACGACCTCCTGCCGCGCCACCGGCCAGCATGCCGACGTTTCAGCCGCGGCTGAAGACGAACAGCGTTTCCTGCCGATAGGTCTCGCCCGGGCGCAGCACGGCGCTCGGAAATTCCGGCCGGTTCGGCGAATCCGGGAACAGCTGCGGCTCGAGGCAAAGGCCGTCATTCGGGCCGTAGACCTCGCCATTGATGCCGGGACCGTCGGTATGAATCATATGGCCGACATAGAACTGCACACCGGGCTCTGTCGAAAGAAGATCGAGCGCGACGCCGCTTTCGGGAGAAGCAAGCCGGGCCAGCAGATGCGGCGTCTCGCTCTTTGCCGATGCGACGATCCAGTTGTGGTCAAAGGTCTCGACGACGGCATCGCTCTCGCTGATCGGCCGCGCTGCGCGGAAATCGAAATCGGTGCCGGCGACGCTCGTCGGCTCACCGACCGGGATATTGCCGGCATCGACGGACAGATAGGTCTCGGCAGGGATCGTCAGGAGATGGCCGCGGATGCTGCCGGTACCGGCGAGGTTGAAATAGCTGTGCTGCGCGAGGTTGACGATCGTGGCGGCGTCCGTGACGGCACGGATCGAGGTGCGCAATGTCGCAGGGGCCTCGATCGAATAGGTGAGCTCGACGGTGACGCGGCCGGGATAACCGTTGCTGCCCGCCTCGTCGACAAGGCCGAGCGTCACGCTTGCCGGATCGGAGCGCAGCAGCGTCCAGACCCGCGTGCCATAGCCGTCCTCACCGCCATGCAGATGGTTCTCGTCTTCGTTCTGCGACAACTGGATCGCTGTGCCATCGAGCGTGAAGCGACCGCCTGCGATGCGATTGGCATAGCGGCCGGCCACCGCGCCGAAATAGTGCGGATTGGCGAGATATCCTTCGAGATCGGCATAGCCGAGCACCAGCGGCTTGGCGAAGCCGGCAAGGCGGATGTCCTGGATCACTGCACCGAAGGTGATGACCGTGGCGGTGAGGTCACCGGACGCGATGGTCACGGCAACGACGGGGGTTCCGTCCGGCATGGTGCCGAAGGGGCTGGCGGTCATCGATGTCTCCTCCGATTCTTGTCGGGGGATGATAGGCAAGTCGAACGGGGAGCGCCACGACCAAGGAGCCTCTATCCGGCCCTCTTGGAAGACCGGCCGGGACGCGCCCGGCCGGCAGTTTTCAGATCAGTGACTATCAGACTCAGATCGTCTGGTTGTAGGCGCCGACTTCCGGGTTCTCGCGCAGCACGCCGTCGACGGCGTGGAACATCTCGCGCATGCGCGCCTCCGAGACCGGGCTCTCGACCACGACCACCATTTCGGGCTTGTTCGACGAGGCGCGGACTAGGCCCCAGGTGCCATCCTCGTTGACGACGCGAACGCCGTTGACGGTGATGAGGTCGATGATCTTCTGGCCGGCGACGGTCTCACCCTTCTCGCGCATGGATTCGAAGCGCTTCACGACCTTGTCGATGACGCCATACTTGGTTTCGTCGTCGCAATGCGGCGACATGGTCGGCGAACCCCAGGTCTTCGGCAGCGCGTTCTTGAGGTCCGACATCTTCTTGCCGGGGTTGCGATCGAGCATGTCGAGGATGGCGAGCGCCGAGACGAGCCCGTCGTCATAGCCGCGGCCAACAGGCTTGTTGAAGAAGTAATGGCCCGACTTCTCGAAGCCGGCGAGCGCGTTCAGCGCGTTGACGCGGCGCTTGATGTAGGAGTGGCCGGTCTTCCAGTAATCGGCGACGACACCGTTCGCCTGCAGCACGGGATCGGTCGCGAAGAGGCCGGTCGACTTGACGTCGACGACGAAGGTCGCGCCGGGATGCAGGGCCGAGAGATCGCGCGCCAGCATCACGCCGACCTTGTCGGCGAAGATCTCGTCGCCGGTATCGTCGACAACGCCGCAGCGGTCGCCATCACCGTCGAAGCCGAGGCCGACCTCCGCGCCATGCTCGAGCACCGCATCGCGGATCGCGTGCAGCATCTTCATGTCTTCGGGGTTCGGATTGTAGCGCGGGAAGGTGTAATCGAGATCGGCATCCATCGGGATGACGTCGGCGCCGATCATCTCCAGCACCTTCGGAGCGAAGGCGCCCGCCGTGCCGTTGCCGCAGGCGGCGATGACCTTGATCGGCCGCGACAGCTTCGGCCTGTTGGTCATGTCGGCCATGTAGATGGCGGGGAAATTGTCGTGGAACTGGTAGGAGCCGCCGCCTGAAAGGTGGAAGGCGGCCGAGAGCACGATTTCCTTCAGCCGGCCCATCTCATCGGGTCCGAAGGTCAGCGGCCGCGCCGCGCCCATCTTCACGCCGGTCCAGCCATTCTCGTTATGCGAGGCGGTGACCATCGCAACGGCCGGCACATCGAGCTCGAACTGGGCGAAATAGGCCATCGGCGTCACGGCGAGGCCGATATCATGCACCTTGCAGCCAGCCGCCATCAGGCCGGTGGCGAGCGCCAGCTTGATCGATGCCGAATAGGAGCGGTAGTCGTGGCCGGTCACGATCTCGCGCTTGACGCCGAGCTCGCCCAGCAGCGTGCCGAGGCCCATGCCCAGGGCCTGAACGCCCATCAGATTGATCTCGTCTCCGAACAGCCAGCGCGCGTCATACTCGCGAAACCCGGTCGGCTTGACCATCGGCTTCGATTCGAACTCGTAGGTATTGCGCAGCAGCTTGGGGGCCGGTTTCGGAAACATGCGGGGGGAACTCCGTTCTGGACATTTGAAGGAGAGATTTGCTCAGATCATTGGTCTAAAGCAACCATCCCGCAGTGCAATAACTGAAACTGGATGTCGCCAACACGACAGTCGTGTCTTCGCGGCGACACGCGGTCGCGCTAGCAGCGTGATTTCACGGCGACAGCACCATCTGCCGGCCGCTGACCTTGATCGCCGAGAGCCGCGAGAGAAAGCTCATCCCCAGCAGATCGACCGCAAGCGCGCCGGCCGGCATCACGACCGCATCGACGCTCGCGACACGGAGATTGCCGAGGCGGAGATCGCTGGGTCGTCTCAGGAAGCGCTGAATACCGCCTTAACCGCAGTGGCGACATCCGTGCCGCATCAGCTCTCGCGGAGCGCAACGAACCGTGCCGCGCCGGCCAGCGCCTCGCCGGCGGCACCGAACGGCGCGAGCAGACCTTCGGCTTCGGAAACCAGATTGCCGAGGCGGGCCCGCGTCTCGTTGACCCCATAAAGCGCGACGAGGGTCGCCTTGCCGCGCGCCTGGTCCTTGGCGGTCGCCTTGCCGAGCGCCTCGGGCGTCGCGGTCGCGTCGAGCAGGTCGTCGGCGAGTTGGAAGGCGAGGCCGACGATCTCGCCATAGCGGCGGATGCGCCGCCTGGCCTCGGCATCGGCCCGGCCGAGAATGGCACCTGCCTCGCAGGAAAAGCGGATCAGCGCCCCGGTCTTCATCGCCTGCAGCGTCAGGGTGCCCTCTTCGCCCGGCGCGCCGCGCTCGGCCTCGAGATCGAGCATCTGGCCGCCCGCCATGCCGCCGAGTCCGGAAGCCCGAGCAAGACCCATGACGAGATCGATCCGGATCACGGCATCGGCATCGGTCGCCGGCGCGGCGAGAATGTCGAAGGCCAGCGTCTGCAGCGCGTCGCCGCAGAGGATCGCCGTCGCCTCATCAAAGGCGACATGAACGGTCGGCCGGCCGCGGCGCAGCGCATCGTCGTCCATCGCCGGCAGGTCGTCATGCACCAGACTATAGCCATGCAGGCATTCGATCGCAGCGGCGGCGCGCAGAACGCCGGTCCCGCCGGCGCCGAACAGCCGCGCGACTTCAACCGTCAACGCCGGGCGGAGCCGCTTGCCGCCGCCGAGCATCGCATGGCGCATGGCCGCCCGCAGTCGCTCGGGCCGGGCGATTTCGCCGCTCTCCGGCGTCTCGCCGAGAAGGCTGTGGAGCAGCGTCTCGATCTGGCTGGCGGTCTCGGTGAGGCGGGTTGAGAAATCGGACACGCGAAAACTCCGGGCGCGGCCCGGAGCGCATCGAACGGAGCCGGGATGACTGCCCGATTGGCAGCTTGGCCGCGAGGCGTCAAGCCGCCTCGGCAGCCTCCAGCGCGATCGCTGCCGACTGGATGATCGCGGCGAAGCGTACGGCGGTCTGCACAACCTCGGTCGGCACCTCTGCCTTCTTCAGCACAGCCTCATGGCTGTCCATGCACATGCCGCAGCCATTGATTGCCGAGACCGCGAGCGACCACAGCTCGAAATCGACCTTGTCGACTCCGGGATTGCCGATGACGTTCATGCGCAGCTTGGCCGGCAGCGTGCGGTATTCGCCGTTCGAGACCAGATGGGTGAAGCGGTAGTAGACATTGTTCATGCCCATGATCGCGGCGGCCGACTTGGCGGCGGCGAGCGCGGCGGGCGTGAGGTGCTGCGCGCCCTCGGATACCAGCGCCGCACGGACCTCCGGATTGCGGCTCGCGATGCCGCACGCGACCATCAGCCCATATTTCTGCTGTGGCGCCAGCGTCTCATCGGAGGCCAGCGTCGAGAGGTTCAGGCGGACGTCCTTGGCAAAGTCGGGGATGCGGGACTTGAGGCTGTCGATCGACATCAAAAACTCCAGGGCGTTCGCAGGGAATGAGAGCAGCGGTCGCGAAGAAAGGCCCCCGGCATCGGGGGCCTGTAGCGATCCGGCCACCGGAAATGGCGGCCGGATGAAGCCATGTCGCGCGGATCAGGCCGCGAGCGTCGTACCGCCGACTTCGCGGTTGCAGGCGCAAAGCTCGTCGGTCTGCAACGCGTCGAGAACGCGGAGCGTATCCTTGGGGTTGCGGCCGACATTCAGGTTGGTCGCATAGACATGCTGGATGATGCCGTCGGGATCGACGATGAAGGTCACGCGATAGGCAACACCATCGGGCGAGCGCACGCCGAGGCCGTCGACCAGCGAGCCATTGCTGTCGGCGAAGGACCAGATCGGCAGCCGGTCGAGATCCTTGTGGTCACGACGCCAGGCGAGCTTGACGAACTCGTTGTCGGTCGAGCCGCCGAGGACAACGGCGTCACGGTCCTCGAAATCGCCAGCCAGACGGGCAAATTCAGCGATTTCGGTCGGGCAGACGAAGGTGAAGTCCTTCGGATAGAAGAAGATCACCTTCCACTTGCCCGGAAAGGAGGCGGCGGTCAGCGTCTCGAAGGCGCTCTCGCCGTTTTCTTCGTGCTTGTTGAAGCCGGGCTTCACGCCGGTGATCGAGAATTCAGGCAGCTTGTCGCCGATGCCGAGCATGTCTTACTCCTGAGATGTTGAGACGTGTTTTTTGGGCAGCGCACGCGAAAACCATCAGGCGCTGCTGCATAGCGAGAAAATGGCACCTTGCGCCGCATCGGTCAAACCGTAAAAATCGAAGCTACTGATCGAAAAAAACGATTGCGCCAATCGGTCGCGCCCGCCGATGATAGGATGCGGACCCGATCGGCGACGCGATCGCTGCGTTCGGACCGCCGCGCCATAGCCGGCCTCGTCGAAGACGGCACCCGAAGCAAGATAGGATTGATGCAGCTCCCCACGCTCCGCCAGATGCAGTATTTCGTCGCGCTCGCCGAAGCGCGGTCCTTCGGCCGGGCTGCGGCCGCCTGCCGCGTTACGCAGTCGACGCTGTCCGACGCCATTCGCCAGTTGGAGGAGACGATCGGCATTGCCCTCGTCGATCGTTCCAACCGGTCGGTGGTGCTGACAGCAGCGGGCGAAGCGACGCTCACGCGCATGAAGGCGCTCCTCGTCGATGCGCGCGAGATGGTCGATGCCGCGCGCGCCTCGCATGCCCCGCTCGCCGGACGCATCCGCCTCGGCGTCATCCCGTCGATCGCGCCTTATTTCCTGCCCCGCGCGCTGCCGCAGCTTCGCCGCGCCTATCCGGATCTTCGGCTGCATCTGCGCGAAGACCTGACGCGCGCGATGCTGGAGGATCTGCGCACCGGCCGGCTCGACGTGATCCTGATCGCGCTGCCGGCGCCCGTCGACGGACTGGTGGTCGAGACGATCGCCGAGGACAGTCTGCTGCTGGCGGTGAGCGGGGCCCATGCCCTGTCCGGCCGGACGTCGGTGGCGGCAGGCGATCTCGCCACAGACACGCTGCTTCTCCTTGAGGACGGCCATTGCCTCAGCGACCATATCCGCGCGGCAGCACCCGAACTCGTCAGCCGCGAGAGCGAGGACATCCGCGCCTCCAGCCTGTCCACGCTGGTCCAGATGGTCGATAATGGCCTCGGCATCACCTTCCTGCCGCGCATCGCCACCGAATCCGGCATTCTCTCCGGGACGGGGATCGCTCTCCTCTCGCTCGACCATCGCCAGCCCACGCGCAGCCTTGCGCTCTGCTGGCGCAAAGGATCGAGCCGCGAGGCCGATTTCCGCCTGCTCGCCCGCTGCCTCGGCAGCTTCGCCCTCGATCCGGCACGGACCGCCGCATGACCCTGCCAGCCAGCGACGCCGCTCCCACCGCCGCACCCGAAACCCTCGCTCTCGAAGGCCCCGAACCGCCGACGGAGGGCGCGATGCCCGTTCGAAAGAGCCGCCGCCGCTGGCTCACCATCGCGATCAAGGCGATCGTCATCATTGTCGCGCTGCCACTGGTGCTGACGCCGATCTACTGGATCGTGCCGCCGGTCTCGACGCTGATGCTCTGGTCCGGACTGACGATGCAGGGCATGCAGCGCGATTGGGTCTCGCTCGACGCGATCGCCCCGGCGCTGGTGAATTCGGTGATCATGTCGGAGGACGGCCGCTTCTGCGAGCATGCCGGCGTCGACTGGGACCAGCTCGACCTCGTCCTTGCCAGCAAGGGCGGCCCGTCACGCGGGGCGAGCACCATCCCGATGCAGACAGTCAAGAACCTCTATCTCTGGCAATCGCGCAGCTATATCCGCAAGGGGCTCGAGATCCCCCTCGCCTATTACGCCGATTTCATCTGGTCAAAGCGGCGGATGATCGAGATCTATCTCAATATCGCGCAATGGGGACCGGGCCTCTTCGGCATCGAGGCGGCATCGGAACATTATTTCGGCCGCCCGGCCCGCGACCTGACCAGCCGCCAGGCGGCGCTCCTGGCCGTGACCTTGCCCAATCCGATCCTGCGCAATCCGGCCAAGCCCTCGCGCGCCATGCAGGGCACGGCCCGCATCATCGAGCGCCGCGCCCATCAAGCCGGCCCTTATGTGGATTGCCTCTGAAGGAGCGCCGCCGCACGCAGGGCGGCGGCGCCGGTTCGTTCAGTGCCGCCGATCGACGCCTGATCGCGCTCGCCTACCCCCATTGAAGAGCGCGGCTCTGCGGCCGTTTCAGGAGCGCGGGCCGGCAATCGCAGCCCTGTCGGCACGTGCTACTCGCGAACCATCGGATCGGGGTTGAAGTCGTGCAGCGGCACGTCATCGACACCCCAGCTGCGCTTGATCACATGCTGGTGGATATCGCGGGCGCCGTTCTTCACCACGGCGTCCACAATCTTCCTGTCCGCGTCGGAATCGGTGGAATGCACCCACAGCACGAGGCCGCCGGCCTCGATCTGGCGGCGGATGAAATCCGCGTGGCGATGGCCGAAGAAGCGGGCGAGCAGCAAGCCGGCGCCACCGCTGGCCAGCGTTCCGCCAACCGTCAGCGCCAGCGCCGGAATCAGCGCGAGCCCGGCCGTGCCCGCCGCGAGCGCAGCGCCGAGACCGACGATCAGCGCCGGTCCACCCGCGATCGCCGTGCCAGCCTCGGCGCGCGACTCAGGCGGCGTGTAGGCAGCGCGGGCGACATTGGCGTCATCCTCGACACCCGAGACTGGCAGGCCGAGCTCGGCCAGCCTGCCGGGATCTGCGAGAACGCTCATGTCCTCGCGCTCAAGCCCAGCGGCCATGAGATCGTCGACGGCCGACTGTAGCGCCTTCTCGCTGTCGAAGACCGCGACCACCTCGCGCACCTCGTAGCTCGTCTCTCCGTCCCCGTCCTGCGCAGCGCTCACCATCATAGCCTCCCCTTGGCAAGGTCCATCGAAACGCACCGCTGAACCGGTGCGCCTACCCGGCTGCTACCATAGGTCCGGCAAGCGTCAACTCAACCATCGGAAATCGGGAAAGCGACCACAACCCGCGAAGAACGGCGCCGCATGTCCTTCGCCATGGAAGACGCGCTGGTCAGCGCCCTTCCATATAGCGGTCGAAGGCTTCCTTGACCGTGCCGATATGCGCGCGCATTTCACGTGTCGCCTGCTCGCGGTCGCCGCGCAGGATCGACTCGACGATGCGGTCATGTTCGTCGAAGGAATCCGCAAGTCGCCCGACTTGGCGGAATTGCGCCCGGCGGAACGGCGCCAGCCTCGCCCGCGTCGCCAGCGTCAGTTCGCCGAGATAGGCATTGTGCGCCCCGGCATAGATCGCGCCGTGAAAGCGCTCGTTGGCCTCGGCATAGCGCAAGGGATCGCCCGACTTGACCAGCTCGCCAAGGCTGCGATGGAGTTTCTCGAGTTCGCGTCGCTCGATGAGGCTCATGGCCTCGGACGCGAGCGCAGCGCAGAGGCTTTCGAGCTCGGCCATGACGACGAACATTTCCAAGAGCCGGCTCTCGGACGGCCGGGTGACGATGGCGCCGCGATGCGGGCGGATTTCGACCAGCCCGCTCGCCGCAAGCTGGCGCAGCGCCTCGCGCACCGGCGTTCGAGACACCCCATAGCGCGCGGCAAGCCCCGCCTCGTCGAGGGGATCGCCGGGCGCGAAGACGCCGCGCACGATCTCGTCGGCGAGCTGAAGCCTCAGATCATCGGTCCTTGTCCGTCGGACAGGCAGTGCTGCGGGATCGGCGGCGCGCGCCCTCACGAGCCCGTCCCGCCGGCGTCGGGGTCCACGATGACGCTGACATGGGCGGCGGCGACCCGCCAGCCGGCGACGGTCTTGACCCAGCTCTGCATCTGACGGCCGACCTTGCCAGGCGCGGTGTCGCGGTAGAACAGCGTCGCAGCGACGCCGAAGTCGCGGCCATAGGTGGTGATCACCGTCCGGGCCAGCCGCCGCGCCAGTCCGGCCGAGGGGCGGCCCGACCGGAAGGCGGCGATCTCGTTGTAACCGAAGAGATTTTCGGTCGCGCCGAAGCGGATCGTCGAGGGCGAGACCAGGAAGAGCTCGTCGAGCACCACAACGTCGTTCTCGACCAGCGCCGCCTCGTAGCGGGCGAAGGCAGCTTCCAACTCGGCCTTGGTCTCGGGATGGTCGATCTCGATCGTCACGATGGCGCGCTCATCCGTTGCGGCTCTCAATCCGCGCCCTCAGATCGTTGAGGAACGGGATCGAGGCATATTGGTCGGCCTGCACATGGTCCCAGGCGACGCCGGTCGGGCGCTCCATGGTCGTGCGCGTTGTGATGACGCCCTGTTCGGTCGCGATGTAATCGAGCGGCGAATCGTGGCCGAGCATCGGCAGCAACGCGTCGTCGACGAGCTGGACCGAATGCACAGTGGTTGCCACCGGCGTTTGCGGCGTCACCTTACCGAGTTCGCGGAAAATCCCGAGTTCCAGATCGGCGAAGCCGCCACCCTTGCCGGTTCGCCCGCCCGCGGGGCTGACCGCGACGCAGCCGACGACGACGAAATCGAGCGGCTCCATCTCCTTAAATTCGACCGGCTCGCCATGCTCGACGAAGCCTTGCGACACCGCCGCCAGCTCGAACTGCACGCCCTTTGCCTCGAGCGCGGCCGGATCGAGGCGGACGAAGGGAAAGCCCCGCGTCAATTCGGGCACCGGCGCATAGAGGATCTTGCCGTCATAGAGCGCGCGGAGGCGCACCGGGATCTGCGGCGGATCCGGATTGCACTTGACGACGCGGGCGTTCTTCCAGGCTTCGAGCCGCGAAAGATGCAGCGCCGCGAGGTCGGCCCCGGCGAAATTCGGGATGCGGCTGTCAACCGGCCCGACATTGACGTCGTCGCTGACCAGCTGGCCCCAGACGCGATCGCGCAGCCGGTCCTTGTCGTTGTTGCGTCCGGCCCAGCGGGCGGTGATGTCGTGTTCGGTCGTCATGTACCTTGCAATCGTGTAGTGGCGACCGGCGCCGCCGTGGCGCCGGCCTGATGCAGCGCCTCGGCAACCCGAAGCGCGATGTCTTCCCGCCAGGCCGGGGCGATCACCTGGACGCCGATCGGCAGCGAAGCGCCGGCAAGCCACACCGGAACCGCAACCACTGGCAATCCGACGAAACTGATCGGCTGAGCGAAGATACCGATATTGGGCCGCGCCGGCACCTTGATACCGGCGAGTTCCACCTCTTTCGTACCCGAAAGAAGCGCCGGAAACGGCGTCGAGGGCGCGAGGATGACGTCGACGGCTTCGAACAGCGCCGCCATCTCGGTGCGGAACCAGGTTCGGAAGCGCTGCGCCGCGAGATACCAGGCCGCGGGCACCATCGCCCCGGACAGGAAGCGGTCGCGCGTATCAGGATCGAAGTCCCCGGCGCGCTCCTGCAGGCGCGAAAGATGCAGCGCCGATGATTCGCTCGTGGTGATGACATAGGCCGCGGCGCGGGCGCGGTGCACCTCCGGCAGCATCACCTCGCGGCTGGTGCCGAGCGCCCTGGCGACATGCTCGACGGCGGCCCGCGCTTCCGGGCCGGCCTGATCGCGGAAATAGCCACCGGCGACGGCGATGCGAAGCCCGGCCGTTCCCTTGCCGAGCATGGCGGTCGTATCGATCGACGGTCGCTGCGACTGTTGCGGATCGTCAGGATCGGCGAATTGCAGCGCGTCGAAGGCGACGGCGAGATCGCGGGGCGAGCGCGCGATCGGCCCGAGATGATCGAGGCTCGCGACGAAGGGAAAGGTGCGGGCGCGCGACAGCCGGCCGAAGGTCGGCTTGAGCCCATAAAGACCGCAGAACGAGGACGGAACGCGGATCGAGCCGTTGGTATCCGAGCCGAGCGAGAGCGCCACCATCCCCGAGGCGACCGCGGTTCCCGAGCCGCCCGAGGAGCCGCCGGACATGCGCCTGGGATCATGCGGATTGAGCGAAGCGCCGTCATGGGCGTTCTCGCCGGTGAAGTCATAGGCATATTCGCCCATGTTGACGCCGCCGATGAGGACGGCGCCGGCACGCTGCATCGCCGTCACCAGGCTGGCATCACCCGTTGCAGGGGGATTGTCGCGATTGATCTTCGAGCCGGCGCGCGTGACGACGCCCTCGATGTCGAAGAGGTTCTTGACGGCGTAGGGAACGCCGGCGAGGGGCGGTGCGGCGCCTGCGATGACGGCGGCGTCGATCCTGTTGGCCTCAGCGATCGCCCGCTCGGCGGTGATGTCGGTGAAGGCGTTGAGGGAGCCATCCATCGCATCGACGGCATCGAGCGCCGCTTCGGTCACGGCGCGCGCCGAAACCCGCCGCGCGCGCACATCGGCGGCGATCTCATGCGCCGGCCGGAACAGGATGTCGAAGCTGCTCATGGCTCGAATCTCGGCGCGGGGTCGACGTGATCATCGAGCGCGAAATCGGTGACGAGCGCCGCCGCGCGGGCCGTCGCCGCCATGTTGGCGACGACGCCCGGCCGCCAGGCATTGTCGATCACGAGACCGAGCACGCGCTCCATATGCGCGACATGCGCGGCCGCATCGAACTCTCCTGGCTCTGCCATTCCGCGCTCCTTCACGCTGCCGCCGCCGCGAGCGCGGCGAAGGGGGCGACGCAGCCGACGATCGCCCCCTGCGCGGCGATCATCGATACGGTCGCCGCCTTGTATGCGGGGAAATAGCTCTCCGTCGCATCCTCGATCAGCAGGCAATCGAAGCCGCGGTCATTGGCCTCGCGCATTGTCGTCTGGACGCAGACTTCAGTCGTGACACCGGCAAACAGCAGATGGGTGATACCGAGCTTCGCCAGGTCCTCACCAAGCGACGTCGCGTAGAAAGCGCCCTTGCCGGGCTTGTCGATCACGATCTCGCCGTCAACGGGGGCAAGTTCGGGGATGATCGCGTTACCCGGCTCGCCGCGCACCATGATGCGGCCCATCGGCCCGACATCGCCGATCCGCATCGCCGGCGCGCCACGACGGATCTTGCTCGGCGGGCAATCCGAAAGATCGGCCTCATGCCCCTCGCGGGTGTGGATCACCGGCCAACCCTTGGCGCGAAAGAGTCCGATCAGCGCAGCGACGGTCGGAATGATGGCGCGCAGCAGCGAAACGTCATTGCCGAGGGATTCGCCGAAGCCGCCCGGCTCGACGAAGTCGCGCTGCATGTCAATGACGATAAGCGCCGTCTTATCCGGTGGAAACGCATAGGCAAAGGGCTCGGCGGGAACGGTGATCATGTTGAAGAGCCTTCTTTCACCTCTCCCTGAGGGAGAGGTCGGCCCATCGGGCCGGGAGAGGGTTTACGGACCGTATGGAGAGGCCGCAAACCCTCTCCCGCCGGCTGCGCCGTCGACCTCCCCCTCAGGGGGAGGTGAAAGCAAGAAGCTGCGATTGCCGTCGCGATCCCGCGCATCGCTCAATGCCCTGCCATTGCCTTGCCGATCGAGTTTCGGTCGGCTTCGCCGATCGGCACCACGTAATGGATGCCCCCGCCCGACATGACCGCGACGCGGTCCGAGAGTTCGAGGACTTCGTCGAGATCCTCGGAAACGAGCAGCACGGCCGCGCCGCGGTTGCGCTGGTCCATGATCTGCGAACGGATTTCCGAAACCGACGCAAAGTCGAGCCCGAAGCAGGGATTGGCGACGATCAGCACGTCGACGACGCCTGAAAGTTCACGGGCGAGAATCGCGCGCTGGACATTGCCACCGGAGAGATTCTCGATCGGCTCCTCGGTCGAGGGTGTCTTGATGCGATATTGCGCGATCAGCTCCCGCGCGCGCTTCCGCATCGGCTTCGGCGACAGGAAGCCGAAGCGCGAGGCGATCGGCGGCTCGTCGAAGGAGCGGAAGGCGATGTTCTCGGCCACCGTCATGCGCGGCACGGCAGCATTCTTCAGCGGCTCCTCCGGCAGGCCAAACACCTTGAACTTGGCCATCTGCTGGCGGACAGGCTGGAAATCTTTGCCGTCGATGAAGAGCTGGCCCTCGGTCATGTCGCGCTGGCCGGACAGCACCTCGATCAGCGTCGACTGGCCGTTGCCGGATACGCCGGCAATGCCCACGATCTCGCCGGCATGCACCTTGAGATTGACGGCATCGACCGCCGGCAGGCCGCCATCATCATCGGCGCAGACGCCGGCGAGTTCGAGCACGACCTTCTGCCCGGTGAAGCTCTTGCGGGCGGCGCGCTCGCGAATCTTGGTGTCGCCGATCATCATCCGGCTCATGTCGTCGATGGTGAGCTCGCCCACCCTGCCGCCGCCGATCATCCGGCCCCGGCGCAGAACCGTGACATCGTCGGCATAGGCCATGACCTCGCGGAATTTGTGGCTGATCATGAGGATGGTGAGATCGCCTGCCTCGGTCATGCCACGCAGGAGGCCGAGCACTTCGTCCGCCTCGCCCGGCGTCAGCACGGAGGTCGGCTCGTCGAGAATGAGGAAGCGCTGGTCGAGATAAAGCTGCTTCAGGATCTCAAGCTTCTGCTTTTCGCCGGCCGAGAGGCTTGAGACCGGAACAGTGAGCGGCACCTTGAACGGCATTCTTTCAAGGAAAGCCTCGAGCCCCGCGATCTCCTTCCTCCAGTCGATCACAGCCGGCGGATGGGCTCGCGAAATCACGAGGTTCTCGGCCGCGGTCAGCGAGGGCACCAGCGTGAAATGCTGGTAGACCATGCCGATGCCATGCGCATGCGCATCGCGCGGGGTCGCGATCTCGACTTCCTTGCCATCGACCATGACGCTGCCGCGCGTCGGCTGATAGAAGCCCATGATGCACTTGACCAGCGTCGACTTGCCGGCCCCGTTCTCGCCGAGCAGCGCATGCAGCGTTCCCGGCCGAACATGGAGCGACACGTCCTCCAGCGCGACCAGAGACCCGAAGATCTTTGTCATGCCGATGGTCTGGAGCTCCACGGCGCGGCGGCCAGAGGTGCCACCCTTCGGTTCGGCGAGCGCACTCATGACGATGACACTCCTTGGGAAGCGGTTGACGGAACAAGACGGCGGTCGGCGATGACGGCGACCGGGCCGCCACCATCGGGGCCCTGGTGCTCGGCGCCGCCAGAGACATAGATTCCGGCATGGCCGACAAGGCTGCCAAGGCTGCCGGCCACGAAGGCGCGGGCGTGGCGGGTCGAGGAGATGTCGCTGTCGTCGAGCATGGTATGGCGTAGCCCGCGCAGGCGTCCGCTGCTGCCGGCCTCAGCCTTGGCGAGCAGCGCCACCAGCGCCGCCCGCTCGTCGGGGCCGAGCTGCCCGTCGGCCCGGAAGCCGAGCCGGCGGAGCGCCGCGCGCACCGGCTCGATATCGATGCCGTCGGCCATCACTGCGTGATCGATGGCGAGCGGACCGGACCAGCGCGCGCTCATGCCGAGCACCACGATCTCGTGATTGGCAAGCTCGACGCCGGCGGACGCCGAGGCCCGCGAGGACCAGAGCGAGGCATCGCGGCCAATCGCGGCCTCATCGATCGCATCCAGAGCGATCTCGCCAAGCGCGACGGCGACGCCGAGCGAGGAGGCGCCGCGCGAAAGGCCCATGGATTTCAGGGTGTCCCGCGTCGCGACGCTTCCGCCTTCGGCCTCGACACCGGCGATCCGCTCGGCAGTGAGCAATGGGCACTTGATCTGCACGAAATGGACATCGGCCGCGTCGTCGATCCCAGCCTCCGCCATGGCCGCACGCACGCCTTCGGCGACGAGCCGAATTTGACCGAGCCGGCCGAGCTGATCGAAGGGCAGAGCCGCAGTATGCGCCCCGCCCACCGCCAGAGCCGGAGATGGCGATGCATCCGTGCTTTCGCTGCTGCCGAACACGACGAAATGCGGCGACATTGCCCCTTCCGTCCCGCCGGACATCACATAGGAGACCGCTTCCACCGAAGCGGCATCGCGATAGGGCCGCAGCGCATCCTTGAGCGCGCGGACGGCGAAGGCGCGGGTGAAGTCGTTGACATTGCCATTGCCCTCGGTCTTGCCGAGGATCGCGATGATGCCGCCGGCATCGATCTCGCCGGATGCGATCGCCGCTTCAAGGCCAGAGACGTCGTCAGGCGCCGATGCGGGAATACGATGGACGAAGGCGGTCCGTACCATCAGACGAGCCCCGCGATCAGGGCCTCGGAGGTCGCGACCGCGCCGAAGACGCCGCCCTGCATCTTGACCATGTCGATGGCGGCGAGATGGTTCTCGAGCTTCGTGGCGGCCGCGCAGTCCGAAAGGAGCACGCATTCATAGCCGAGGTCATTGGCATCGCGCATCGTCGTGTGGACGCAGACATCGGTGGTGACACCGGTAAGCACGATGTTGCGGATGCCCTTCTGGCGCAGCACCAGTTCCAGATCGGTGGCGACGAACGAGCCCTTGCCCGGCTTGTCGATGATCGCCTCGCCGGCGATCGGTTGCAGTTCGGGGATGATCTCCCAGCCCGGCTCGCCGCGGACGAGAATGCGACCGCAGGGACCCTGATCGCCGATGCCGGCGCCGATCCGTTGCGAGCGCCAGCGCTTGTTGGCCGGCAGGTCAGCAAGGTCAGGGCGATGACCCTCGCGCGTATGGATGACGTGGTAGCCCTTGGCGCGCATGGCGTCGAGGACGCGGCGGATCGGCTCGATCGGCGCGCGCGTCAGCGAGATGTCATAGCCCATGCTGTCGACATAGCCGCCGGGAGCACAGAAATCGACCTGCATGTCGATGACGATGAGCGCGGTGTTGGCCGGCGTCAGGTTGCCGTCGAACGGCCAGGGATAGGGGTCGGAGGCGATGGTTCGCCCGCCGGGAACCATGGCCGAGGCAACGCGCTCGTCGATTGTATCCGTGCTCATGATCCTCACCTATTCCGCTGCTTCGCGGTCGTCGGCCGCCTCGGCCTTTTCGCCATAGCGCCGCGTCGGCGCCGGGAAGCCGCAAGCGGTTCCATCGGTGTGCACGACCTCCGCCTCCCAGGGCAGGCGGTAGCGACCGGCGGCGAGGTCGGTCATGAAGCTGTAGGGGCAGTCGCCGGCGCCGCCCGCGACGGCGACATAGCCGCGATGGCCGAACTGGTAGATGTTGTTCTCGACGCCCCAGTTGATGCGGGCCTCGCGCACCAGATCCGGCCGCACCTCGGCGGTGATGATCTCGTCGGGACGCCCGCTGGTGCCATGGGCGATGATCTCGCCGTCAAAATTGACGATCATGCCCTCGCCCATGGAATCGAACGTCCCGTCCGAGCCGGACATGCAGACATTCGCCGTCACCATCAGATTGCAGAAGGCGTTGGACTGATTGGTGAAACGCCAGGATGCACGGATCGGCGCGGTATAGCCGGCCGTGCGGATCATGATCTCGGCGCCCTTGTATGCCGCTTCGCGCGCCATCTCGGGGAACATCCCGTCATGGCAGATGATCAGCGCCAGCTTGCAGCCCTTGGGCCCATCGATGACGGGAATGCCGAGATCGCCGGGCTCCCAGGGCTCAACCGGCACCCAGGGATGAAGCTTGCGGTAATAGAGCTTCAGCGCCCCGGTATCGTCGATCACGATGCCGGAATTATAGGGATTGCCGCCGGGATTGCGCTCCATGATCGAGAAGCAGCCCCAGATCCGGTGTGCGGCGCAGGCCGCCTTGAACGCGGCGACCTCCGGTCCGTCGAGATCGCACATGATCGCCGGATTGATATCCATGGAGAGGCCGTGCAGCGCGTATTCGGGGAAGACGACGAGGTCCATCCCGGCATTGTTGCGCCGCGCCTTGCCGACGAGATCGACGATGCGGGCCGTCTGCCGCGCGAGATCGTCCCGCGTCACCGTCACCGGCAGCTGCAACTGCACGAGGCCGATGACGACGCCATTCGGGGTCTTGTTGAGGCCACCCAGTCCGTTCATCGCGGCACTCCTATTTGGTGATCGACAGCTCGCCCGGCGCGCCCTTCAAGGAGCGCTTCGGCGAGACGGAGGCGATCATGATGAACAATGTCAGCAGGTAGGGCGCAGCGTTGAAGAAGTAGTAGCCCTGCGTAATGCCGACCGATTGCAGTGCCGGGCCGATGGCGCCGGCCGCGCCGAACAGCAACGCCGCGGCGAAGCAGAGCAGCGGATTCCAGCGGGAGAAGATAACCAGCGCGACGGCCATCAAGCCTTGGCCCGAGGAAAGCCCCTCGCTCCAGGCGCCCGGATAATAGAGCGACAGAAACGCTCCGCCCACGCCGGCAAAGAAGCCGCCGACCGTCGTCGCGAGAAAGCGGACGAGATCGACCGAATAGCCCATGGCAAGCGCCGCCGGGGCGCTGTCGCCGGTCATGCGGATAATGAGGCCCCAGCGGGTGTTCTTGAACGCCCACCACATGGCAACCGCGAGCAGAGCGCCGACAATGAAGAGCGGATTGATCTCCAGCGCAGACTGGATCTGCGGATAGCTCGACCAGCCGCCGAGATAGATCGAGGGCAGATGCGGCGCCTGCGGCTGGATGAAGGGTTTGCCGAAGAAGAAGGCGAGCCCGGTGCCGAACAGCATCATGGCGATGCCGATGGCAATGTCGTTCACCTTGGGCAGCTTGCAGATGGTGCCGTGCACGGCGCCGAACAGCATGCCGCAGAAGCCCGCCGCCAGCACGCCGAGCCAGGGCGAGCCGGAGAGATAGGACACGGCATAGCCGGACATGGCGCCGAACACGAGCGTGCCTTCGAGCCCGAGATTGATCCGGCCCGACTTCTCGGTCAGGCACTCGCCGAGCGAGACGAACAGGAACGGGGTGGAGACGCGGATCGCACCGGCGAACATCGCCAGCGGCACGCCCCAAAGGCCGATATCGGTCTCGCTCACAGCTTGCCTCCTTTGGCGCGGAAGAACGGGATGCGGCCGTAAAGCGTCTCGCTGACCAGCAGCACGACGAACATCAGCCCCTGCAGCACCTGAACGGTCGCATCGGGCATGCCCATCCGGCGCTGGATCAGCCCGCCGGCCGCCGCGATGCCGCCGAGGAAGATCGCGACCGGAACGATGGCGATAGGGTTCTGTCGGGCGAGGAAGGCGACGAGGATGCCGGTGAAGCCGTAGCCGGCCGCGAGCGAGGCATTGGCGCGGCCCTGGATTGCCGCGACCTCGAAGAAGCCGGCCAGACCCGCGCAGGCGCCGGCGATGGTGCAGGAGATGACGATGAGTCGCCCGACCGGAAGGCCCTGGGCGCGGGCGGCGCGGACATTGCCGCCGGTGACGCGCGCGGCGAAGCCGAAGGTGGTGCGGTTCATCAACACCCAGAGAAGGACCGCAACCACAATGCCGACCGGCAGCCCCCAATGGACGCCGAGCCCGGGCACGTCGCCGATCATGTTGGCGTCGCCGATCGCCTGGGTGGAGGGCTTGTTCGGATTGGCCGGGTCGCGCAGCGCGCCCTCGACGAAGAAGTTCATGATCGCGATGGCGATATAGGACATCAGCAGGCTGGCGATGGTCTCGTTGATGCCGCGGTAATGGCGGAGCACGCCGACGAGGCCGATCCAGAGCCCGCCGATCGCAACCGCCGCGAGGCACATCGCCGGCAGGACGACAAAGCTGGGTGCCCCCGCGTTGACCAGCGGGATCGAGGCCACCGCCGCCGCAAAGCCGCCGAGCACCAGCGCGCCTTCGCCGCCGATGATCGTGAGCCCGAGACGGGCGGGAACGGCAACGCAGAGCGCGGTCAGGATCAGCGGCGCCGCGCGTACCAGCGTGTTCTGCCAAGAGAAGGCCGTGCCGAAGCCGCCGCGCCAGAGCAGCGAGAAGAAGGTCGCGGGCGACTGGCCAAGCGCGAACAGAAAGACCGAGAACAACAGCCCGGCCACGACCAGCGCGAACAGCGGGATGAGCACATATTCCGACGAACGCCTGAGACGATCGATCGTCTCGGCAAAACCGACGCCGACCGTCGGTATTTCATCCTGCTGGGCAATTTCCGCCATCGATCGTTCTCCCGAACAGCCAAGGCGGCGAACCGCCCGAAAAGCCGCCCCGGCCGAATGCCGGAGCAGCCATGCCCCTCCGGATCAGGTGATCGAGCCGGTGACGCCTTCGACAAGGAAGTTGATCTGGTCGATCCACGGGTCATAGGGCGCATGCGAAGTCCCGGCCGGGATCACTTCCTTGCCGGTGTTATCCTTGAGCGGGCCGACATAGACGGGCACCTTGGCCTTCATCTCGACCTTGGCCGCATCGGCGGCCTTGATGGCCTCGGGCGTCGCGCCGGCGCCATAGGGCGTGTTCTGCACGAAATCGAGATCGTAGCCGCCGGAGAGGAAGTTCGGCAGCGTGCCACCCTTCGCCAATGTGTCGGCATACTGCTTGTAGATCGTCTCCCACTTGTATTCGGCGCCGGTGATGAAGCCCTTCGGCGCGAGAGCAGCCTGCGAGGCGTTGTGGCCGCAGGTCTTCGCGCCCTTGGCTTCGGCGTTCTGGATGACCGTCTTCGGGCTGTCGACATGGCAGGTGATGACGTCGCAGCCGGCATCGATCAGCGCGTTGGTCGCCTCGGCCTCGCGGACCGGCATCGACCAGTCACCCGTGAAGATCACCTGGACGGTCGCGTTCGGATTGACCTTGCGGGCGCCGATCGTGAACGAATTGATGTTGGAGAGCACCGACGAAATCGGCTTGGCGGCGACGAAGCCGAGCTTATTCGACTTGGTCGAGAGGGCGGCGGCGATGCCGTCGATGTAGTGGGCCTGATCGAGATAGCCGAAATAGCTGCCTGCGTTCTTCGGGTCCTTGTCGGTCCACAGCGGCGCCGCATGGCGGAACTGCACGTCGGGATATTTCTTGGCCGCATCGACCATGAAGGGCGAATAATAGCCGAACGACGTCGCGAAGATCAGGCCGGCGCCGTCGAGCTCGACCATTGATTCCATGGTCTTCGACACTGCGACCGTCTCGGGGACGTTCTCTTCCTCGACGACCTTGACGCCCGGCACCGCGGCCAGCGCCTTGGCGGCGACGGCATGGGCCTGGTTCCAGCCATAGTCGTCGCGCGAGCCGACATAGATGATGCCGATTGTGAGGTCGGCGGCAAAGGCCGGGCGCTGCGTGAGCAAGCCGGTGGTAAGGCCGAGCGAGCCGATGGCGGCGCTCTTCAGCAACGTTCTGCGGTTCAGCATGAATGCGGACATGGGCAGCGTACCTTCTGCAACGGTCATCGGCGCGGGCCTATCTCGCGCCGGGGGTCCCGCCTCTGTCTCGCAACAGCTGTGCCAAAGCTTACCGCCACTGCGTTTCATTGGACCCGGACTGGCGCAAGTCACTGATTCGCATGGGACAAATATTGGAACAGCCTCCAGCGCGGCGGAGTCCCGCCCGCGCAGCGTGCACGGTCGCACGAGTCCGGCAGAGGCAATTGCATACAAGAAGGCTTGATTGCATACGATTTAGCCAATGACGCCGCTCCCGTCGAAAGTCGGCCCAGAAATGCGGCAGGACGGGCTTCCATGCGGGTTTCGATCAACCGCCGCGCCGTCGACGATTGGCAAGGGACGCCCCGCAGACTAGATTTCTTCGCCCGCCGGCAGAGGCCGGTGCCCGCCTTACTTGCCGAGAGGATCGCCATGCCGTTCGACACCACACCCGCCTTCGCCCTCCCCGAGGATGCGGGCGAGGCCACGCTGGTTGGACGGGTGTTCCGGCCGGACCGTGACGGTCCCTCCGTCATCTCGGTCAGAGGAGACGACGTGATCGACATCACCGCCGAGATGGTGACGGTGCGCGATCTCTGCGAAATGGACGATCCCGGCCGCGCCGCCAGCCTCGCCGATGGCGAGATGCTCGGCAGCCTTGCCGAGTTGCTCGCCAATTCGCCGCGCGAAAGCCGCGACACGTCCAAGCCCTGGCTGATCGCGCCGATCGACCTGCAGGCGGTCAAGGCGGCCGGCGTCACCTTCGTGGTGTCGATGCTGGAGCGCGTGATCGAGGAGCAGGCCCGCGGCCTGCCGGAGCGCGCCAATGCGATCCGCTCCGAAATCCAGACGACGATCGGCGACGATCTTGCCCGCCTCCGCCCAGGCTCAGACCAGGCCAAGGCGCTGAAGGCGTTGCTGATTGAGAAGGGGATGTGGTCGCAATATCTCGAGGTCGGCATCGGCCCCGACGCTGAGATCTTCTCGAAGGCGCAGCCGATGTCGAGCGTGGGCCATCTGGCCGAGGTCGGCATTCACCCGATCTCGACCTGGAACAATCCCGAGCCGGAAGTCGTACTGGTCGTGTCGTCGAGCGGGCGCATCGTCGGGGCAACGCTCGGCAACGACGTCAATCTGCGCGATGTAGAAGGCCGCTCGGCCCTGCTCCTGTCCAAGGCCAAGGACAACAATGCCAGCGCCTCGATCGGCCCGTTCATCCGCCTGTTCGATGCCGGTTTCTCGCTCGACGACGTCAGAAAGACCGAAGTGCGCCTGACGGTCACCGGAGACGACGGCTTCCGTCTCGATGGCTCCAGCGCCATGTCGAAGATCAGCCGCGATCCGGAAGATCTGGTCAAGCAGACGGTCGGCAAGAACCACCAGTATCCCGACGGCTTCGTGCTCTATCTGGGTACGATGTTCGCGCCGGTACAGGATCGCGACGGGCCGGGCCAGGGCTTCACGCACCAGATCGGCGACATCGTCACCATCGCCGCGCCGAAGCTCGGCCAGCTTTCGAACCGCGTCGTGCTGTCTTCGGATGCCGAGCCCTGGACCTTCGGCACGGCAGCGCTGATGCGCAACCTTGCCGGCCGCGGCCTGCTCTGAATCAGGGCGATCGGCCTGCCGGCGCGTCACTTAAGGAAACTGCCGCCATGGGGACGCTGGAGCCGGTCAGTTCAGCCTGGATCCCGGCGGCGGCAGGATGGCGGCGGATGGCGCCGGGCCGGTTTCGGGCGAGCCCGGCATGGGGACGCCTAGGGGCCGCGAGAGCGGCCAGGCAGTTCGTCGTCCTGGGACTATCGATGCTCGCGATCAGCCTGCCGCATGGCCCCGCGCGCGGCGAGGACATGGCGGTCAGAGCCTGCCCGGCCGTCAACACCTTGACCGGGCGGGCCGATCCCTACCACTGGGTGTCACTGCCGGAGGCGAACAATGACGACAAGGCGCCGAACCCCTGCAATCCCTGCGCGGACGCGGCGAATATCGGGCTGAAGACCTGTGCGGTCTATCGCTTCCTGACCTCTGAAGCCTGCGCAGGCGGCCGTTGCGCCGACGGCCAGGGCGAATTCGCCTTCCATCCGGGCGAGGGGCGCGGCCTCATTCTCCAATATGACACGCGCTACCAGAACCCGGAGCGCTATCCGAAGGCGCGCGGCGAGAACTGTCGCTTCATCGTCTGGGCAATGGAGCCCGTGGTCGGCATCGAGGATGGCAACGGCTATGCGGGGCGCAACGACTGGCTGAACGCCTATCGGGCATCACAGACGTTGGTCGCGCCGCCGTTCGGGCGGGACGATCTCGCCCTCGCCATCCAGCCGCCGACGACGCGCGGGCAGCACCAGCTCCATATCCATATCGGCACGCTTCTTCCCGAATACCGAAAGGCACTGGCCGGGCTCGACCCTACCGCCACCCGTCTGCGGGTGAACGGCTATGATTTCCACGCGCGCTTCCTGCCTGTCGCGCCGGGAAAGGTGCCCTTCGAGGGGATCGATGTCTTCAAGATCGTCCGCGACATGCTGCCGGGCCGTGCCGCCGATCTGCCACGCTATGGCGTGCTCGCGGCCGTGACTGCGGGCGGCACAGGCATCTGGCTCCTCGCCGCCGAACGGTTCGATCGCAGGGAACTCGACTACCGCAAGCCCGCCGCCTGCCGTCTGCTCTGATCACGCCCTGCACGAGCCGTTGGACGGCAATTGGGGCATAGAGCGCCACGACAAGGGCCTTTATGGCTCGCTCTTACCGAGCCGCCCCGGCGAAAGGCCGTCCCGCCGCACGATCGCCTGGAGCCGCCCCAAACGCCAGGAGCGCTTCAGGCGCTCTGGCGTTCGAGTGCCGGGTCCTCGGCAAACTGGTAGCGATAGAGCTTCTCGTAGAGCCCCTGCTTACGCACCAGCTCGGCGTGCGTGCCTTGCTCCAGCACCTTGCCATGCTCGATGACCGCGATCTCGTCTGCGGTCAGGATGGTGGCGAGGCGATGGGCGATGACGATCGTCGTGCGGCCCTCGACCAGCTTGTCGAGCGCGGCCTGGATCATCCGCTCCGATTCCGAATCGAGCGCCGAAGTCGCCTCATCGAGCAACAGGATCGGCGCGTTCTTCAGGATGGCACGAGCGATGGCGATGCGCTGGCGCTGGCCGCCCGAAAGCTGGACGCCGTTCTCGCCGACCGTGCTCTCATAGCCGTTCGGCAGATTCATGATGAAATCATGAGCAAAGGCGTCGCGCGCCGCCTGCTCGACTTCCTCATCGCTCGCATCGAGCCGGCCGATGCGGATATTGTCGCGGGCCGTGCCGGAAAACAGGAACACGTCCTGGCTGACAAAGGCGATGTGCTCGCGCAGTGAACCGATGGAAACGGTGCGGATATCCTGGCCATCGACCCGGATAGCGCCCTTTTGGACATCATAGAAGCGCTGGATCAGTGACAGGATCGTCGACTTGCCGCCACCGGACGGGCCGACCAGCGCGAGACGCTTGCCATGCTCGACCGAGAGCGAGATGCCGTGCACAACCGGCTCGTTGGCCCGGTAGCCGAAATAGACATCGTCGAGATCGATGCGGCCACGCGTCAGCGCGAGCGCGGGATGCTCATCGTTTTCGGTGATGCTGACCGGGTGATCGAGGATCGAGAACAGCGCCCGGACGCCGACCAGGCTCTCGGCAAGGCCGACCTGGACGCGCGCCAACCGCTTGGCCGGCTCATAGGCGAGCAGCAGCGCGGTGATGAACGACATGAACTCGCCCGGCGTCCTGCCGGCCGAGATCGTGCTCCAGCCGGCATAGAAGATGACGAGGCCGATCGAGACGCCCCCGAGCGTCTCCATCAGCGGGCTGGTGCGGGCCTGCAGCTGCGCGATCTTGTTGGCGCGCCGCTCCACCGCCTCGGCCGCATCCGACATGCGCGTGCGCATATGATCGCCGAGACCGAAGGCCTTGACGATCTTGGCGCCATGCACCGTTTCCTGGATGATCGAGATGATCTGGATGCCCGACGTGAACTCGGCCCGGGCGATGCCACGAATGCGCTTGACCAGCTTCGTCACGAAAATGATGGCCACCGGCGCGAAAACCAGCGCGAAAAACGCCATCATCGGCGCTTGGGAGACCATCACGAAGATCAGGCCGATCAAGGTCACGAAATCACGGCCGACGCTGAGCACGAGCGTATCGATGACCTGGCGGATGCCATTGGCGCCGGCGGAGATCGACATGATCAACTCGCCCGAGGCGCGTTCATTGTAGAAGCCGAGCCCGAATTTCAGGATGCGGTCATAGAAGCGCTTCTGGTTTTCCGCGACGATGCGGTTACCGATGCGGCTCTGGATGACCATCTGTCCATAGGACGCGGCGCCCTTGACGATGAAGATCGCCACGACCGCGACGGACAAGACGACCAGCATCTCCTTGTCCTGCTTGACGAAGATCTGGTTAACGACGCTCGACATGATCCACGCCGACAGCGAGGTCATGCCGGCGACGATGAACAGGAAGACGAACGAGATCGTATAGCCCTTCCAATGGGCCTTGTAGTTGCCCCGGAGGATGCGCGCGACCATCGCCACGGTGCCGTCGGGGTCCTGCAGCGAGGCCTTATAGGCCTGCCAGCGCTGCGCCACGCGGGAGGGGCGGAGGACGGAGACCACGCTCTCCTCCTCGGTTTTGACTTCGGTTTGTGCCATGAGACATGAGCCCGTCGCATCGGAGTGCAACGCGAACGGACACCGCTCCCGATCGTTGATGATGGCGCTCTTTTACCGGCTCTGCGTCTTTCTGTCCATGGAACCGCGTTGCGGCGAATTCATGCAGGGCCCGCCCCTTGCATCAAGGAGGCATCATCCCCAGCCCTTCCCGTCTCGCCACTTTCATTTTCGGCTGAGACGCGTGATCGTCGGGGCGGTTGAGGTCGAGGGCAAGAATGATGGCGGCAAGGGCGATCCGGGGAACAGTTGCGCGGTTTCGCGGCGATCCCTTCGGTGCATTGGGACGCGAGGCACTCATCTTTGACGAGGACCAGCTGATCCTGATTGAGGACGGCATCATCACGGCCGTTGGCACCGCAGCGACGCTGCTGCCGGGCCTTGCTCCCGACATCCCCGTCGACATCTATCCAGACGCCATCCTCGCGCCCGGCTTCATCGACGCCCATGTCCATTATCCGCAGATGGAGATGATCGGCGCCGCCGGCGAGGAATTGCTGGAATGGCTCGATCGCTTCACCTTCCCGGCCGAAGGACACTTTGCCGATCGCGCCCATGCCGACGAGGTCGCCGGCCGCTTTCTGCGCGAATTGCTGCGCGCCGGCACCACCACGGCCGCGGTCTATTGCACGGTGCATCCCCATTCGGTCGACGCATTCTTCGCCGAGTCCGAGCGTTTCGGCACCCGCATGATCGCCGGCAAGGTGCTGATGGACCGCAATGCACCGCCCGAGCTGACCGACACAGCCGAGAGCGGCATCGCTGACAGCGCCGCGCTCATCGCCCGCTGGCACGGCAAGGGCCGCCAACTCTATGCGATCACGCCCCGCTTTGCGCCATCTTGCTCCGACGCGGAACTCACGGCAGCCGCCGCGCTCTGGCGCGCCAGTCCCGGAACCTATGTCCAGACCCATCTTTGCGAGAACCGCGCCGAGATCGCCTGGGTCGCCGAGCTCTTCCCCGAGCGGTCCAGCTATCTCGACGTCTATGATCATGCCGGACTGACGGGACCTCGCGCCATTTTCGGCCATGCCGTCCATATGACCGAGGCGGATTTCGCCTGCTGTCACCGCACCGGCTCGGCGCTGGCCCATTGCCCGACCTCCAATCTCTTCCTCGGCAGCGGGCTCTTCCGCGTGTTCGAGGCCAAGCGGGCCGATCGTCCGGTCGAGGTGGCACTCGGCACGGATCTCGGCGCCGGAACGAGCTTCTGCCAGCTTCAGACCATGGGTGAGGCCTACAAGGTGGCGAAGCTCGGCGGCACGACCCTGTCGGCGGCGGAGGCGCTGTGGCTCGCCACCACTGGCGCGGCCAAGGCATTGCAGCTCGGCGGCCGCATCGGCGCGATCGAGGCGGGATGCGAGGCCGACATCATCGTGCTCGATCCCTCGGGGACGCCGCTGCTCGCCTTCCGTACAGCCTATTGCCGCGACCTCACCGAGACCCTTTCGGTGCTGATGACGCTCGGCGATGACCGGGCCGTCCGCGCCACCTATGTCGCCGGCGTGCCGGTCTATGATCGCGACCGGCCCGGCGATCCGTTCCTCTATCCGGCCTGATCCGCGCCACGGGCGATGATCGCCCTGTAGGCTTCGAAGCTCTGCTTCGGCGTCCGCTTCTGGGTCTCGAAATCGACATGAACGATGCCGAAGCGCCCGCCATAGCCGGAGAGCCATTCGAAGTTGTCGAAGAGGCTCCAGACCATGTAGCCGCGGAGGTCGACGCCGTTCTGCCGCGCCGCCAGCGCCGCGTCGATATGGCGGGCGATGTAGTCGGCCCGGAGCGGGTCGATCACGGTGCCATCGCGCATCACTTCGTCGCCTGGGCCGAAGCCGGCGCCGTTCTCGGTGATGTAGACGGGGGGATTGCCATAGTCGTCGCGGATGCGCTCCAGCAGGGCCTGGAGTTGCTGCGGCCGCACCGGCCCGTTGAAGGCGCGCGGCGCCGGGTCCGGATTGGTGTCATGCCAGCGATAGCCGAACGGCGCCGCCGCATCGCTCGCGATATAGGCGGGCGCATAGAAATTGACCCCGAGGAAATCAGCAGGATTGGCCGCCATCAGCGCGAAATCGGCAGGATCGACCCGGAAAGCAGGATCAAGTCCGGAGAAGATCTCCATGACGCGATCCGGATAGCGGCCCTTGAACATCGCATCGAGGCACCAGCGATTGATGATCGCATCGGCCCGTTCGGCCGCCGCCGCGTCCTCGGCGCTCCCGCTCGCGGTGATCATCGGCATCAGCGGCAGAGCAAGGCCGATCATGCCTTCATAGCCGGCGGCGCGGAAATCGGCGATCGTCATCGCGCTTGCCATCATCCAATGATGCATAGCGAGGCCCTGCCGGCCGAGCGCTGCTTCATCAGGCGCGACGCCAGTCCGCGACTTCTGCACCCACGGCTCGATCAGGAAGAGATCGATGAACGGCTCGTTGAAGGTGATGTATTTCGTGACCCGCTCGCCGAGCGCCTCGCGGACGACGCGGGCATAGTTGCGGAACCAGTCGATCGACTCGCGTCGATTCCAGCCGCCCTGCACCTGCAGCGCCTCTGGCAAGTCCCAGTGAAACAGCGTCACGATCGGCTCGATCCCAGCCGCGATCAGATCATCGCAAAACCGCTGGTAATGCGCGACGCCGGCCGCGTTCACCGCCCCCGTCCCCTCCGGCAACAGCCGCGTCCAGGCGATCGAAAAGCGGTAGCAATCGAGCCCGAGCCGCTGCATCAGGGCGATGTCCTCGAGATACTGGGCGCGGTCATAGGCGTTGATCGCGACATTGCCGGTCTCGACCTTGCCGGTCACCGGCACCGTCACCTGGTCGCGATTGGTCCAGACATCCCAGTTGCTGGGGCCCTTGCCGTCGGCCTGCCAAGCACCTTCGACCTGATACGCAGCACTCGCCGCGCCCCAGAGAAACCGCCCCTCGTCCTTCGCCATCATGCTCGCTCCCGCTTGTCCAAGACCGATCCGTTTGTCCAGGACTGATCCATGGCATGGTCCTCGCCACGGCGCGATTGCCCAAAGATGATCAATCGACGGCGATTGTCCACCCAGCGTTGACAACCTTGTGCCGACGGCCCGATTGCCATCGCGGGCTCAACCGCCGATCTATGCGTCAGCAAGACATTCAAACGGGAGACTGACATCATGGACCTCACCCTTGGCGGCTTCCATCATTTGACAGCCATCACAGCCAACGCGCCGGGCAATCTCGATTTCTACACCCGCGTGCTTGGCCTGCGCCTCGTCAAGAAGACGGTGAACCAGGACGACACCTCGGCCTATCACCTTTTCTATGGCGACGGCGAAGCCACGCCCGGCTCCGACATCACCTTCTTCGACTGGCCGGCAGCGCCCGCCCGTCGCGGCTCGCATTCGGTCACGCGGACCGGCTTCCGCGTCGATCCCGCCAGCATCGGCTGGTGGCGCGACCATCTGAAGGCGGCCGGCGCCACATTCGCCGAGCCGAACGAGACGACCGGCCGCCTGACCCTCGCCTTCGAAGACCCGGAGGGCCAGCGCCTCGCCCTCGTCGCCGACGAGCGCCTCGGCGCGCGCCACCCATGGTCTAAGAGCCCGGTCCCGGCCGAGCATCAAATCCTCGGCCTCGGCCCGATCACGATGAGCGTGCCGCAGCTCGGCCCGACCGAACAAGTGCTGAATCGCGTCATGAATATGCAGAAATTGCGCGACTATCCGGTGAGCGCGATCTCGTCGAACACGGTCCATGTGTTCAGCATGGGCGAAGGCGGACCGTCGGCGGAGCTGCATGTGGCGGTCGAGCCCGACCTGCCGGTGGCCCGGGAAGGCGCCGGCGGCGTGCACCATGTCGCGTTCAGGACGCCCGATCATGACGGCCTCACCGCCTGGACCGAGCGCGTGCGCGGCTTCCGCATCCCGTCCTCGGGCGAGGTCGAGCGCTATTACTTCCGCTCGCTCTATTTCCGCGAACCGGGCGGCGTTCTGTTCGAGATCGCGACCGACGTCCCCGGCTTCACGGCCGACGAGCCGATGGAGACGCTCGGCGAGCACCTGTCGCTGCCGCCCTTCCTCGAGCCGCGCCGGGCCTCGATCGAGAGCCGCCTGCAGCCGCTCTAGGCTGAATTTGCGAGGCGGCCAACCCGCCTCGCCCCTCCCCTCGTGATCGGAATGACGTGATGACCCTCACTTCGACCCGCGGCCCCGCCCCGCATGGCGGACGGCCGATCCTCGCCTCGGGCGTTGCCCCTTCCAAGGCGCGCGGCGCTGTCGTCATGCTGCACGGCCGCGGCGGCAGCGCCGAGGACATCCTTTCGCTCAGCGCCTATGTGCGCCAGGCCGACCTTGCTTTTCTCGCACCGGCCGCCGCGGGCAATGTCTGGTATCCGCAGCGCTTCATGGAACCCCGCGCCGTCAACGCACCCTATCTCGGCGCAGCGCTCGAGACCGTCGGCAACCTTCTGGACGACCTCAATGCAGCCGGTCTTCCCGACGAGTGCATCGCCCTGCTCGGCTTTTCGCAGGGCGCCTGCCTCGCGCTCGAGACCGCCGCACGGCGCCCGGCCCGCTATGGCGGCGTCGTCGCGCTTTCCGGCGGGCTGATCGGCGCCGATGCAGAACTCTGGCAGGGCGACACCAAACTCGCCGGCACTCCGGTATTGATCGGCTGTTCCGAGCGCGACGGCCACATCCCCCTCACGCGGGTCGAGGCCTCCACCGAACGCTTCGAGAAAAGCGGCGCGGCGGTGACCAAGCGCATCTATCCGGGCTCCAGCCATGGCGTGAACGACGACGAGATCGGCCTCCTCAGGACGCTGCTGACCGGGCTCGGCGCGCCTGCATCCCCGCGCGCTTGACCGCGTGGCCGGCATTGCGCCCGCGCCTCGTGCCGGACATGTCGGGGCGGTGCTCTTCAGCCCCGACAGCGTCGGCGTCGACGTCGAACCCTGGCCGTCCCAGCGCCACCGGCTCCAATGTCAGTTCATCGGCGAGCGACGGGGCCGGCGACTGGTCCAGCGGCGAAAGGCATGCCTGAAGTTCGAGGCATCGGAAAATCCGAGCGCGAAAGCGATCTCCTCAACCGTCCGGCCCTTTTCATGAAGGAAGCTCAAGGCCAGGTCGCGTCGCAATGCATCCTGGATGTCGCGAAATGTGGTGCCCTCAACCGCGAGGCGTCGACGCAGCGTCCGCGCCGTCGTGCCGAACTCATCGGCGACGGACTCGATCGAACGGGGCAGCAGCCTTGTCCGAAGCAGCGCAGCGCGCACCCGGCCGGTCATACCGACGGTCTCATCGATCTCCTTCATCCGCAAATCGCACAAGCCAACGACTTCGGACAGGGTCACCGGGTTGCCGAGATGCGCTTCCTTCTCGAGCCAGGCGGACTGGAAGATAAAGCGGTTGCGCGGGCGCTCGAATTCGAGGTGGCATCCAAGAACCGCGGCGCTTCGCTTGGCGTTCGACAATGCGGACCATTTGACGTCCAATCTGTCGAAGGCAAAATGCTGACCCATGAGTTCACGATGCAGGGTCAGCGTCTGCCCATACTGCATCTCAAGGATGTACCGATAGACGTCGGCATCGACCAACGGATGCGGAATGAGCTCAACGACCCATGCAGCCATCCCCTGGACCTCTTCGAAGCTGATCGAAACCAGCGGTGCCGAGATCAGGTGATATCGGGTCGCGAAGTCGATGATCCCTCGGTAGTTGGTGCCGCTGAGCAGGCCGAATCCGTATTGGCCATAGCTCGCAACATGCAAACTGCAACCGACGTGAAGGGCGAAATGCTCGCTTGAGGTCAATCGTGTCGCATTGGCACAGACGCGCAGGATGTCGCTCAGCGAAACACGCGTTGCCGCGGTCACCGGCGCATCCGGATCCAACGGGGTTCCGGCGAGCGCAGCCGCCGCCGGAACCCCTTCGCGTCCCAAGGCATCCCGGATTGCGACGATCTTGACGGCCGTGTGAACGCGGTCGTCTGCTCCGAACCGCGCTCCGGCGACTGCTTCCACCTTCGACACGGCAGGCCTCTCTTCGCGAATGGGTGCAACCGGAGAGATGACCAGATATCCCGGCACCACTGCGACATTTTCTGGCCGAGACTATCGCCCCGCGTCAAGATAAAGCCTGCCACGCCGAACTGAAGGCCGGCCCCAATCTTGGCACTGAGCCCCTCGCCGCCTATTCGTCCGCCAGCCACTCCGACCTGTTCGCGCCCATCGGCACCAGGACCGTCTTGACAGCGCAGTCTGGTTCAAAGTGAGAAGGCAGCGATCGCAGCGGCTGGCAGCCTGCAGCCGCGGCTGCAGGCTGCTATGCGGGCGCCTGGCCGAGACGGATCGCGGGGCCGATCAAGGAGACGCCGATCACGATGGCATAAACGCCGAGCCACCAGGTCAGGACCATGACACCCGTCAGCGGCGCGATCACCAGCAAGGCGCCATAGAGGATGGACGCGAGTCCGCAAACCACGAGCCACCCTCGCCCCTGGGCGGCACGATTGTCGAAGCTAGCGACGAGCTTCAGGATTCCGGAGGCGATCGCCCAGCCGGCCAGAACGCCGACAAAGGCGATCACGGTCCGTCTCGGCAGAAGAAATGCGATCGAGGCTGCGAGCAGATCCACGATCCCTTCCAGCAGTGGCAAGCCCCAGGGCTCCTTGCGGATGACGGCCCGGATGCTGGCGAGGATCGCCACGACGCCGTCGATCAGGGCGTAGATCGGAAAGACCAGCACGAAGGACAGCATCGTCGCGCCGGGAAAGGCGAGCGTGAACAGGCCAAAGACGATCGCCAGGGCGCCTCTCAGGCCGAGCAGCCACCTGTCGGGAGCGGACCCGGCGCCCGCCCCGTCGATGAGAACCGCGCTAGACGGCATGATGATCTCCCGTTCGAAGAAGACGTCCTAAGCCGCGCTCAGCCGGCCATGTCGGCGTCGAATCGGGCAAGCCACGCTTCCAGCGCTGCCTGCTCCGCTTCGTCGACCGCGGCGGCAGCCATCTCCGAGGCGGCCTCGGCATAGTCTTCCGCCCGCTCGGCGCGGCGTTCAAGCTTGTCCTTCTGGCGAGTCCGCTTCCAGCTCGCCACATTCGCCTCGGTCGCGGACTTCTTCTCGTCAATCCAGGCCTTGGCGCGCTGGTTCGCATCGGCGACCTTCTGGTGCCGGGCCGCGATGCGCGGCCTGGACACTGTCCAGATGTTCGCGAACCCGATGTTCTGCCTCGGCGTTTCGGTCTTCGACGCCTTGCTTCAGCTTGTTCAGATCATCGTCGACGTTGGTGAGCTTCTGACGAAGATCTTCGCAGAATTGATCGATACGCTGTCCCATATTGTGCTCCTGTTGCTGTGGATTGGACGGCGCGATATGGCCATAGAGGCTGAATCGTCGAAAGGTGATCGCGGGCCAGCAAGCGGTGATTTGCGGCCATTACAGCGCTCCGCGCTGGCAGCCCCAGCCCCAGCCCCGGACCGTGCAACCGGCAAACGGCACGGATGACGACTTCTGCCGGCGCACGATCAAGCCATGCCAGTGATCAGCGTTTCCGTGGAAGAAGGCAGCCCGGCCGGCAGAAGTGCGGCCGCGCCGAGGACATGCTGCTGCGGTGATGTCGGATTTCGACGACGCGGCCGATCCGATCGCAGCGCAGATCGTCGAGAGCGCGCCGATAGGCAGGGCCTGTAGCCACATGCTGCTCGGCGATTGGTCTTCGACCCTCTCCGGCCCGGCTTCGGCTGGAGAGCCTGTCGCGGCGGCCGAAGCTGGAGCGCCGCGTTGTGGCCTTATGCACAAGAGCGGCGCGGCAGCCGCGATCGATGTGCGTGCCGCGTTGACGACGCCCCGTGATGGCTGTAGAGAGGCGCTCGCCCGAGGATATTCGGCTGCAAATCGGCGTAAAAGAGCGACTTCGACCAAAGTCGCTCTGCTGGATTTGCGAATGTCCCGAAGGGTTCGGAGAGGTGGCAGAGTGGTCGAATGCACCGCACTCGAAATGCGGCATACTCGCAAGGGTATCGGGAGTTCGAATCTCCCCCTCTCCGCCATTAACTTCTTGTTTTTCCTGTATTTTCGGCACTTCAGAGACCACGGAAAATAGCGCCGTCGTTTCCGGGGCATGCAGGCGGTCGATCTTCACCAGGGTGCGGAGAGACGCATTTTGCGCTTAGTCACCCGCGCATTTTGAGCCCCCGTCTCCGCGGCGGCTTTCGGTAGTACCCCATTTGTCACTTCGGGTACCGGTGGTTCGCTGACTGCGCCCCCCGTCAATCTCACGGCTTCCCAACGCTTGCGCGAGGCAAGGACACTACCGGCACCTGACGAAACAGGACGCGTTGGATGCGGCGCCCGCCGTTCAAGCTGTCAAACAGCGTTCAAAACTGACCCCCGATCGGCGTCGAATGTTGACCCCCGGATAGGGCGTGAGGAGGCCGTGGCGATCGGAGCGCTGCCGTAGGCGGCGTGGAGATCGGCACGGCCTTTTGAGGCTGGGGGTGACGAGTTCAAAGGCGGTTCTTGAAGCGCCAGCTCTCTTGAGGCCGCGCGTTCGGAAGTGGGTGGCGCCCATGCATCCCTTAATGGTGCCGAAGACGTGCTCGACGGTACAGCGGCGGATCGCCATGGCTTCGGGCATCGCTTGAAGCCTGCGCTCCATGGCGTCGAGCACGGTCTCATGTTCCCACCGCCGGATGCGCTTTTCTTTGCCGGTCGTGCACCGAGGACGCGATGAGCAGGCACCACAGGCTTTCTGGTTGAAGTAGACACCGATGAGCTTACCGCCCTCCACCCCGGCAAAGCGCTTCTGCAACTGCTTGCCAACAGGGCATCTATAGATGTCAGTCTCAGGCTCATGAAGCGCGAAACCGCGCCGTGCAGAGCCCGGCTACGTGTACTTCGCCGTGGTAGGGCGCCTTGCCCTCCTGAAAATAATCTCGAACAGGGCCCCGCCGCCAGGCGCCGGGCGGTAGGCGAGGCGTCCGCCATGGGCTTCCACGATGGCGCGTACGACGGAGAGGCCGAGACCGTTGCCCCCAGGTTCTCGCGAGCGGGCCGGGTCGCCGCGCACGAAGGGATCAAAGATTCGGGGCATTATCTTGGGTTCCAGTCCCGGCCCCTCATCGGCCACGCCGAGCACGACCGTGTCGTCGCGCGCCGTCAGCGTGATCGTGATCGTCCCCCTGATCGCGTAGCGCCGAGCGTTGGTCACGAGCGCCAAAAGGGCCTGGCGGATACGCGTCGCGTCCGCCTCGACGGTGAGGTCGGCGAGTTCGAGCTGCAAATGGAATCCCGCGGCGTTGAGGTCATGGACCATCAGCTCCGCCATCTGCTCGACTAGCCAGGCAAGGCGGATCGGTTCGATGCGCAGATCCAGATGGCCGCTGTCGGCCAGCGTCACGGTCCTGAGGTCCTCGACCAGCCGGGCCAATCCGTCCACCTGCAGGACAAGGGCCTGAAGGGCGGGCTCGTCCGGCTCAAACACGCCGTCGATCATGCCCTGCAGACGTCCCTTCAGGATGGTCAGCGGAGTTCGAAGTTCGTGCGCGATAGTGGCATTCCACAAAGCCATGTCGGCCGCCATGTCCTGGAGCCGCTGCGCCATCGTGTTGAAATCGTCGATCAGAGCAGCCGTCTCGCCAAGGGTCCGCTCGCCGACCGATGCCCGGGCGCTCAGGTCACCGGCCGTGATGCGCCGGGCGCTCAGGGCGAGCGACTCCAGCGGCTCGAGAATGCGCCGGGCAAGGCGTACGGAGACCACGCCGGCGATAGGCAGGGCTACGATGATCAGGACGCATACGATCGCCAGGTCGATCGAGGTCAGCCCCTCGTCGGTTTCCTGAACCGGGTGCAGGACCATGATCGCCAGATAGGCGAGATAGGTGCCGAAGAAGACCAGAAGTCCCGCCATGACAGTGATGGCGGACGTCGCGACGAGGATCTGCCGTCCCAATCCGGTGCGCGGTCCCATCATCTCATGCCGACAGGCGGTAGCCGACGCCGCGCACGCCAGGCAGAAGGCCCAGCGCGCCGGCAAGCTCCAGCTTTTTGCGCAGCTTGCTGAGATGGCTGTCCACGGTGCGGTCGAGCGCATCGGAGCCGGGCATGCAGGCGTCCACGAGTTCGCTCCTCGTGAAGACCTTGGAGGGGCTGCGCGCCATATGGGCCAGGATGCGGAATTCCGTGAGCGTCAGGGCGAGCGGCACCGCGGCCGAGCCGGTGCCGACGACGCTTGCCTGATAGGCGTCCAGATCGATGGTCAGCTCGCCGAAACGCAGGACGCCCGCCGTCGTTGCGAGGCCGGATCGGCGCAGGACGGCCTTGGCCCGGGCAACGACCTCGATCGGGTTGAACGGCTTCACGATATAATCGTCGGCTCCGATGCGCAGGCCCTGGAGACGATCGATATCCTTGTCGAGCGCCGTGATCATGATGGCCGGCGTGTTGCCCCGCCGGCGGAGCTCCGCGAGTGTCTCCCACCCGTCGAGACGCGGCATGGAGACGTCGAGAAGCACCAGATCGGGCTTCAGGGCGAGGTGCAGGTCGAGCGCCGCCCGGCCGTCGCGCGCCTGCACCGTCCGGAAGCCCTCCCGGACGAGATAGGCGTCAAGGATCGCGGTGATCTCGTCATCGTCTTCTGCAATTAGAACCAGGGCCGTCATCGCATCCTCCTGCCCCAACCGATGCCATCGCGCGCGGCCCGCGTCGAGCGTTGCCGTCACGTCTCCATCGAAGCGCAACAGTCCCTCCACACGGAGCCAACCCGGCGGACGGATAGAGGCAGCGTCGCCCCGGAGCGACAGCACCGCTTGGACGGATGATCGATGATGCGCCTTCGCCCCACGCTGACGCTCGCTCTTCTCGCTGGCACGGCAATCATTCTCGGCAGCTGTTCGGACGGGACGAAGAGCGGAAAGAACGACGACGGCAGCACCCAGACGGAGCCGGCGACCGCCGCGGTCCGCATCGGCGTCCTGAAGATCGAGCCGCGCCGGGTCGTCGTCTATGACGAACTTCCCGGCAGGGTATCGGCGCGCCAGACAGCGGAGATCCGGCCGCAGGTGAGTGGTATCGTGCGTTCCGTGCTCTTCAAGGAGGGCACCGAGGTCTCGGCGAACCAGCCCCTGTTCCAGATCGATCCGGCGCCCTTCGTGGCCGACGTCGAGGCCGCATCGGCAGCGCTGGCGCGAGCAGGGGCCGATCTCGCCAACGCCACGGTCAAGCATCAACGCGTCGAGGCGCTGGCCGCGAGCCAGGCCACCAGCGCGGCAGCGCTGGGCGATGCCAAGGCGGCACTGGCGCAGGCGCGTGCCAACGTCGCCGAGGCGGAAGCCAACCTGACCCGCCGCAATCTCGAAGTGTCATACGCCACAGTGCGGAGCCCGATCCGCGGCCGCATCGGCCAGGCGCTGGCAACCGAAGGCAGTCTCGCCTCCGTCGGTGCCTCCGCCGCGCTCGCCGTCGTCCAGCAGATCGACACCGTCTACCTCGATGTGCGCCAGTCATCCGAGCAATGGGCGGAACTCGCGGAGCGAGTCGAAACCGACCGCGCCGCGAGTTCCCCCGCCTCCCGGGTCGAAATCCTCACCATCACCGGGAAGCCCTATGAATTCCCGGGCACCATACTTTTCTCGGACAGCACGGTGGACCCGGGCACCGGCAGTATCGCGATGCGCGTGGAAGTGCCCAACCCAAACCGTCAGCTCCTGCCCGGCATGTTTCTGCGCGCCCGGGTGCCCAGTGCCATCTACTCCGACGCTCTGAGCGTCCCGCAGCAGGCCGTCCGCCGCGATGCGGCGGGCGGCGCCTATCTCACGATTCTCGAACGCGACAACACAGCCAGCCGCCGTGATGTCGCCGTGGGGCCGCTCGTCGACGGGCGCTACATCATCCTGTCGGGCCTCAAGGCCGGCGAAACCGTCGTCGTGTCGGGCCAGGAGCGAACGGACGCGGGCCAGCCGCTGCAGCCCGTCACTTACGAGCCCTCCGCGTCCGCGCCGGAAATCTGAGGAGATCGCTCCGTGCCGCAGTTCTTCATCAATCGCCCGATCTTTGCCTGGGTCATCGCGATCTTCATCGTGCTAGCCGGCATCGCGGCGATCCCGCAGCTTCCCGTGTCGCGCTTTCCCGTCATCGCGCCGCCCAGCATCAGCATCAATGCCACCTATCCCGGCGCCGGGCCGCAGGCGATCACCGACAGCGTCACGGCGCCGATCGAGCGCGAGCTGACGGCGGTAAAGAATGTCCTCTATTTCGAATCCTCGTCGGACTCGGCGGGCAATGCCTCCATCACGGTCACGTTCAAGCCGGGTACCGATCCGGAGCTCGCCCAGATCGATGTCCAGAACCGGCTGAAGGCCGTCGAGCAACGGCTGCCGGAGTCTGTCCGCCGGACGGGTCTCTCCGTCGAAGCCGCCACCTCGGGCTTCCTGATGATCGTGTCGCTGCGCTCGGAAGGCGGCAAGGCCGACTCCCTTGCGCTGGAGGATTATCTCGCGCGCCGACTGGCGCCTGAGCTCAAGCGCATACCGGGTGTCGGCCGCGTGCAGTCCTTTGGTTCGGAGGCGGCGATGCGCGTGTGGATCGATCCCGTCCGCCTCGTCTCCTACTCCCTGTCCGTCGCCGACATCACGCAGGCCATCCAGTCGCAGAACGTTCAGGTTGCGCCCGGCCGGCTCGGCGAGGCGCCCGCCGTTGCGGGCCAGACGATCAGCGTACCGCTCAGCCTCAGCGGACAGTTGCGGACGCCGGCCGAATTCTCCGCCATCGTCCTGCGCTCCAATCCTGATGGCTCGAAGCTCACGCTGGGCGATGTCGCGAAGGTCGAGATCGGCGCCCAGACCATGGGCTTCTCGATCTTCGACGGAGGAAAGGCAGCGACCGCGGCGGCGATCCAGCTCGCGCCCGGCGCCAACGCCGTCAGGACTTCCGAAGGCGTGCGCGCGCGTCTCGCCGAGCTCGCTCCTTCCATGCCGAACGGCGTCACCTACGCCGTGTCTTATGACACCGCGCCCTTCGTCAAGCTCTCGATTTCGAAAGTGGTGCAGACACTCGCCGAGGCGATGGCCCTCGTCTTCCTGATTATGCTCCTCTTTCTCCAGAACGTTCGCTACACCCTGATCCCGGCGATCGTCGCGCCCATCGCCCTTCTCGGCACCTTCGCCGTCATGTGGGCCATCGGCTACTCGATCAACGTTCTGACTATGTTCGGCATGGTCCTGGCGATCGGCATTATTGTCGACGACGCGATCGTCGTGGTCGAGAATGTCGAGCGCCTCATGGCGGCCGAAGGCCTGTCGCCGCTCGCCGCCACCCGCCGTGCCATGCGCGAGATCACGGGAGCCGTCATCGGCATCACGCTCGTTCTGACCGCGGTGTTTCTGCCCATGGGTCTGGCCGGCGGGTCGGTCGGCGCGATCTACCGGCAGTTCACGGTCTCGCTCGCGGTCTCGATCCTGTTCTCGGCGTTCCTGGCGCTCAGCCTGACGCCCGCGCTTTGTGCTACGATCCTCAAGCCTGTGACGCCCCATCACGAGCGCAAGGGCTTCTTCGCCTGGTTCAACCGCGGGTTCGACCGCCTGACGGGCCGATACGCGGCAGGCGTCGGCTGGCTCTTGAAACGCGCGGCACGCGTCATGCTGATCTATGGCGTGCTCGTCGGCGCGCTGGTGCTCGGCTACCGCACGTTGCCGACCGCCTTCGTCCCGGACGAGGACCAGGGGACGTTCATGACTTCCTTCACTCTGCCGTCCGACGCGACCGCCGAGCGAACGCAGGCGCTGGTGGCGCGCTTCGACGACCACGCCGCGAGCCGCTCCGACATCGCGAACAATCTCTCCATCATGGGCTTCGGCTTTTCTGGATCCGGTCCGAATACTGCGATGGCATTCACCACGCTGCGCGATTTCGATGCGCGGAGCGGCAGCACCGATGCCGAGATCATGGCTGCCGAGCACGCCATGCAGGGGGCAACGGAAGGCGAAGTCCTCATCATGAAGCCGCCCGCAATCGACGAACTGGGCACCACATCGGGCGTCGCTCTGCGGCTTGTCGACCGTGCTGGCGTCGGTCAGAAGGCGCTGCGAGAGGCATCCGACACGCTCGTCGCGCTGGCCGCACAGAGTGCGGTGCTGCGGAATGTCCGCGTGGACGGGCTGCCCAACGGGCCCGGCGTCGATCTTCAAGTCGATCGCCAGAAGGCCGGTGCGCTCGGCGTCTCCTTCTCCTCGATCAGCGACCTGCTGGCCGCGACGATGAGCCCTGCCTACATCAATGACTTCCCTCGGGCGGGCAGTCTGCAGCAGGTCATCCTGCAGGCGCAGGCGAAAGATCGCATGCAGGTCGAGGATGTCCTGAAGCTGCATGTGCGCAACGACAAGGGAGGCATGGTTCCCCTGTCCGAGGTGGTGACGACGGAATGGTCCGTCGGTCCGCTGCAGCTCAACCGCTACAACGGCTACCCCTCGCTCAGCCTCTCGGGCGAGGCCGGACCCGGCGTGTCGAGCGGCACGGCGATGCGCGAGATCGACCGGATCGCGACGCAGCTTCCGGCCGGCTTCGCCGTCGAATGGACAGGCCAGTCGTTCCAGGAGCGCCAATCGGGCGCCGAGGCGCCGCTTCTGGTCGGGCTTTCCCTCGTCGTCGTGTTCCTCGTGCTCGCCGCCCTCTATGAGAGTTGGGCGATCCCGCTCTCGGTCATGCTGGTCGTGCCGCTCGGTATCTTGGGCGCGGTCGCGGCGGTGCATCTGCGGGGCCTGGAGAACGACGTGTTCTTCAAGGTCGGCCTCATCACGCTGATCGGGCTTTCAGCCAAGAATGCCGTGCTGATCGTCGAGTTCGCGCGCAAGCTGCTGAAGGAGGGGCACTCGCTGCGTGAGGCTGCCGTGGAGGCCGCCCGGCTGCGGCTGAGGCCGATCGTCATGACTTCGCTCGCCTTCACGCTCGGCATCGTGCCCCTGGTCATGGCGAAAGGACCGAGCTCCGAGACACAGCACGCGCTCGGCACAGGCCTCTTTGGCGGCATGATCTCGGCCACAGTCCTCGCGGTGCTTTTCGTTCCCGTCTTCTTCGTCCTCGTCATGCGGCTGGCGCGCCGACGGTTGAAGGTCGAAGCGACACCTGAAGCGACATCCGCGCAGGTGAGCTGAGCTCCGCTCCCAGCCGCCTTCCTTCAAGGAGAAGACTCGATGATCGACACTACTTCGCAGAGCCGCGTGACGCTCAATATCGCTACCGAGGCCGACCTGCCCCGCTTCCGCAAGGAGCTGCAGGAGGCCTTCGCCATCGCGGTAGCCGAGACCTTCGAGCCTGGAGATGGAACCCCGATCCCTTCCGATGACGACATCAATGCGGACTTCGCGGAGCCGAATACCATCGTGCTGCGCGTGCTCGAAGACGAGCGCTGGGTCGGCGGAGCCGTTGTTGCGATCGACGCCAAGGCGGCGCGAGGCGAGCTCCACTTCTTCTATATCCAGGCGAACCAGATCGGCCGCGGTCTCGGCCGGAAAGCCTGGGCCGCAATCGAGAACGCCTATCCGGATGTGAAGCTCTGGATCACGCACACACCCTATTTCGAGAAGCGGAACATCCATTTCTACGTGAATGTCTGCGGCTTCTGTATCATCGCCTATTTCAACAAGTGCCATCCGGACCGGAGCCATCCCGGCGAACCGGATCTGCCTAGTGATGGCGGAATGTTCCGCTTCGAGAAGCGTATGTGATCCGCCGAGATCGAAACGAACAAGCCACCTCGGCGGCCTGAAAATCCGGAGCAGCAACGACAACTACTTGGCTGAACCTATCTTTGACAAAGATCGGTAGTTCATTCACCGATCGCTTCGATCAATTCCGTCACGTCTGCTTTACAGATAGCAGGAGACTGGATTGAACAAATGATAGGAAAGCGCATGGCTGGCGCCGAGACTGCCCCCGGCAACGGCTGCTCTCCGGCGTAGACAAAGTTTGCCTAAACAACCGTATTGGGGGCGCAAACCAGACGTCGCTGCAAGGACAGTCTAGGGCCTGGTGTGAGTCAACACCGGCTGCTCACCGCGTATTGAGACGCACCGCTATGTACATACCCGTAAATTAGGGACTGATTCTTAGCTGACGCGCTCGTTTGCGCCACTGGATCGGGTTCCGCCGAGCCCCATCCGCATTTGACGATCGGATACCGCAAGACGGCAATCCCGACCCGCATAGCCCCAGGACATACCGTGTGGCGACAGTGCTCAGCCGCCATTCGCCAAGACGGTCCTCTATCGGCGCAAACTCATCCCATAAGCCTGCAGTCCTATCCCGGTTTACGACAACACAATCCCGCCAAACGACAAGCGATTTTCCCTGCTAGCTGCATAAAAATCCTTTCCAGAGTCTGCAAAATCAACGCAATGGTTCTGCTGCGAATACCAGTAAAACGCTGAAATAACGCCGCTTTCTCACCGGGAGACTGGCACGAATTCGAGAGGAAAGAGCTCTCTCGCTTTCTGCTCCGAACAGGGAATGCAGGCAGAGACCGTTTCGCGACCGACTACGTCCACCGCTACTAGCTAACCCATCGATATCGCTGGTTTTTGTCTCTTCAGGCGCCGGAAGTCCCGCCTTATTCCTGGTGCTTGCGGCCGTCGCGTCGCTGATGCCGTGCCTGCTGCACAGGTCCGCCACCGGCATCCCGGCCTGATGCTCCTACAGAATGCCGATGATCTGCTCTTCGCTGAACCTGCTCTTTCGCATCGTCCGTCTCCTCTAGACGGATTCCAGTTCAGAACGAAGATATCTCCACGAGCAAGGCCAACGCCAGCTAGGCGGAGGGAGTTGTACCGCCCCAAAAACTACACCATTTCCGGACCGCTGGCCTGGCAACTGCGGTCTGGTCGTGAGCTTCCAGAGAGGCATTGCTCAGTGTCCGGTCCCAGCAGCGCCAATGCGGCCAAGACCTGCGTTCGACCGATCACTCGACCGGGTTAAGGTGACATTTCCGTTGCCGATCCACTGCTTCTCAGATCAAATGCGGATCAGCTTCGTGACAGAACTCGGATCGATTTCAGCAAGATAGATGTCGCCGAACGGGTCGACAGCAAGGCCATGAGCGCCGTTCAAAGACGGGCGGGTCCGGCCGATTCTGTGACCGTCAGGTGCGAAGGCGTGGAGGCTCGGAATCTGATCGCTGACAAAGATCGTGCCGTCGGCCTGTTCGAACAGATCCATAGGCCGGCAGAGGCCGTCCCAGTTCTGCAGCCAGTTTCCCGATCGATCGAAGACCTGTACCCGATCGTTCTCGCGGTCGCAGACGAGAAGCCGGTCCTGGCGGTCGACCAGGATCGCATGCGGCGTCATGAACTCGCCGTCTCCCGTCCCAACCGCGCCGAAGCTTGACAGCCAGCCGCCATCGGCGCCGAAGCGGTGGATACGCGCATTGCCATAACCGTCGGCTACATAGATCTCGCCGTCGGCAGCGACAGCCGCCTGGGTCGGATGGTTGAACGGCCTCTCCCAGCTCGGAACGCGGCGCTCGCCGAGCGCGAACAGCAGCGCGCCGTCGGAGGAGAAGAGGTGGATCTGGTGCGCGTCGCGGTCGGCGATCAGCACGCGGTCCTGCGCGTCGATACGGATACCATGCGCGTCGAACACCTGGCCGGTGCCATAGCTGAACAGGAATTCGCCATCCGGCGCAAAGACGACGACAGGCGTCGCGGCCCGCCGCAGAACATGCAGCCGGCCGAGGCCGTCGACCGCGACCTGGCTGACGCGCGCCGCCGCGATATCGGTCGGCAGCCTGCCCCAATGACGGATCACATCGTAGAAGACGCCCGCCAGAACAATGCGTCCGGTCTCGGCGATGTCCGTCCTAACGGCGGGGTTCGGCATGGGAAGCCTCCATATAGGCGGAGAGAGCGACCGGCAGGCCGATCGCGGTCTTGAAAACCGGGCGCTTGAAGGAGCCGCGGATCGCCTTGCGGGGGCCAAGCGCCACCAGCGTTTCGGCCTGCTTCACGGCGGCAGCGATCGGATCGACGATCGGCACGGGAATGCGGTCGCGGACTTTTCGCGCAAGGCCGGCGAGCGGCGCGCCGGCGAAGATCATCGCATGTGCGTTGTCGGTATCGATCGCGTGGTTGGCGAGCGCCACCAGCGCTTCGAGATTGTCGTCCTGGACGTCGGCGATGGAATCGAATGACCGGTCGAGGCCATAGATGCCGGCGCAGCGGCCCATCAGTCCATGCATATCGACGCAATCGCGATACCAGCCATTGAAGGCGCTCGACAGGGCGACAAGGGCGAAACGCTGGCCAAGCATGCAGGCGGTCAGCATTGCCGCCTCGGAGATGCCGATAACCGGTAGATCGAACATTTCGCGCGCCCCGAACAGGCCCGGGTCGCCATAGGCGGCGATGATGACTGCGTCGACATCGCGATGTGCCTCGGCGATCATGTCGAGCACGATTGCGCCGCCGATCTGCGCTTCGGCGCGGGTCGAGATATAGGGCACGCCGAGCCGCGCCGTCATCGGCACCAGCTCCGTCCCGACCGCCGCGACCGCTCGGCCGGACTCGATCATCAGTTCCGTGACCGATTCGGTCGTATTGGGGTTCAGGACCAGGATGCGCAAGAACTTCGTCTCCACTTGGATCGCTGCCGCCTTGGCGCGGCTTCTTATTGCATTCCGACCGGTATCGGCCGCGCTCGTTCGAGCCAGTCGGCGGCAGAAAGCAGGCGCTCGTCCTGCCGGGTTCCGCTCACGAGCTGCACGCCGATCGGTAGCCCATGCTCGCCCTGGAGCAGCGGCAGGCTAATCGCTGGTACGCCGATCAGAGTCCAGAGCGAGGCGAAGATCGGATCGCCAGTGCCGCCGGAGCGGATCGGCGCGATGCCGATCGCGGCCGGTGTCAGCGCGGCGTCGTAGGGCGCGATGATCCGGTCGAACAGGCAGCGAAGTGCGTCGCGAGCCGTCCAGGCATCGAGGAATTCCGTCGCCGAGACACGCCGTCCGTCTTCGATGATACGGACAAGGACATCGGCCATCAGCGGCCGGGCATTTTCAAAGTCCTCGCGATAGGTCTGGGCGATGCCGGCCGCCATCATCCGGCCGAGAATATCGGCAGCGGCGTCGAAAGCGGGCGGCAGGTCGACGATGTCGATCGTCCCATCCAGACTCTCAACAAACGTCTCCAGACTGGCGCGCGTCGTCGGATCGGCGCGAAGCCAATAGGGGCCGCGAATGAAGGCGAGGCGCGGCCGAGCGTCCCCGCTTTGCGCGACGTCCGCCATGCTGGCCGCCGACAGGCCCAAGGTCTGCTCATCGCGTTGATCTTCGCCGCCGATCGCCTCAACGACAAAGGCAGCATCCGACGCGCTCCTGGCGATGATGCCAGGATGATCGAGCAGGCTCGACTGCTTCAGAATCCCGGTTCGCGGCAGCAGGCCGAGGCTCGGCTTGTAGCCGACCACGCCGCAGAACGATGCCGGGCGGATGGTCGAGCCATTGGTTTGCGTCGAGAGCGCAACCGGCACCATGAAGGCGGCGACAGCTGCCGCCGAACCGCTCGACGAGCCGCCTGGCGTGCGGTCGAGCGCATGCGGATTCCGGGTGGGACCGGCAACATAGACGGCATGCTCTGAAGTAACCGTCTTGCCGAGAATGAGGGCACCGGCCGAACGCAGCCGAGCGACAATCGTCGCATCGGCTTGCGGCCGTCGGCCCTTATGGATCAGCGTGCCATATTCGGTCGGCATGTCGGCGGTATCGATGATGTCTTTGACGCCGACCGGCAGGCCGTGCAGGGGTCCGAGCGCCCCCCCGCTTGCGCGGACCGCGTCGGCCTCGGTCGCCGCTGCAAGCGCCTGGCCGCGATCGAGCCAGGCCCATGCCTGGATATCGGGCTCGAGGGCATCGATCCGAGCGAGATGTGCCTCCATCACCGCGCGTGCGGACACGGTGCCGGCGCGAAGCCTTTGCACCAGTTCTCGGGCCGAAAGCTGAAACAGGGGCTCCATCTCTGTCACCGGCGTTGCGAGGGCGGCGCCCAGGCGAGCCAGCGGGCAGAGAGCCGGCCAATCGCCCAGTAGCTGATCGAGGTGTAGACGATGAACAGCAGCGCGATGAAGAACATCCGGTCGAGATAGGCGAATTGCTGCGCGTAGACGATGATGTAGCCGAGGCCCGATTGCGCGCCGAGATATTCGGCGCCGAGCACCGCGCTCCAGCCGGCGCCGAGGCTGAGCAATATGGTCGAGCGCATTGCCGGGAAGATCGCCGGCAACACGATCGTTCGGTAAAGCGTCCAGCGCGACGCGCCGAGCGAACGGGCATTGTCGATATAGATCTGCGGCACGTTGCGGACGGCATTGACCGTGCCGGCAAAGACGATGACCCCGATGCCATAGGCGACGAACAACACCTCGCCGAGGAAATAGGTGCCGAACCACAGCTGGAATAGCGGCACCATGGCGAGCAGCGGCAGCGTTCGCAGGAATTGCAGCGGCCAGTCGAACAGCCGCCGCGTCCAGCGCGACCAGGAGACGGCGAGCCCAAACAAGACGCCGGCTGCGCCGCCTACGGCAAGGCCGATCGCCAGGCGGCCGATCGTGTCGATCGAATTCGACGCCACGGCAAGGAAGGCCGCCGGATAGGACCGCGCAGCGCCGTCGGCGACAGCGGGAACGCCGAAGCCGCCCTGCCAGTAATCCGACATTGCCAGAAAGGTATTGGTGAACAGCACCTGCCAGCCGGCGACCATCGGCTCGCCCGGTTGTGCCTCGGCGGTATAGACTATCGACAGGACCTGCCAGACGGCGGCGAGCAGCAGGAAGACGGCGACCGAGATCCAACGATCGCGATGGACATGGCTCGTTATCATGACGCGGTCCCATCCTGCACCATGACCAAGGGCTGGGCGCGCTTTTCAAGCCCGAGATGAGCGAGGAGCTTATGCTTGATCGCAACCATGCCCGGCAGAAGCAGACTGTCGGTCGAGCGCGGCCGCTCGGCTGTGACAGCGAGATCGTCGACGAGATGGCCGCTGTGAAACACCAGGATGCGGTCGGCGAGGCCAAGCGCCTCGTCGACATCGTGGGTGACAAACAGCACGGTGCGCCGCGCTGCCGCGCCGCCTTCGTCCCACAGATCAAGCAGCACCGATTGCAACTGGTGCCGGGTGACATAGTCGAGCGCGCCGAACGGCTCGTCGAGCAGCAGCACGCGGCTGCCATTGGCGAAGACGGTGGCGATAGCGACCCGTTTCAGCATGCCGCCGGAGAGTTCGCGCGGCCAGGCCTTCTCGACGTGGCCGAGGCCGACGCGCTCGAGATAGGTGCGCGCGATCTCCCGTCTTTGTGCTGCCGGGACGCCACGGCATTTCAGGCCATATTCGACATTGTCGACGACGCGCATCCAGGGGAACACGCTGTCCTTCTGGAACACCATGCCGCGTTCGCGGCCCGGCCCCGAGATCTCCCTGCCGGCGACCGCGATGCCGCCATCGGACGGTTCGAGCAGACCGGCGACCATCTGCAGCAAGGTGGTCTTTCCGCAGCCCGAGGGGCCGACCAAGCAGACGAATTCGCCCTCCTTGACCACCACCGAGACGTCGTCGACCGCCTTTACCATCTGTCCGTCGGCGCGCTGGAACATGCGGCTGACGTGGACAATCTCGATCATGCGGGAATTGGCGGGACTGTTCATGGCATCGGCCTCAAGGCTTTCGGGCGGTTCGCCCGGAACAGACAATGGGAATTAGCGCGACGCCGCGCTCCATTTGGCGGTACGGCCAACGGCAAAGGCGGCGATCGCATCGACGAGGATGGCAGCGAGCCCGAGCATCAGCAACGTCGCCATAATGCCCTGTGGGTCAGTCGCACCGGCGAGCACTTCGAGCACCTTGCCAACGCCCGATTGAGAGCCGAGCAACTCGGCGATTGCCTCGAGGCCCCATGCGCCGGCCAGCGCAATGCGGAGACCGCCGAGGATTTCGGGGACGGTCGCCGGGATCAGGATGTCGCGCACGATCCTGGCCGGTGTCGCACCGAGCGTGCGGGCGGATTCCTCATAGACCGGGTTGAGATTGGTCGCGGCGCGCTGGGCGAAGACGTAGAGAATGACGATGACGTAGAAGATGACGAGGCACACGGCGCTCGCCCGTCCGACACCGAACCAGATCAGCAGGAAGGGTGCTGCGACCAGCATCGGCACGGTACCAGCTGTCAGCATCACGGGATCGATGATGGCACGGATGATGCCGAAGCGGGCCGACAGCAGGCCGGCGAAAATGCCGATCGCCGAGCCGATCACGACCGCGATCGCCACGTTCTCGGCAGTATAGATCAGGTTGCCATAGAGGTTGGCTTCCTCGACTCCATAGTATGAGAGCGCCGGGGCCGACCAGAAATCGGCGACTAGCCGTTCGACGACGCCGAGCGGCGTCGGCAGGATGATCGCCGGAAGGCCCAGCGTCAGCACATGCCACACGAGCACGAACAGCACCACACCGGCGAGCCGCAACGGATCGAGGATCGCCAGCAGGATCCTGGCACGCGAGAGCAACGAGGGCGATGGCCGGGGCAGAACATCAGGGGCTACCAATGTCATCGGATCGCTCCTCTCGCGTGCACTGTTCACTATGTCGAGGCCGCGAGCGCCAAGCGATAGGCGTCGAGGAAGTCGTAGTTGGCGTAGAAAGTCTTCGCCTTATCGACCAGGGCCTGCTTGTCCGAAGACAGCGTCATGCCGTTGATCTTGGTCATCAGTTCGTCCGTCTTGGCCTTGTACTCGACCAACTGGTGCCAGACCGGACCGCCCCAGACGACGTCATCGGCGGTGATGCCGGCAGGGATGATCTTGTGGGCTTCGAAATCCTTGATCACGGCGCTCCAGACATTGGCGTAGTAGGAGGTGGCCGCCTTGTTGTCGTAATATTCGGAGTTGCCGGCGAACGGCGTGAACGGATGCAGGATGCTGACGGTGGCCTCCACGCCCTTGCCGTCAAGGTCGGTGCCGGCGACGGAGTTCAGGTACGGAGCCTGCAGGTCATAGAGCGACGGATCGGCCTTGGTGGCGTCGATTATGCGCCAGACGACCGACATGAAGCGCAGCAGCGTGTTCTGGTTGGCGTTGACCCAGTCGGAATTAGCGCCGAGGCCCACGATGCCGATCAGCGGCTCGATCGGCGAATCCACGCCGCCGGGGCCGTATTTGATCAAATCGCCGATATCGACGAGGCTCGTCCAGCCCGCTTGCCGCAGCGTGTAGACGATCGGCGCGCCTTCCGGATTGACGAAGTCTTCGCGGCCTGCCTTGGCAAGGACCAGCGATTTGGCGTCGTCGAGCACCTGCAGCTTGAAGCCGGCGCCGGAGGTCTTGTTCAGATATTCCTCGAAGGCGCGATCGGAAAGCTGCGGGGCGCCGACCAGCGTCTTTCCCTTCATTGGAGCGAGGGTCGCCTTCAACGCCTCTTCGTAGGTTTTGCCCGCAGCGATATATTCCTTGAACGTCTTCAGCTTGAGTTTCGGATTGGCGAGGATCGCATTGGCAAGAAAATTGTCGGTGAAGCCGACGCATTTCAGCTTGGTCGAATCCTTGTAGGTCGGCAGCATCAGCGGGCAGAACTCAGAGATCAGGTCGAGCTGCCCGTTGAGCAGGAGGGTCGTTACATTCGAATCGTTCGCTTTCAACCCGTAAGGAGCCGGATCGAAGGCAATCCCGACGTCCGAGAACCAGCCCTTCTTCATGCCGATGATGTAGAAGGTGTTGTCGGCATAGGGCCGCATGCCGAACTTGATGGTCGAAGCCGGGATATCGGTGCCCGCTTCGGCGGCGGCCGGCACGAAACGATCTGCGGCGAAGGCGGCCGGCGCGGCGCTAAGCGCCGTCAGGCCAACCAAACCGGCGGACAGTGTCAAAAGGCTCTTGCGCCCGATCGACGCGGCGATGCCCTGGATGGAGGGTCTCATTACAATCTCCTGGTTGTCGGGGCCGCAAGGCGACCCTCGTTTGTCGCTGTTGGAAAACGCTCCGCCCGTCCGGCTTGCGGCGTGCGGCGTGGCATCGGCTCAGCCAGGGAAGAGGAGGATCCGGACCGGGATTCTCGGGACGATGGCTGCGCGGTCGTTTAGGCAATATGGCTCTTGCATCCATCATGCCAATGGCCGTAAATTACATAACTAATTGATTCAAAAGAGAGTTCTTGGTCAAGATCTACGTTTTGCATGCAGTAATTTGATTTTTTGCATGCAAAATTGGCGAGGGTGATTGAGAATGCTCATGCTTTGCGCAACAGGATGCCCAACAAAGTGACGACGGACGAAAGCCTGGCACCGAACCCCGTGATCGAGCGCCCCGCGCCGGAGGCAGCAAAGCGCGCCGCCCGTCAGCGCCCCTTGCACGAGGGGGTGGTCGACCGGCTGCGCGACATGATCATTGAAGGCGATCTGCGTGTCGGCGAGCGGCTGCACGAATTCAACCTCGCCGAGACGCTGAACGTTTCGCGAACGCCGGTGCGCGAGGCCGTCAAGCTCCTTGCGACGGAAGGGCTGGTCGAGCTTATTCCCGGCCGTGGTGCACGCGTCGCAGCCCTGTCGGCGAAGACAATCGGCGATCTGCTCGAAGTCATCGGTGGCATCGAGCGCCATGCCTGCGAACTTGCCACCGAGCGCATGACGACGCGGGAACTGGCTAAGCTCAGCCGTATGCATGAGCGAATGGCGGGCTATCACCGAGCCGGCAATCTGCACGACTATTTCAAGCTGAATAACGAGATCCATGTCGCGATCGTCGCCGCGGCAAAGAATGCGACTTTGGCGACGACCCATGCGGCCCTGATCCTGAAGGCGAGACGCGGCCGTCACACCGCACTGGCATCACAGGCCCGTTGGGCGGAAGCGATGGCCGAGCATGAACTTCTAATGAAGGCTTTCGCCGAACGAGACGGCCGCAAAGCCGGCGAGATCATGCTTCAGCATGATTTGCGGACGCGGGAAGTTGTCCAGCTGATCCTCGAGGCATCGAAGCCATAGCTTCACTGTCGGCACGGCGGCGATGCCGAGCTCCTTCGCCGCCAGCACGCGGCCATGGCCGGCGACGATCCCGTTTTCGTCGCTGATCAGCACAGGGGTGCTGAAGCCTAAGCGCTGGATGCTGTCGTCGATCGGCCGGATCTTGCGCCGCGAATGCGCGCGTTGCCCGAATAGGGTCGCAGCGCTGTGATCGGCACGACTTCAATTGAAGGGTAGGAAGATCCCATTCTCGTCCTTCCTGGCAATGTCCGGCGGCCAGAGAGACAGCCCGACCAGGCGCAGCAGTGCATGGCCGTCAACGTTCTTGCTTCGCCGAATAGAAACCTACTCCGCCGCGTCCACCACGCCCCGGGCGAGCCTGCACGCCGGCGATGGCGTCACCAGATCGAATTGGTCCAGCGTTCGGGCGCAGCTGTGGCCGCCGAGGCGGCCGACGGCGTCCATCTTCATCTGGCCGATATGGTGGTTGGCCGGGTTGACGGCATCGCTGCGCACATAGAGCCCCACGACTTCCCCGAGATGATCTCGCGGGCCGGACCGAGCTCCAGCGTCATATAGCGTCGGCATTCGAGCGCGGCAGGCGCAAGGGGACTTCGACGTTTCGATCCACGCCCTCGCGTGGAGGGCGACGAGCCTGAGCCGCCGGTTGATGTTGAGGCCGCGATGTTTCGATCCACGCCCTCGTGTGGAGGGCGACTCCCTGCTCTTAACCGTTTGAGCGCGCAATGAAAACTGGCGCGATTGCGCGAGGCGGGCGATGATCGGGGCCGTTGATACGGGGGATGGCGTGAACAGGCGGGATTGTGGCTGTCGTTTCAACGCGATAGTCGAAGCGCGAACCGCCTGGGATTTTCGGTCACGCTTCAGGTTCGCGCTGGCGGCCGGGCGCTGTCAGACAATCAGCGGGCCGCCCAGATCGGCCGCGGGCTTTGCGCCGATATGCTCGATCCGGCGCTGCCAGTTGGCGCCGAGATAATAATAGCGCAGGCTATCATGCTCGGGCTTGATCAGCTTTTCGAGCGTCGCCTTGAGCAGCGCCCATTGCGCCGGATCGACCTCGATCTCGAAGACGGAATATTGCACTCGCTGGCCGAAATCCTGGCAGGCCTTCGCGACGCGGCGGAGACGCCGGGCACCGCCGGGCTCGCTGCTGCGCACATCATAGGTCACAAGGACGAGCATCGCTTCGCTCCGATCGATCGTGCGGGTGGCGCGGGCCGCGTTATTTCCAGAACCAGGGCGGATAGGCGTCGAGATCGCCGCGCAGGTGGCGCGCCAAAAGCTGCGCCTGCAGATGGGGGACGAGGCCGAGCGGTGCGCTCTCCTCAATGAAGGGATGGCGGCGCTCTTCCTTCTTGCGCTCGGTCCAGGCGGCGAGAACTGTCCTCCGCCCCTCGTCGGTCGAAAGGACGGCGCCACCGTCGCGCGTTTCGAAATCGCGGGGCGCGGAGTTGGCGCCGATTGATGAGCAACAGGGCCAGCCGGTCGGCAAGCACCGGCCTCAGTTCCTCCATGAGATCGAGAGGTTCTCCTCCCAGAGCCGCTCGACATGGATCAGCGCCGCCTGCCGCATGCAGTAAACCGCATGCTGCAGCGCGGATAGCGGAATAGCCTCGTCAAGGTCGTCCGCCGCCATCGCCGGCCTCAGGCGAGTTCGAGGATTTCGATGCCCTCGGGCAGGTTCTCGCGGTCGATCGCGATGTCATAGTCTGCAAAGCGGCGCGCCGGAGGCAGGTTATCGCGGCGGTCGTCATCGAGCGCGTAGAGATCCTCGCCGATCCGGCGCCGAACGGTGGCGCGATCGAATAGAGCATGCGCAGCGGCATTGCCAAGCGCCGAGGCATGCTTGAAGGCGATGACCTTGCGCGAGGACATCTCGCCGCGCGCCGCCGAGCGATCATGCTCGAACATCGATTTCAGCGCCTCGAAAAGAAGATCGAGATCGGCGCTGGAAAAGCCCGTCCGCTCGGCAAGCTTGGCATTGACGAAGATATGCGCGCGATAGAGGCCGTAAGGCACGATGTGCTTGCGCCCCATGGTGCGGTTCTCGGTGCGCTCGTCATCGCCCGAGGTCTTGTCGCGCGCGTGCTTTTCGGCGGCGTTGGTGGCGGCCATGCGCGTGATCGAAATCTCGAGCGGCATGATCGGCTCGACCGAGGTGGCGAAGGTGAGCTGGACCGGGCCGCGCACCTGGCCGCAATTGATGCCGGTCGACATCACCGCACCGAACGAGCGCACATCAAAGAAATTGTCGCACATGAACTGAGTGAGCGCCCTTGCCTCATCGTCCTTCTGCGGGTTGAGCTTGGCGGCTTTGGCCACCTTCTCGTCGTCCGGGCGTACTGCGAGATAGGCCTTGCGATGCTGTTCGTTGAGGATCGCACCCTTCTGGGCATAGATGCCGTAGCGCGTCTCGCCGGCCTTGGCGAGCGCGGCATAGTTGCGGATCTTGCGCTTCAGCGAGACGTCGCTCACGAGGCCGACATTCGTCTCCGGGTCCATGCGCGGCAGGTTGCCGGCGTCCGGATCGCCATTCGGATTGCCGTTGGCGACGTCGAACAGGAAGACGATGTCGTAGCGGTTTTCGAGCGCGGTCATGCTGCGGTCTCCCCCGTGGCGGTCTTGTCGGTCTTGGTCTTGTCAGGGCTGGCATCGCTCTTCACGAAGAAGGCGCTGCACTGGTGGTAGTAGCCGAGCGCGAACAGGCCCTGCTGCTTGTCGGCGAGCCGTGCCGGAAAGGGATCGTCACCCGGCGCCATCATCGCCATGATCTCGCCGAGCTTCTGCTCGAGGATGATTTGATAGCCCTTCCTGTCCTTGCCGAGCCGCGAGAGATGCGGCCGCGTGCCCTTGTCGAGCAGAGGGAAGACCTTCCTCGGCTGCGAGGCCGCAGCACCGTAGAACTTGTCCTTGATGGTGGCGTTGACATTGCCGCCGAGCGCGGCGGACTGGATCTGCTCATAGGTGGCGAAGAGCCGGCCAAGCAGATAGCCGGGCTCCGTGTTGGCGGGATCAAGCGACACCGGTACCTCCCTCTCGATGATTGGGTCTTTGTCGGCCTCGCCGGTCAGGCGCGGCTCGACGAAATTGCGCACGAGCACGGCCTTGATGATGGCGACGCGGAGTGCGCTGACATCGTGGTCGGCGCGCAGCCGCATCAAAACGGCGGCAAGCAGCGTCTGTGGATAGCGCGCGCCGGTCAGGATCGCCCGCATCCATTCGCCGGCAAGGTTTGGCGTGATGTTCTCGCTCTTGCGCAGGCTCGCCGTCTCGATCAGCAGCCGCCACATGCCGGGCATCGCCTCGCGCAGCGGCGGCTCGAGCTGGAGGCGGCGGAGATGCTGGCCATAGCGCGCGGCAATGACGCCGAAATCATCCTCGACATAAAACCGCACCGACAGCCTCGCCGCGTTCGGCGCCAGCGCGAGCACGAAGAAGCGGACGTCGTAGGCGAGCTTCGGATCGACCTCCGCGATCGGCACGCCGTCATGGATCGCCTTCAGCACGGCGGCGAGCTTGGCGTTCTCCTGCTTCTCATCGACGCCGACAAAGCTTGCGAAGATATCCGCTGCCTCATCGCGGGCTTCGGCATCGGCGGCATCGGCCCAGAAGACCGTGGAGGCATCGCCGATCTGGATGCGGTGGCCGCTGCCCTTCTCCAGGAAGCGGTTCAGCACGGTCGTATAAGCGAAGGCGGCCGCTTCCGAGACCGGGGCGTTGTCGCCCTGCTCGTGGCCATAGGAGGTGAAGGCGTCGAGATTAAACGAAACGATCGAGGCGCCGGAGGACTGTGCGCCCCAGACGCCCTTGATGGCAGGATGAAGCCGCGCGACGGGCGCGCGCTCGCCGGTGACGAGGCAGGCCTTCAGGGCCTTGTCCGAGCCCGCCTGCAAGCGCGACCAGAGCGCGCGGGCCGCCGGCCGGTCATGAATGCGGAGATTGGCGCGACGATCGTTTTCAAGCGCGAAGACGATATTCTGGTCTTTCATCACCTCCGGCCAGCCGAGCCGCTCGAAATCGGCCGGCGTCCAGGCCTCGATAAAGCGAAGCAGCGCCAGGAGGCCCGGATCGTCGGCGCCGGCCAACAGATCCCTATGCCGCGCGCGAAATGCTGCGTGTTCATCGGCCGTGCGCTTGCCCTCGCCCGCCGTGACACCCAGCACATAGGCGCTCTTGTCCCAGAGGAAATTCGGTGCGATGCCCGAGGTGCGCTTGACCGGCTGCGGCACAGCCATCAGCCGCGGCTGCTTCTTCTTCCCCTCGCCCTCGAACAACGAAGTCGGAAGCCCGGCGGGTGTTCCGTCATCGTCGAGCGCGACGAGGAATCCGATCTTCTCCATGGAAAAGCCGGGCGGCGGCGCATTTTCGAGGCGCTCATAGGCGCGAACCAAAGCCGCAAGCGCGCTCATCGGCGGATCTCCGCAGAGCCCGGTTGCGGCACCGCCATGATGCCGTTCTCCAGCTGCGCGCGGAAGAAGAGCGATGCACGATCGCCGGCATGATCGATATCCCACAGCATGAAGCCGAGGTCGCGCGTCTCGTCGATCGCGGCCGGCAGCGGCTCGTCCGGCTCGATCAGGCGGAAGCGCGCGTCGAACTCGCGCGTGCCGAGCGAGGGCTGATGAAAGCACTGCCCCTTGCGGGCGCGGCGGTTGAAGATGTCGAGATGCTTGCCCTCGGTCTCGCCGGCGCCGGCCTTTTCGGTCAGCTCGAAATGCGCCGCGATGAAATAGGCGACATCGGCGAGCACGGTCGCAGCGCGCTACTGGCGATTATCCTCTACGGCAAGGGCGAGCCCGTCGAGACTGCCGGCATTCATAGCCCGCTTGATGGTGCCGACCGGCGCCTTGCTGCCCACCTCGTTGCGGCGGATCGACTGAAAGCGGATCGGCTTCAGCACATGGATCGCGTCGATGATCCAATGGATCGCGGGCTTCCAGTGAATGGCTTCGAGAATGCCCCGCGCCGCGGAGGGGGTCATCACATCATAGGAGACACGCTCGACCTTCATCTCGGGCCGCGTGAAGCAGGCATGAGCGCCTGAAACGTGCAGCCTTATCCCGTAGGACATCACCCCTCCTAAATGACTGAATTTTCCAAATCGAGATAATCCGCATCTTCCCAGAGCAGCCCGATCTCAGGCGTGTAGAGGCTGCCGGTGATGAGCTCCGCGAACTGGTCACCGAAGCCCTCGGCAAATTTCACATGACCGTTTTCGAGCAGCGCCTGCCGCGCCTTGGGCGGAACCTGCACGACATGCTGTTGCAGCTGCCGCGCCGCTGCCCCCGGCGTCAGCCAGCCCCCGGCGAGGCCCTTCAACGCCTCCTTGGCTGCCGGCTCGCGGGCAATGATCACCGGCGCGAGGCCGCTCTCGATCAGGCGAAAGCCCTCACCGACCGTGCGATAGGCAAAATCGGTCGTGCCGGAGCCGACGCGAAACGCATCCATCACGCGGATCGTCGTCTCCGTGTCGTCGAGGGTCTTCGCCCGAATGCAGTCGAGCCCGTCAGCGCCCTTGCGCCAATAGACCTCGCCGAAATAGGCGCGCATGGCAGCAGGCGAGAGCGGGTCGTCGGCATGGTTCTGCCGCATCCGCGAGCGATCGCCGATGAAGCCGGCAATGGCGGCGGGCGGCTTCGCCTCGGCGGGCGTGAAGACGGTCACCAGGCTGTCCGCGATCGGCCGCCGGCCTTCACGGTTGCAGCGTCCGCCGGCCTGGGCGATCTGGTCGAGCCCGGCTTCAGCGCGCCAGACGCGCGGGAAATCGAGATCAACACCGGCTTGGACGAGGCTGGTCGCGATCAGGCGGCACGGCTCGCCAGCCTTGAGCCGCCGCCGCACCTCGGCGAGAATCTGCCGCCGGTCAGCGGCGGTCTGGCGGGTCGTCAGGTGGACGGCGCCGGCAAGCCCTTCTGCCAACGCGGCCCGGTAGAGGGCCAGCGCATGGGCGCGGCTGTTGACGATCACCAGCGCCTGCTCATGAGCCTCCAGAGCCGCAATGAGATCAGCGTCCGACATTTCGCCGGCAAAGGTGAGGCTGAAGCGGCGCAGCGCCTCATGCAGCCGGCTGGGATCGGGCGCGAGTTCGCTGTCGGACCCGAGGGCGAAGCCACCCTTGAAGTCGGGCTCGGCGAGGGCCGGCTGTGTCGCGGTGCAGAGCACGAGGGTACAGCCATAATTGCGCGCCAGCTCGCCGAGCGCGGCGACCGACGGCTTGAGCACCGGCAGCGGAATGGTCTGGGCCTCATCGAGGATGATGACGGCGATGGCGAGATTGTGCAGTTTGCGGCAGCGCGAGGGATGGGCCGAGAACAGGCTTTCGAGCAACTGGACATTCGTCGTGACGACGATCGGCGCGGCCCAGTCCTCCATCGCAAGGCGGAGCTTGTCGCGGCCAGCCCATCCCTTGAGCCGCTCCTCGTCGATCGCCGAATGATGCTCCAGCACGACCTCTTCGCCGAGCACGCCGCGGAAGATCGCGGCCGTCTGGTCGATCACGGACGTGAACGGGATGGCGGTGATAATCCGCGCCATGCCGTGATGGCGGGCATGGTCGAGCGCGAAGGCGAGCGAGGCCAGCGTCTTGCCGCCACCAGTGGGGACTGAGAGCGTGAAGACGCCGCGCGGCAGGCCCGCCTTGGCGCGAACCTTGGCGAGAATTTCAGCACGCAGCCGATTGACCGACGTATCGGCCGCGCCCGCCGCCAGCCGCGCCATATGGGCATCGAGCCGACCCGTGAGGTCCTCGATGATGTCGCCGAGTGCCGGCCAGTCGCGATCGACTATGTTGCCCTCGACCCGCGCATAGAAGCGCTCTGTATCGACGCGGTCGGCATCGACGAGGCAGGAGAAGATCATGCGGCCGAGCAGAGCGAGCTGAAAGGGCTGGCGGGCCCTGTCCTCGGCCACACGATAGCCAGGCGGCAGCAGATCGATCGGCTCCAGAGCCAGCGCCGCGGCGAAGGCCGCATCGACAGGCGGAAAATTGCCGCCGGTCACGCGAGCTTCGAGACTGCCGGCGCCGATCCTCCGATCCGGCAGGCCAGTATGATGGCCGGCGACAAGATAAGCGAGGATTTCCGTCAGCAGCCGGTCCGCCGGCTTTCCCCGCGACCCAAGATCGAGCAGCAAGGCCGCGCCGGCGGTGGCGTGATCAGGGCTCTCGCCACGCCCTTGGATGTAGAGCTGAAACGCCTCGGCAAATTTGCCGAAATCATGCGTCCGACCAGCGACGCGCGCCGCACGGGCAGCGCCGAAGGCCTCGGCTCGCAGCGCGGCCAATTCTGCCACGCGGTCCAGATGTTCAGACAGAGGCTGCCAGTCTGAGCGAGCCTCGGTCTTCGTCGAATGGGCGAAATAGATCGAAGCCCCCAATGCAATCTGGACGGGCGATCGACGGCGGTCAATCCTGAAGTTGTCGGCGCGCGGCGATCGTTCCACGCCGGCGCTGCCCTTGCCAGCTCGGAGCTTCTATCTGCCGACCTGCCATCGCGTCATCATTCAGCGGCGATCAGCGCCTCGGCGGCTTCGTGCAGAATTGCGCTGTTGTGATGAGACCGGCAGCGGCCACGGCCGGCGAACTCTATCCGGGCGCCTGGTGAAGACGGGGGATGTCGTCGGCGCAGAACCTCGATGATCTGCTCGCCCGTGAACGGCGCTCGCTTCAGCCGCCCGTCCTTCAGAGGTCGGGCTCTCAATCTCGTGGCAGAACGGGCAATGGAAGGCCAAGCCCTTTCCGGCCCAGCCTATGGGCTAACGGCCTGCACGCTTTCGCGCTCGATCAGTTCGATATCCAGGGGCCTGACGAGCGGTGGTTCGCGCCCGGCCATCAAGGCGAGAATGCGGTCGACGACGTGGGCCGCCACCTGCGGAATAGAGGGCGACACGGTCGTCATGCGCGGCGCGCAGTATTCGGCCTGCTTGCACTCGATATAGCTGAGCACGGAGAGTTCGCCGGGAACGTCGATCCCGAGCTGATACGCCGCCTGGAGAACGCCGAAGCTGAACTGGGTTCCGAACGTGAACATGGCCGTCGGCCTTGGCCCGCGCTCCAGCATGGCCCGCGCCTTGTCGCGCGCATCGCCAAAGGCATAGCTCGTCTCGACCGTCCAGCGCGGGTCGATATTGAGGCCGAGCCGAGCCGCCGATTGCCGCGTGCCGGCCAGGAGCCCCTGCGCACGCTGCAGCATCGGCCCGGTCATCAAGCCGATATCGCGATGGCCGCGTTCCGCGAGATAGGTCAGCGCAATGTCGGCGCCGCGCTCGAGATGCTCGACGATGCCCTGCTGGCGAAATTCGGCCGGGCGATCCCAGTTCAGCATCACGCTCGGCAATTGAGCCGCGAGCTTCGCCTCCTCGGCGATCCACTCATCCGAGTGACCAAGCACGACGACGCCTGCCGCGCGCTGGAGAAAGGAAGCAAGAGCCCCCCCCTCGCGCATCCGCTCGAGCGTCGCGATCTGCACGCGGAGCACGTTGAGATCGCGGTTCGCAAAGCCCTCCTCGATCGCCGAGGAGAGATCGTCGTAAAATGACGTGTCGGCATGCGGCGTCGCCAGAAAGATCACCGGAACCTCCGCCGTCTTGAACCAGGCGGCCAGACTGTCCTTGCGATAATCGAGCGTCGCGATCGCCCTGCCGATGCGCTCGGCCGTCGGCGTGCTCACCGCTTTGGTCTTGTTCAGATAATGCGACACCGTGGCGATCGAAACATTCGCCATCGCCGCCACATCCTTGATCGTCGCCATGAGTGACAGCCCCCTTCACTGCGATCTTGCAGGCCGCACGACGCCTGTCCAGCCGCCATAGCAGCCTGCCGGGCCGATCGCCGCCTCATTTCATGCCAGAGGCAGCCCATCAAATCATCTTGACGCCGAAGCGGCGCCGACTAAGCTGATGGAAAACGTTTAACCGCTCACGGAAAAACGTATAACCCGCCTGAAACCGACGTCCGATCGAAAAGCGACGCTCGGAAAGAAAAGCCTCGTCCATCCAGAACGGCCAGAGCCAATCCGAACAGGGAACAGTCAAAACCATGCCGAATATCACCCGTCGGGGTCTTGCGACCCTTCTCCTCGGTGTCAGCGCCATCGCCACGCTCGGCATCAGCATCGTGAGCAGCCCGGCCCTTGCCGCCGACAAGCCGAAGAAGGTCATCTTCCTCGTCAACGGCACGCTGGGCGATAAATCCTATTTTGATCTCGGCGCGGCCGGCATGAAGGCCATCAAGGCCAAATATGGCGATGCGGTCGAGACCAAGATCATTGAGATGGGTAATGACCAGACCAAGTGGCAGCCGACCTTCGAGGATGTTTCCGAGCAGGACTGGGACCTGATCTTCGCCTGCACTTACGAGGTCTCTGACATCATCGCCGAGGTCGCGCCGAATCATCCCGACAAGACCTATGCGGTGATCGACGCGGTCGTACCCTTTGAACATGGCACTCTCGGCAATGTCTATGCGGTCTCCTTCAGGGATAACGAAGGGTCCTACCTCGCCGGCATCCTCGCCGCGGGCCTCCTGAAGGACGGCACCATTCCTGCCGATCAGGGCACGTCGATCGGCTTCCTCGGCGGCATGGACATTCCCGGCATCAACGACTTCCTGACGGGCTATATCGAGGGCGCGCGTTCGGTCAATCCGGACATCAAGGTCGCCATCTCCTATGCCGGAACCTTCGACGACGCCGCGAAGGGCAAGGAGCTGGCGCTGGCGCAGTATCGCTCCGGCACCGCGATCGGGTTCAACGTCGCCGGCCAGACCGGTCTTGGCCAGCTCGCGGCGGGCAAGGAAGTCGGAAAATGGGCCCTCGGCGTCAATACCGACCAGGAGGCAATCTTCAAGGACTCCGATCCGGCCATGGCGGCCTGGGTCGCGAGTTCGATGGTCAAGAATGTCGATGTCAGCATGCTCCGCGCCTTTGACCTCTATGTCAAGGGCAAGCTCCCCGTCGGCAAGGTCGAGGCCCTCGGTCTCGCCGAGAATGCCGTCGGCCTCGCCGAGACCGGCAACATGGCCAAGCTCGCTTCCCCAGCGCTCAAGAAGCAGATCGCTGCGGCGAAGGCCGGAATCATCGATGGCTCGATCAAGGTGACGTCCGGCTTCGGTCTCGAGACCGACACGCTGAATGCACTCCGCGACAGCGTCCGTCCCTGAGCCTTGATGATGATGAACGCGCCTCTGGTCGCCTTTGCCGGCATTTCGAAGACCTACGGCAATGGCACGCTCGCGCTCGACGACGTGTCGTTCGGGGTCGCAGCTGGCGTGATCCACGCCATCTGCGGTGAGAACGGCGCCGGCAAGTCGACCCTGATGAAGATCCTGTTCGGCCTCGAGCAGCCTTCATCGGGGGCCGTGCTGCTGAATGGGGTGGCCGCGGCGATTACCTCGCCGCGGATCGCCGCCGCGTTCGGCATCGGCATGGTGCACCAGCACTTCTCGCTGTTGCCCTCGCTCTCGGTCGCCGAGAACATCGTTCTAGGCCAGGAACCGCGGCGGGGGGTCTTCATCGACCGGCCGGCAGCGCGCCAGCGGGTTGAAGCGCTGTCGCAGCGCTACAATCTCGTTGTTGATCCGGATGCCACGGTTCGCACCTTGTCCGTCGCCGCGCAGCAAAAGGTCGAGATCCTGAAGGCCCTGTCGCGCGAGGTCAGGGTGCTGATCCTCGACGAACCGACGGCGGTTCTGACGCCACCGGAGACAGACGAATTGTTCGAGCGGCTGCGCGACCTGCGCGCCGCCGGGCTCACCATTCTCTTCATCTCCCACAAGCTCCGCGAGGTCCGTGCGCTCGCCAGCCACGTCACCGTCTTGCGGGCGGGCCGGCTCGTGGGCGACGCGCCGCTCGATGCGATCGAAGACGAAGCCATTGCGCGCCTTGTGATGGGTCAGGCCATGCGGCCACGACTGAAACGCGGCGGCCGCATAGCCGGCAAGCCGATCGTCGCGGCGTCTGGACTGGCGCTCACGGCGCGCGACGCCGCCGACCGGCTGCATGGCATTGACCTCACCGTGCATGCCGGAGAGATCCTGGGCGTCGCCGGCGTCGATGGCAGCGGACAGCGCGGTCTCGTCTCGCTGTTGACCGGCCGCGCGCAGCCGAGCGCCGGCGCGGTCTTCTATCACGGCCAGCCCATCGCCGGGCTCGGGACCGCGGCGCTCCGACAGCACGGACTTGCCCATCTTCCGGCGGACAGGTTCCAGGATGGCGGTTCAAAGCGGATGTCGATCATCGAAAATGCGATCGCCGGCGCCCACCGGCTTGCAGCGTTCTCGTCCGGGCCGTTCTTGAAGCGGCGGGCGATGGAGGCCCGCACGGCCGAGATGATCGAGCGCTACACCATACGCGCTCCGGGGCCGAAGGCGCCGCTTTCAGCCCTTTCCGGCGGCAATGCACAGAAGGTGATCGCGGCGCGCGAATTCGCGACGGAGCCGCGCTTCATGATCGCCGACCAGCCGACACGCGGCATCGATGTCGCGGCGGCTGCCTTCCTGCATGAGCGCTTGTCGGAACTTGCCGAAAAGGGCTGCGCTGTCCTGCTCGTGACCGCCGATCTCGACGAGTTGCTGGCGCTGTCGGACCGGATCCTCGTCCTCTATGCCGGGCGGATCGTGGCGAGGCTGGAGAATGGTCCCGACCTGACGCCCGAACGGCTCGGCCCCTACATGCTTGGACTGGAGAGCGCGGCATGATCCGCCAGGCCCTAATTTCCTTCGTCATCACCGCCGCCCTGCTGGTGATCGTCGTCGGCATGGTGCTCGTGCCGATCGCGATGCACCTGCCGGATCCGCTCGCCGTCCTCGACATGTTCGTGTTCGGCCCGTTCCGCAATCCCCGCCACACCGGCAACATCATCGAAATGGCGACACCCGGCATGATGTGCGGCCTCGCCGTCGTGATCATGTTCCGGGCCGGCATGTTCAATCTCGGTGTCGAGGGCGCCTTCTTCCTCGGCGGGCTCGGAACCGTTGCGACGGTGCTGCTCGTTCCCCTCCCCGGCTGGGCCATGGCGCCTGTCGGCCTTGTCGCCGGCGCCTTGATCGGCTCCAGCGTCTGTGTGGTGCCGGGTTATCTCAAGGCGCGCTACGACGCTTCGGAGCTCGTGTCGTCGCTGATGCTGAATTTCGCGGCCCTCTTCATTGGCCTCTTCGTCGTGAACTACTTCCTGCGCGATCCCGGCGCCGGCGCCATGGTCTCCTATAAGATCCCGGCCGATGCCAAGCTGCCGCGGCTGATTGCCGGAACACGCATTAATCTGGGCACGGTGATCGCCGTCTTGGGCTGCCTGCTCGGGGCTGTCTATCTGTTCAAGACCAAGGCGGGTTTCGAGTCGCGGATCGTCGGGCTCAATCCGAGCTTCGCTCAGCATCTCGGCTTGCCGATCCGCCAGATCCTCTTGCGCTCGCAACTGATCGGCGGCTTGATCGCGGCGGGCGCCGGCGGGATGGAGATGCTGGGTCTCTACCAGCGCTTTTCCTGGCAGTCGCTGCCGGGCAATGGCTGGACCGGCGTTGTCGTGGCCATCCTCGCCCGCGACAATCCGATCCTCTTGATCCCGGCGGCCCTTTTCCTGGCCTATCTCCAGGTGGGCGGCGACCTGATCGCGCGCAATTTCGACGTCCCGAGCGAGGCCGTGGGGCTGATCCAGGCGCTTGTGCTGCTCGTCGTCACCTCCTCAGCCATCATGCGCAATCCACGCCTGCTGCGCCTCATATCCGGACGCCCCTCCGCCGCGAACCGGGCCTCCGAGCCGAAAGTCGCCGAAAGGAGCGCCGCATGAGCGCGATCGATCTCGCCGGCCTCATCGCCTTCGTTCCGGCCATCCTCCGGGTTACGACGCCGATCCTGCTTGCCGCGCTCGGCGTGCTGATTTCCGACCGGGCGGGCGTCCTCAATATCGGCGTCGAGGGCATGATGCTGTCGGGCGCCTTCGCAGGCGTGGTCGCCAGCGCCGCCACGGGCAGCGCCGCGATCGGCCTCATCGCGGCGATCCTCGTCGGAAGCCTGCTCGGAGCCCTGCTCGCCGGAGCCGTGCATATCCTGAAATCCGACCTGATCCTCTCCGGCATCGCGCTCAACATGGCGGCGGCCGCCGGGACGACGCTGCTTCTCTTCCTGCTCACCGGCGACAAGGGCATGTCCGGGTCGCTCGCCAGCGGGGTGCTGCCCAAGATCACCATTCCCGTGATCGCCGACATTCCGATGCTCGGCACGATTCTGTCCGGCCATCATGTCCTGACCTATGCCGCCTTCCTCGCCGTTCCCGGCGTCGGCATCTTTCTGACAAGGACGCCTTTCGGTCTTCGGCTTCGTGCCGTCGGCGAGAATCCGGAATCAGCCGCGATTGCCGGGATCAATGTCGTCCGGGTCCAGGTTATGGCCCTGATGGCATCCGGCGCCTTCGCGGGCGCGGGCGGCGCGTTCCTGTCCATGGGCTATGTCAGCTGGTTCTCGCAGGATATGAGCGCCGGCCGCGGCTTCATCGCGCTGGCGGCCGAGGTCATGGGGGGCGGAGGCGCATCGGGAACGCTATTTGCCTCGCTGCTCCTCGGCGCGGCCGAAGCGATCGCCGTCGCGCTGCAGGGCAAGGGTCTGCCGAGCGAGTTGATGCAGACGGTGCCCTATCTCGTCCCGGTGATCGCGCTCGTCGTCTATGCCCGCCGCCGCCAGAGGCTCCTCGCACGCGGTTGAGGCCACGCGCCCGCTCCGTCATCATATCCCGCCGGCTCAAGACCCGGACCGCCTCTGGCGGACACAAAGGACGTCTCCTTCATGGACAAGATCAAAGTCATCTTCGATACGGACCCTGGCGTCGACGACGCGATGGCGCTTCTCTTCCTGCATCGCGCGCCCGAGGTGGACCTCGTCGGCATCACAACCACATTCGGCAATGGGACGATCGATGCGACGACGTGGAACGCCCTCTATTTGACGGAACGCTTCGGCATCGATGCGCCGGTCGCCAGAGGTCCGGCAACACCGCTCGTCGGACCAGCGCCGGCGCCGACCGACTTCGTCCATGGCGCCAACGCGCTCGGCGATATCCCGCTGCCGGATCATATCGCGCGGCAAGCCGACCCGCGGCCGGCGCATCGCTTCATCATCGACCTGGTCCGCGCCCATCCGGGTGAGATCACCCTTGTCGCAGTCGGGCGGATGACCAATCTGGCGCTCGCGCTGCGCGAGGATCCCGGGATCGCCGGGCTGGTGCGGCAGGTCATCATCATGGGCGGCGCATTCGGCTATCACGGCTTTCACGGTAATGTCTCGCCGGTGGCCGAAGCCAATATCCATGGCGATCCGCTGGCCGCGGATGAGGTGATGGGTGGCACCTGGCCGATCACGGTGGTGGGGCTCGACGTCACGCAGTGCACGCAGATGACGACCGACTATCTGCAAGGGCTGGCGAGGGATGGGGGCGAAGCCGGCCAGTTCATCTGGGACATCACGCGGTTCTATGTGGCCTTCCACCATGCGGCCGGCGTTCCGAACATGTTCGTCCATGATTCCTCGGCCGTGGCCTATCTGCTCGACCCGACCCTGTTCCAGACGCGGCGCGGCGCCATCCGCGTCCTCACCGAGGGTCTTGCCATCGGCCAGACGATCCAGAAGCCCGACGGCTACAACTTCCCGCCGGGAGCCTGGGATGATCGCCCGTCCCATGCCATCTGCACGGAGGTCGATTCCGAGCGGCTGCTTTCGCTCTATCATCGCACGATCACGGCGACCGCCTGAGACGAGACGGACGGTCCGGGCCTTGTCGACGGCATAGCGAAGAAAGGGAGCGCCTCATTCCGAGGCGCTTCCTGCGATCGCGATCGCGGCCAGTCGGCACCGCACGCTTTCACACCGGCCGGGAGACTACGAGGCTGCCCCCGACAGGTCCGTGGCGCGACGCCTTGAGCTCTTGCGCACCGCAAGCCGGGGCGAGACGAGATAGTGTTCGGGCAGTTGCCGCCCCTTGATCCGCTCGATCAACAGCCGCGACGCCTCCAGCCCCAGCAAGTTGCCCGACTGGTCGACGCTCGTCAGGCTGTTCTGGCCAAAGTCGCAATACATGGTGTTGTCGTGCCCGACGATGGCGAGCTCGTCCGGGATGCGCAGACCAAGTTCGGTCGCGACACCGATCACTTGAAGCGCGATAAAGTCAGTCCAGCAGAAGATGGCTTCCGGCCGATCCGGGCCTGAGAGAATATCCTGCGCGGCCTTGTGCACCTCGGGCAGGGTTTGATCGGCGAAGACGATATGAGCGAACCGGCCAAGGCCGAGGCGGTTCATCTCGTCGCGATAGCCGCGCTCTCTTTCCTTGATGATCGTCGAATCCGAGATCAGGCTGAGCATGGTTATGTTTCGATAGCCGTTATCGACGAGATGCCGGACCGCCAGACGCGCCGCCTTCTCGTCATCATTGTTCACGGTGTCGTAGAACTGATTGTCGGCATCGTGATTGCCGATCGTAACGAGCGGCTTTCGCTGGGCAATTTCAGCCAACTGGTCCTGGCTGGTGGCACCAACGATCAGAAGGCCGTCCATCTGACGATCGATCATCGAATCGACCAGGCCTTCATCGACAGTCGGCGTCGCCTTGTTGATGCCGATCAGCGCCTGATACTGGGTTCCCTCCAGTCCCTGCTGAAAGCCGGTGATGATATCGGCAAAGAACGGATTGCGGATATCCGGCAGGACCAGGCCGAGCGTGAAGGTCTGTCCACGCATGCCGCGGGCGGCGGTATGCGGGCGATAGCCGAGCTTCGCCATGGACAAGTGAACGCGCGCGCGCATCGACGGGCTGACGCCATAGGCCTCCCGGAGCACTTTGGACACGGCAGCGACGGATACATCGGCGTCCGCCGCCACGTCACGGATCGTGATCCGATTGGGCTTTCCGCCACCGGAACTTTTCATTTTCCTCCCGCCCGCCAAATCAGCCAGCCAACCAAGGCCGATGCCCCCTTTGGCTTATCCCACCCCTCGCCAAATTTCTATTGCCATCGCGTCCGGAATATAGAACGATACACGTAGAACAGTATACACAGCCCGCAGGGTATGTGGCACGACAGGTTTCAGGGAGGATACGGTGTCGGAATCGGTGGCAGAAATCGTCGCTTCGAACGCGGAGCGACAGCTTTCCCATGCCTGGGCCGGAGCGATGATCCGCCCGCTGTCGGATGGCGGCGTCGGCACGCCCGCCTCCTTCGTCGCAAAGACGTTCACGCTCGATCGCGTCGGCGGCAGCGCCGTGCTTCGGATCAGTGCGCTCGGCCTCTATCGTGCCTTCATCAACGGCAAGCGGGTCGGCGACGACCAGTTGACGCCGGGCTGGACCAGCTACGACGTTCGTCTGAGCTACCAGACCTATGAGGTGGCCGATCTGCTCGTTCCGGGCGAGAACCGGATCGAGATCTGGCTTGGCGATGGCTGGCTGCGATCGCAGATGATGTGGGGCGCCGCGCCGATCTTCAACACCTGGGGCAGCGAGATCGCGGCCATCGCCGAATTGCGGTCAGGCGCAGCGCCCGATGCCACGGTCTTCGTCGCGACCGATGAAAGCTGGCAAAGCGGCGAACTACCCATCCGCAAGTCCGGCATCTATTTCGGCGAGATCTTCGACGCGCGGATCACACCCTCAGCTACCGCCGGAACGGCGGCGATCGAATTCGACACGGCGCGGCTGATCGCCCACGAGACGACCGCCGTGCGGGAGCTTGAGCCGCTCGCGGTCGTCAAGCAGTGGACCGATGCCGAAGGGCGCACGGTCTATGACTTCGGCCAGAATGCCGGCGGCTATGTCGCTTTCGATGTCACCGGCGCGCGCGGCGCGAAAGTGATCGTCGAGCATGCCGAGCTGCTCGACAAGGACGGCGTCTTCTACAATGGCAATCTGCGCACCGCCGAATGCCGGCTGGAATACGTCCTTGCCGGCGACGGCACCGAGCATTATCGCCCCACTTTCACCTTCCAGGGCTTTCGCTATGCCCGGGTGACGATCGAGGGGGACGCGACCCTTAGCGCGATCCGGCTGATCCCGATCAGTTCCGTCACCAAGGTCAAGGCCGGCTTCACCTCCGGCAATGCGCTCGTCAACCGCCTGGTGCTCAATACGCTCTGGTCGCAGCGGGCAAACTTCATCGAGGTTCCGACCGACTGCCCGCAGCGCGACGAACGTCTCGGCTGGACTGGCGACGCACAGGTCTTCGCCGGCACGGCCTGCTATCTCGCCGAGACGCACGACTTCTTCCGCAAGTGGGTCCGCGACGTGATGGCGGACCAGCGCGAGGACGGCGCGGTGCCGCATGTGGTGCCCGATCCGACGCGGCTCCAGCCCAAGGACTATCCCGGCTTCTTCGGCAGCACCGGATGGGGCGACGCCATCGCCATCGTGCCGTGGCAGCTCTATCTGCATTATGGCGACGCCACGTTCCTGAAGGAGGCGCTGCCGGCGATGGTTCGCTGGGTCGACTTCGTCTGGTCGATCAGCGACGGTCCGATCGTCTCGCCGCCGCGCAACTGGGGCGACCGCGGTTTCTCATTCGGCGACTGGCTGCAGCCGAGCGGCCCGAGCGCCAAGCCGCTGCCGACCATCGGCGACGATGCCGCCGCCACGATCTATCTTTATATCTCGTCGTCTCTCGTCGCCCGCATTGCGCGGATCACTGGCGACACGGATATCGCAGCCCGCATGGAAGCGAAGGCGGCGGCGGTCAAGGCTGCCTTTGCCAGCGAGTTCATCACGACCTCGGGCCGTCTTTGCTATGATGACCAGACGTCTTACGCGCTGGCCTTCCTGCATGACCTCATTCCGGCCGAGAAGCAGGCGGCGGCGAAGGCCTATTTCAAGGCGACCATCGCGCGCTCCGACGGCCGGATCGGCACCGGCTTCATCGGCACGCCCGCTTTGCTGCCCGCCCTCGTCAAGATCGGCGAGGCACGCCTTGCCGCCGACGTCTTCCTGCAGGAAGAGGTTCCGGGCTGGCTCTATCAGGTCAAGATGGGCGCCACGACCATCTGGGAGCGCTGGGACGCGATCCAGCCGGACGGCACGATCTACAATCCGCAGATGAACTCCTACAACCACTATGCCTATGGCGCGGTTTGCCAGTGGCTGCTGGAGGGCGTCGCGGGCTTCCGGCCGGATCCGGAGGCGCCTGCCTTCAAGACCATCATCTTCGAGCCGACGATCATTCCTGAGCTTTCCCCGGTGAAGGCCTATCATGAGAGCCCCGCCGGGCTGATCAGGGCCGAATGGGTGATGGATGGCGAGGCGGTCCGCTACGAGATCGAAATCCCCGAAGGGTCGCGCGGCATCGTGAAGCTCGACGGCGCCTATAAGGATGTCGCGATCGACGGCGCTGCGCATGCGGCCGGGGACATCACCCTCGCCGCGGGCAGCCACGTCATCACCTTCAGCTATTCCGCACCCCCGCGCGCATCGCGCTCCGGTGCGCACATCAATGCGCGGACCCCGTGAGTCACCGGGTCTCAGCATAGCCACCACTGAAATCGGAACGGATAGGGAGGAAACCTATGCAACGATCGAAAAACTGGAGCGTCCTGGCCGGCTTGGCCGCCGGCTTGACGGTCCTGACCGCCTTGTCGGGTGCGGCTTTCGCCGACACGACGACGCTGACGCTTCTCATTCCGACGGGCGAAGACAATGTCGCCCGGGCAGAGTCGCTCGCCAAGGCGTTTGAAGCCGCCAACCCGGACATCAAGGTCGATATCGACACCCGCCCCGGCGGCGCCGAGGGCGACAATCTCATTAAGACGCGGCTGGCAACCGGCGATATGTCGGACGTCTTCGAATATAATTCGGGATCTCTGTTCCAGGCGCTCAACCCGCAGCAGAACCTCGTCGACCTGACGAACGAGCCCTGGCAGGGCCAAGTTCAGGACATCTTCAAGAAGGTCGTGACGGCGCCCGACAACACCGTGCGTGGCGCGCCGATCGGCGGCGCCATGGGCGGCGGCATCTATTACAACAAGAAGATCTACAGCGATCTTGGCCTCAAGGTTCCCAAGACCTGGGCCGAGTTCATGGCGAACAACGCCAAGATCAAGGCAGCCGGCAAGGTTCCGGTGATCCAGAGCTTCAAGGACACCTGGACGTCGCAGCTCTTCGTTCTCGGCGATTTCTTCAACGTCAACGCGGCTGAGCCCGACTTCGCGACGAAGTTCACTGCCAATCAGGCGAAATTCGCCACGTCGCCAGCGGCCCAGAAGGGCTTCGAGCATCAGGCCGAGGTCTTCAAGGCCGGCTATCTCAACGACGATTTCGGTGCCGCGACCTATAATGACGGCCTGCGCAAGCTCGCGACCGGCGAAGGCGCGCATTACCCGATGCTTACTTTCGCGACCGGCGCGATCAAGACAACCTATCCCGAGCATCTGAATGATGTCGGCTTCTTCGCGATGCCCGGAGACGATGCGGCCAAGAACGGCCTCACCGTCTGGATGCCGGACGGTCTCTATATTCCCAGCAGCGGCGAGCATGTCGACGCGGCGAAGAAGTTCGTGGCTTTCGCGGCCAGCCCAGCCGGCTGTGAGGCGCAGACGGCAGCGCTCGGCGCAACCGGCCCCTATATGGTCAAGGGCTGCACCCTGCCCAAGGATGTACCGGCCGCCGTGGCCGACCTCCTGCCCTATTTCGAGCAGTCCGGGACGGCTTCGCCCGCGCTCGAATTCGTCTCCCCGGTCAAGGGACCCTCGCTCGAGCAGATCACCGTCGAGGTCGGCTCCGGCATTCGCCCGCCGGCGGATGGCGCGGCGCTTTATGACGAGGACGTGAAGAAGCAGGCACAGCAGCTCGGCTTGCCGGGCTGGTAGCGCCAAGCGGGTCCGGATCCGCCCTGGCGATCCGGACCCGATCACAAAAGGGTAAGCGATGACCGATGCAACCGCCGCTGCCGCGGGCCCGGTTTCGGCGCGCCGGAAGCCTATTCGGACCCCCTATCCGACCTGGTTCTTCCTGCCGGCTGCCGTGATCTATGCCGTGCTGTTCCTTTTTCCCACGCTGGCGTCGCTGTTCTTCAGCATGACGCGGTGGACGCTGTTCAACTGGACCTTCATCGGCTTCGGCAATTTTGTCCAGTTCTTCAAGGAACCCTTTCTGGTCCAGGGGCTGGTCAACACGCTGATCTATGCCGCAGTGACCTCGGGGCTGAAGGTGGTGCTCGGCCTCCTCTTTGGCATTCTCCTGACCTCGGAGATCTTTGCGCGCGACTATCTGCGATCGGTCGTCTTCTTCCCCGTGCTCGTCAGCACCATCGGCGTCGGCATCACCTTCACGGTGCTGATGCATCCGACGGAAGGCCTCATCAATGAGAGCCTTGCTCTGATCGGCCTGCCTGGCCCCGGCTGGCTGACGGACCCCCGCCTCGCGCTGCTCTCCGTCGCACTCGTCGATGTCTGGAAGGGCGTCGGCCTCGCAACGGTCATCTACATCGCCGGCATCGTCTCGATCCCGCGCGACTATTACGAGGCTGCGCGGATCGATGGTGCCAACGCGTTCCAGCAATTCTGGAACGTCACCCTGCCGCTGGCGCGGCCGGCGACCGTCACCGTGGTGCTGCTCAGCCTGATCGGCGGCCTCAGGTCGTTCGACCTGATCTGGTCGATGACCCGCGGCGGCCCCGGCTTCACCTCCGACGTCATCGCCTCGGTGATCTACAAGCAGTATCAGGCCGGCTTCTACGGCTTGTCGACCGCAGGCAATGTCGTGCTGTTCGTTCTGGTGGCGCTGATCATCATCCCGATTTCGATCATCCTCAACCGCCGGGAGGTCGCGCGATGAACGGTCCGCGCAGATATATCGGCGGCGTCCTCGCCATCCTCGTCTCGACGATCGTCTTCATCGTTCCCTTCGTCTTCATCGTGTTGACGGCGCTGAAGGACAAGAAGGAATCCTCGCTCAGGGCCTTTTCCTGGCCGACGAGCTTTCACTTCTGGGACAATCTGGTCCAGGTGATCCAGGCGCGCGACTACATGTTGCTCACCGCGTTCCTGAACAGCACCATTCTGACGGTGGCAAGCGTCACGCTGATGGTCATCTTCGGCGCCATGGTCGGCTTCGTGCTGCAGCGGCGGCGCACCATCTGGACATCGATCGCCGGCTTCTTCGTGCTGGTCGGCCTGATCATGCCTCCGGCGGTCGTGCCGACGATCTGGGTGCTGCAGAGCCTTGGCCTGTTCAAGACGCTACACGGGATGATCCTGATCGAGGTCGCCTATGGCCTCTCGTTCAGCATCCTCTTGTTCCGCGCCTTCGTCGCCACGATCCCCAAGGAGCTGGACGAGGCGGCCACCATCGACGGCGCCGGCCCGCTGCAGCTTTTCTTCCGCATCATCCTGCCGCTGCTGAAGCCTGTCGTCGTGACCGTCATCGTCGTCCAGTCGGTCGCGATCTTCAACGACTTCACCAACCCGCTCTACTACCTGCCGGGCAAGCAGAATGTGACGGTGCAGCTCACGCTCTACAATTTCCAGAGCACGTTCGACACGTCCTACAATCTGCTGTTCATGAATGTCCTCCTGATCACCATTCCGCCGCTGATCGTCTTCCTGTTCTTCAACCGCCAGATCGTGGCGGGCATGACAGCCGGCGCCGTGAAGGGATAAGGTCGGCCGGCGACCCGAAGGAGCGCTGCGATGGCGGACTATGATCTCTACTACTGGCCGGTCCCGTTTCGCGGCCAGTTCATCCGCGCGATCCTCGCTCATACTGGCAAGAGCTGGAACGAACATGACGCGGGCGCGATCGGGGCGCTGATGAGTGAGGCGCCGGGCGACCAGCCGATCCCTTTCATGGGTCCGCCTGTGCTGATCGAGACGCGATCCGGCCTCGCCCTCTCGCAGATGCCGGCCATCGCGCTCTATCTCGGCGAAACGCTGGGGCTCGTCGCCGATGATCCGTCGGCGCGGGCCCTGACGGCCAAGATCGTCAATGACGCGAACGATACCATCGACGAGCTGACGCTGAACGGTGGCCTGAAGATGTGGACCGAGGCGAGCTGGCGCGACTTTGGCCCGCGGCTCGAACAGTGGATGCGCATCTTCGAGGCGATGGCGGCGCGCCAGGACGTCAGCGAGCAGGGCGGCCATCTGCTCGGCACAGCCGAGGCCGGTGTTGCCGATATCGTCACCAGCACACTCTGGTCGACGATGGCCGACCGCTTTCCGGCCCTTTGGGTCAAGCTCGACACCACGGCGCCCCGGATCGCCGGCCTCACCCGGCGCATGCAGGCGACGCCTGCCCTCGCCGCGCTCGCAAGGCGATCATTCGATCTTTATGGCGAGAGCTATTGCGGCGGCGAGATCGAGAAGTCGCTCCGGCGGGTGCTCGGCTGATCGAGGACGCTCTTTCGCTTCCTATCTCACAGATGGCGGATGGCGCGCGGATCAAAGAGCAGACACTTCCCTGACAGCAAGGTCGTCAGATCGTCGACTGGAAGGCGGAGAGCTGCTCCTCGCTCGGCCGCTCTCGCGCCTCGGCTGAAGCGGGGGAAAAGACGAGCGCCGTATCAGCGGTCAGGACCCAGCGCCTGAAGGGGTCGATCTCGCGCCGTCCTTCCCCGCCATAGCGCGGATGCTCGCTCGACCAGGAGACGCGCCACCCCAACCCGAAGGGCGGCGCTGCGAGCGGCTCGGCCAGGCTTTCGATCGCGAAATCGGGGCCGAAATTGACGAGAAAAAGTCGGTCGCTATCCGAATTCTCGCCGAAATAGCGCAAAAGAAACGCGTGGTCGCCGATGACCGCGCCGTCGATGCGCCGGACCGCATCCCCGGCGCGGCGGAAGGTCGGATCCTCGCGCCGCAGCGCGAGGAGATCGCGATGAAGATCGAACGTCTCGCGATGGCGGAGGAGTTCAGCCCAATCAATTTTCGCAGCCATGAAGGTCACCCGATCCGTCGGATCGCGCATCGCCTGGCGCGCGGCGGGATCGCGCAGGCTGGGAAACTGGCCGAGGAAATCGAACCGCCCTTGCCGAACCTTCATCGCGAGATCGCCCTGCCGGTCGGAAAAGAACGAAAACGGTGCATCGGCGCGGAATTCCTGGCCCTGGAACAGGAGCGGCGTCTGCGGTCCAAGCAGGAGCAGCGCTGTCATCGCGCGCAGGCGTGCCGGACTCGATCGCCGGTGGATCCGGGCTGCGCCCGGCGAATTGGCGATCTGGTCGTGGTTCTGCAGGAAGTGAACGAAGCGCATCGGCGCGATGTCGAGTGCCGGCATGCCACGGGGGAAATCCTGCCAGTCATAGCGCTGCCCCTGGAACAGGAAGCCATATTTGGCCGCCGAGACGAACTCCTGCGGGCGACCGCGAGTGTCGTGATAATAGGCCTCACTGCGGCCGGTCAGAGCGACGATCGCCGCATGATGAAAATCATCGTTCCAGAGCGCGTCGAGGCCATAGCCGCCCTTGGCCACCGGCCGGACCTGCTGCGTCTCCTGCGGCTCATTCTCAGAGATGATCAGCAGCGATCTTGTGGGCGCAGCGGCACGCGCCTCGCGCACGATCCGAGCGACGATATGCTCCTTGCTCGTATCGGCCAGGGCCTGCGTAGCGTCGATGCGAAGCCCATCGAGATGGAACTCATCAATCCAGTAGGCGGCATTGCAGGCGAAATAGTCGCGGACAGCCTCGGACCCCGGCCCGTCGAAATTGATCGCGCTGCCCCAATCATTCGCCGGCGCATCACTTTGATAGGCAGCCGCAAAATGCGGGGTGATCGCGCCAACGCCGAAATGGTTGTAGACGACATCGAGGATGACGCCGAGGCCAAGGCCATGCGCGCGGTCGACGAAGCGGCGCACAGCGTCGGGATCGCCGTAGATCCGCGTCGGCGCATAGGGCAGCACGCCGTCATAGCTCCAGCCGAACGAGCCCTCGAATTCGTTGAGTGGCATGATCTCGAGCACGGTGACACCAAGATCGCGGAGATAGGGCAGCTTCTCGGCCGCCGCGTCGAAGGTGCCTTCCGGCGTGAATGTCCCGACATGCATCTCATAGATGACCTGGCCGTCTATCGTGAGACCCGGCCATGACGCATCGCTCCAGGCGAATGTGGAGGGATCGACGACGACGGAGGGGCCGCCAATGCCCTCGGGCTGGAACCGCGACGCCGGATCGGGCAAAGGCTCATCGGCGCCGCCGAGCAGGAAGCGATAACGCGCGCCGACCGCCAGCCCTGGCTCGAAGACCGAGAAATAGCCGTTGTCGCCCTCTTTCGACATCGGCACGCGCCGGCCGCCCTCCAGCAGAAGCGCAACGGCATTGTGATCCGGCGCCCAGACACGAAAGCCGACGCCGCCCGCACCGATTTCGGCTCCAGCCGGATAGCGGCGCTGAAACATACTGGTGAACGACATCGTGAAAGCCCCGTAGAGACGCGAGCAGTCAAAGCGCGAACTCCACGGACGTTCCACATCTTGCGGCTGTGTGGCCACTTTTCTGTCCCGCATGCGCACCGACCGGTCACACGGTGCCATCTACCCAAGCGGACGATGATCGGCGTAGGCTCGCCCGACCCCACCGGCTGCCCCGCGGCCCACGCGCCCGAAAGCAATGAAATGGCCCTCCATCGCTTCACGCCCACCCGCTGGCACAACACGCTCGGCCAGCACGAGCCGGAGTTTCGCTGCGCCGATGGCGACACGGTGATCATCGAGACGCTTGATGCCTTCGGCTTCGACAAGGACGATATCCAGCGGGCATCGTCGCCAAACCCCGTCAATGCGCCGATCTTTGTCGAGGGTGCGGAGCCCGGCGACGCGCTTGCGGTCGAGATCATCCGCATGACGCCGACGCGCGGCACGGGCTGGACCTTCACCGGCCTCGCCGCGAATGTCGTCGACCCCGCGGCGATCGCGAGCCTGCCGCCGCGCGAGAAGGTGACCTGGCTGATCGATCGCCAGTTGCTCACCGTAAGGCTCGAGAATCCGCCTGTTGGCCTCGACTATCTGACGCTGCCGCTCGACCCGATGATCGGCTGTTTCGGCGTCGCGCCGACGCTCGGCCAGGCTTTCTCCAACGCCACCAGCGCCGAGAATGGCGGCAACATGGACTATCGCCGCTTCGGACCGGGCACCAGGGTGTGGTTCCCGGTCGCTGTTCCAGGGGCGCTGTTTTCGCTCGGCGATGGCCATGCAATCCAGGGCGATGGTGAGATCGTCGGTACCGGCATCGAGACAACCTTCGAAATCGAGGTTCGCCTCAGCGTCGAAAAAGGACGACGCCTCATCTGGCCGCGCGGCGAGACAACGGACGAGATCTTCTCCGTCGGCAACGCCCGCCCGCTCGACCAGGCACTTCAGCATGCGACCACCGACATGATGAACTGGCTCATCGCCGATTATGGTCTCGACAGCGCCGGCGCCAGCCATCTGATGGGGCAGGTCGTCCGGTACGATATCGGCAATGTGTTCGACCCCGCCTACACGATGGTGTGCCGCATGCCGAAGCGCTGGCTGCCGCCGCGATAGTCGCATTTCCGAGCAAAGGGGATAACGCAGCAAATTCCACGACGATTTTTGCCGAACCATAGGCGACGACTCGACGGACCCGATCAGATCGGCTAGAAATCGTACACGAAATGCGATGGATCGCGTGACCTGCCGAAGAGCGGGCGCGCGGGTGGGAACCGGCAGACGCCCTCGTGATCAACAGCCTCACCAGTCTCGGGCTCTCTGCCTTCGCGCCGTCGGATCGCGAGAGTTCGGTCTATGAGGCCATCCGCGAGGACATCATCGCCGGCCGGCTCCCTGCCAATGCCCGGCTGATCGTTGCCGATCTCGCCGAGCGGCACGGCACGTCGACCAATCCGGTGCGCGAGGCGCTGCAGCAGCTGCGCGGCGAGGGCTTCGTGGTGATGTCGCCCAATCGCGGCGCCCGCGTCAGGCCGATCGACGAGGATTTCATCCGCGACATCTACGAGATCGAGGTGCTGATCGAGCCGGCGCTGACGCGTTGGTTTGTCGGCATCGCCGATGACGCCGACATCGCCGCGCTCGAAGCGCTGCATGCCGAGATGGTGACGCTCAATTATGCCGATCCGCTGCGACACGGCCTGCTCGACACTCAGTTCCACCACACGATGTACGAGCGGCACTACAATCGCCACGCCGTCGATCTCTGGTGGAAGCATCGCGAGATCCTGCGCGCCATCAGCCGCCGCCACAGCATCTCGCTCGGCCGCCAGGCGGCGGTGATGCGCGACCATGGCGATGTCATCGCGGCGATCAAGGCGCATGACGGCGAGGCCGCCGCTGCGATCATCGCGCGTCATGTCGAAGGTTCGGGCCGCCACATCATCGAGCAGATGCGGGCCGCACGCCACAATACCCTTAAAGAAAAGGTGGAGTAACCACCATGTTTGAGGTCATCGGGAGGAAGTCCATTGTCTACAACGGTCCAGCCGCTGGAGCTTGTTGAGAGTATCGAAAACGCCATCGGCGTCGGATCACAGCCATCTCAACTCAGGATCACCGATGTTCGGGTCGCGACGATCGTGGGGCATGGCTATTATCCGATCCTGAGGATCGACACCAACCAGGGCGTCTATGGCCTTGGCGAGGTGCGCGATGGCGCCCATCCCGATACCGCGCTCCGCTTGAAGCACCTGCTCGTCGGGCAGAATCCGTGCAACGTCGACTACCTCTTCAAGTCGATCAAGCGCTATGGCGGCGACAGCCGCGAGGCCGGCGGCGTCTGCGGCATCGAGATCGCGCTGATGGACCTCGTCGGCAAGGTCTATGGCATTCCCTGCTACCAGCTGCTCGGCGGCAAATATCGCGACAAGGTACGCCTTTACGGCGACACGCCCGCGCCGCGCAACCAGACGCCCGAGGGCTATGTCGAGGTCGTGATGAGGCGCAAGGCCCTCGGCCTGACGTTCATCAAGTTCGATCTGCCGGCGCGCCTGTTCGAAAAGACGCCGGGCGCTCTGATCGGAACGGCGACCAAGCACGAATATCATCAATATAGCCAGTGGTACGTGCCAGGCCGCGGCGCGGGTCCGCGGATCAGCGAGCGCGGCGTCGAACTCGCCGCGGAAATTTGCGCCGCCGTGCGCGGCGCTGTCGGCGACGAGATTTCGCTCTGCACCGATCATTTCGGCGAGGGCTACGTGACCGCAGACGAGGCGATCCGCATCGGTAAGGCGATCGAGCCCTACAACCTCGCCTGGATCGAGGATGTCATGCCCTGGCGCGACATCGCCGGGCACAAGAAAGTCGCCGATGCCCTTTTGACGCCGGTTGCCGCTGGCGAGGATCTCTATCTCTTCGAGGGGTTCCGCGAAGCGATCGAAACGCGCGCCTTCGACATCATCCACCCGGACATGCTGTCGTCAGGCGGTCTGATGGAGACGAAGCGCATCGCCGACCATGCCGAGCGCTTCGGCATCCCAACGGCGCTGCATGCCTGCTGCTCGCCGGTCGGCTTCATGGCCAATGTCCATCTCGGCGCCGCCATCGCCAGCCTCGTCGCCGTGGAGCATCACGGTCTCGACCTGCCCTTCTTCCGCGACCTCGTGAAGGGTCTTGATGCCGACTACATGGCCGATGGCTATGTCACGGTGCCGGATGCGCCCGGCCTCGGGATCGATCTCAACGAAGAGGTGATCCGCGACAAGTTGCGCCGGAAGGACAGCTATTTCCTGGATACCAGCGAGTGGAACGATCTGCGCGTCGGCGCCGACTTCCGCGGCCACGAGGACGACTGACGGCGCCCCGCGCCGTCTCCCGCTGCACCGCGAACCCCGGGCGGATGCCTCCCATGAAGATCAGAGACCTGAAATGCGCCGTGATCGGCAAGCACCCGATCGTGCGCATCACCACCGACGAGGGGCTGCATGGCCTCGGCGAGGTCGAATACACGAAGCCCTATCTGAAGCCCTATGTGCTGCAGTTCCGCGAGGCGCTGATCGGGGAAGACCCGACCGATGTCGAGCGCTGCATGCTGAAGATCCGCCAGCGCGGCGCCTTCAAGCCCTATGGCGCGGCGGTGAGTGCGATCGAGCATGCGCTCTGGGACATTGCCGGCAAGGCGGCAAATGCCCCTGTTTACAAGCTGCTCGGCGGCAAGGTGCGCGACAAGGTCCGCGTCTATAACGGCTCGCTGCGCCGGCCGATGACGGGAACGCGGCCGGAGGACTATGCCGCCGAATGCAAGTGGATGATGGAGCGGCCCGAGAAGTTCTTCATGGTGAAGCACGGTATCAGCTTCCACTCCTCGATGAAGCGCGACTTCCCGGACTTCCACTACGGCATCGCCCAGGACAGCCGCTTCCACGGCGCCATGGATACCGGCCTCATCAGCGAGCGCGGCTTCAATCACATGCTCGATTGCGTCGCGGCGATGAAGGAAGTGCTTGGCGACACGGTCAGCCTCGCGCTCGATTGCGGTCCGGGCTGGATGCTCCCCGACGCGATCCGTTTCGCGCGGGCGGTCGAGAAATACAATCTGATGTGGCTCGAGGACATGCTGACGGGGGACTATTCGCCCTTCGTCGATGCGCAGGTTTATCGCGAGCTGACGACATCGACATCGACGCCGATCCATACCGGCGAACAGATCTACCTCCGCAACAATTTCAAGGAATTGATCGAGCGGCAGGCGATCAATGTCGTCGGTCCCGATCCGTGCGACGTCGGCGGCATCGCCGAGCTCAAATGGATCGCCGAATTCGCTCACATGCACTCGATCCTGATGGCGCCGCACGGCACCGCCAACGGACTGCTCGGCCTCGGCGCGCTGGTCAACGTCTCAGCGAGTCTGCCAGCGAACTATATCGCCTTCGAATATCCGAGCGCATCAGACCCGTGGTGGCACGAGATCATCGAGGGGCTGCCGGAGACGATCGTCACCGACAGCATGGTCGACCTGTTCGAGGCCCCAGGCCTCGGCCTCGACATCAATGCCGAAGCAGCCAGGAAATATCTCCATGCGGACGACGCGGCCTTTTTCGACTGAGCGCAAGGCCGCGCCCCGCTCAGGCGGCGCGCTCGGCCATGCGAAGCAGACCTTGCATGTAGCCGATCGCGTGCGCACGGCCGCGGTGGTTCCAGGCCGTGTCGTCGTCCATCTGCGGCACGTGATCGTCGAGCAGGAAGCCGGTGAAGCCGCTCTGGTGCAGCAGCGTCATGACCTCGGCCGGATCGAAATTGCCTTCACCGATGAAGCACTCGGTGAAGTCCGGCACCGTGCCCTGCACGTCGCGGAAATGGACATAGAAGATGCGGCCCTTCGGCGCGAAGAAGCGGATCATCTCGGTGACATTCGCGGCGCCGCCGGGCATTTCCGAGCAGCAGCCGAGGCAGAGGTCGAGACCCCAGGAGGGGCTGCCGGCATAACGGGCATAGGCGCGCTTGAAATCCTCCGGCGCCTTGAAGATGCGGGCGACGCCGCCGAGCATGTCGACCGGCGGATCATCGGGATGCAGCGCGATCTTGACGCCGGCCTCCTCGGCAACGGGCAGGACCGCATCCATGAAATACGTGTAGTTGGACCACATCGCCTCGGCGCTGACGATGCCGTCCGCCTCGTCGAAGAGCGGCATCGAAGCCGCGTGGCCGAGCGTCGTCGGCATGAAGCTGCGCCAATCAGCCTTGCTCGCCCCGTCGACCTTCGCCATCTCGAAACGGGTATTGCCTGCGCCGCCGCGTCCGGGCGCCTTTCGATCGGTGCGCCAGACGGAATTCGGCATGAAATGCAGGCCGAGCACCGGGACGCCGGCGCGGCCGACATTGACCAGCGTGCGACAGTAATTCTCGATCTGCTCGTCCCGCCCGGGAAGTCCCAGCATGGCCTTGTCGTAGAAGTGGGTCGGGACATTCTCGATCGCTTCGAAGACGAGCCCTGCTGCCTCGACCTTTTCGACCAGCTTTCGGATGTCCGCCTCCTCCCAGAAGCTTTCGCCGGGAAGTGTCGGATTATTCATCTGGATGCCCGCGACGCCAATCTGACGGGCAAAGCGGAGTTTCTCATCGGTGAGCTCGTGGAACTGGCCGACAGCGATGCGCATCGTGGCGTTCGACATCGATTTTCTCCATTGTATCAATGACGTGTGAGGGAGTGCAGAGCAGAGGAAAACAGAATGGCGAACGGCCTTTTCATGATTGACCCGACCATCAAACTGACGTAACGCTGACAATAGTAATATACAAGCCCGCATATAATACACATAGACATTACGTCATCAGTCGATTTCTGCTCCAGTTCGTTTTTCTGGATTGATGTTCTTTGTTTTATAGTTTTATCTACTGACTACTCAGATTTCCCTCGCCGTCCCCATGCGAGCCGGTTGGTCGCTAGGCGGTGGGAAGGGATCGCGAAACGTCTTCGCCAGTCCGGCCCGAGGAGCCGGCGTGACGAAGCAAGCCGGATCGAAGGGCGACGAGAGGACACCCGAAGGGTGCGTCGCCGAGCCGGCTGAAATTGGGCCGAGGCTGCGAGGAGGAGCGTTCATCTGCGCCGCGTGGCGCCAAGAGAGGTGGCAATCACCGCACTGGTTTCATGACTGACAAGGGAGGAGTCCTGTTACATGGCTAAACTGAAACATCTCGCCGGCCTCGCGCTGGCCGCGACGGCGTTCCTGGCGCCGGCGCTCGCTTTTGCCGACGGCCCTGGCCTGCCGGCCGCCCAGGAGATCGTGCCCAAGGGTCCGCTGCCCGAGGTTCCGCGCAACGAGACGCTCAATCTCGCTTGGGGCGTTTCCGGCGGCACGTCGATCGGCACCACCAATCCTTGGGTGCTGCCCGGCTACACGCATCAGGAAGGCAACAACCTGCTGTTCGAACCACTGATGTATTTCTCGATCTTCAAGGATGGCGGCAAGTTCGTTCCGTGGCTGGCCGACAGCATGGAATACACGACGCCCGACTTCACTGCGCTCGAGATCAAGATCAACAAGGACGCGAAGTGGAATAACGGCAAGCCGGTCACGGCGAAGGACGTCGTCTACACGTTCGAAGGCCAGATGAAGTATGAGACGCTGCCCTATCACGCCCATTTCCAGCAGTTCGTCGACAGCGTCACCGCCAAGGACGACCTGACGGTCGAGGTGAAGTTCAAGCAGCCGGCGCCGCGCTTCAAGTTCGAGGTGCTGACCGAGAAGTTCGATACCGGCCTGCCGATCGTTCCGGCGGAATGGGAATCGGCGCAGGCAAACCCGACGGCGGCCGTCGGCCTTGATGCGATCCCGCATTCGGGGCCCTATGACATCGTCGCCTGGAACGCCACGCAGAAGATCCTCGACCTTCGTCCCGACTGGTGGGCGGTCAAGGCTGGCCGCAGCCCCGAGCCGGCCGTCAAGCGCGTCGTCATCGCCAACATCCTGAACCAGCCGATCGATACCGTGGCACAGCGGGTCGTGAACAACGAGTTCGATTCCTCGGTCGACATGCGCGCCCAGGTAATCGGCAACATCCTCGAGCAGAACAAGGACGTGAAGTCCTGGACCGGTACCGAGTCGCCCTATGGCTATCTCGATTGGTGGCCGAACTCGCTCTGGATGAACGATAGCCTGCCGCCCTATGACAACATCAATGTCCGCAAGGCCATCAGCCTCGCGATCGATCGCGACCGCATCAACGAAGTCCTTTATGACGGCGCCAAGATCGCAACGATCTATCCGTTCCCGCTCTATCCGAACCTGCAGAAATTCGCTGACTCCGACGCCGTGAAGGCCGAGGCGGCCAAATACGAGCCCGGCAAATTCGACCTCGAAGAGAGCGCCAAGCTCATGACCGAGGCCGGCTGGACCAAGAATTCCGACGGCCTCTGGGAAAAGGACGGAAAGACCTTCGACGCCACCATCCAGGCATTCGAAAGCATCCACGGCGACATCGCGCCCGTGCTTGCCGAAATGCTGCGGCAGGCCGGCTTCGATGCCAATGTGAACTTCGGCACCGACGCCTACCAGAACATGGTGGACGGCAAGGCCGGGCTCTATCTTTTCGGCCATGGCGCGAGCCTTTATGATCCCTTCGAGGCGCTGAACCTGTTCCACGGCAAGTACAGCAGCTCGATCGGCTCGGCAGCGGGCAACAACCGCTTCTCGCGCTACAAGAACCCCGAGTTCGACAAGATCCTCGATGAGATCTCGCCGCTCGGCTCAGACGATCCGAAGTTCCAGGAAGGCGCCGCGAAGGCTCTCGGCATCTACTGGCGCGACGTGATCGACGTTCCGGTCATCCAGTGGCTGCACCGCATCCCCTACAACAACCACTATTGGACGAACTGGCCGAGTTCCACGAACGTTGCCGGCGGCTCCAATGGCGCGTTCTGGGCTCATACCGGCCTTCTGGTGGTCACCGGGCTCCAGCCCACGGGCGCCAAGTAGGCCTGCAGGCGGCAATAGCCCCCGCGGGCGCCAAGTGAGGCCCGCGGGCAGACCGCCCTTCCCCCGACAAGACGGTGCGCGCCATGCGCGCGCCGTCAATCGGCGGGCGGACGGCCTCTCAGCGAACCCGGCACAGCGACACCAGGATCGATTCCGTGACAATCAAGCTCGTCATTCGGCGCCTTCTATTCCTCGTCTTGGTGATATGGGCCGCCTCGACCATCGTCTTCTTCGTTCCGCGGCTGTCGAGCCGCAATGCGCTGCGCGAACGCTTCGGCGAACTGGCGCGCACCGGCGGCTTCTCGCCGGCTGATCTCGAAAAGATCATCGCTTCGATGAACCAGCAATTCGGTCTCGATAGGCCGCTCTACGAGCAGTACTGGACCTATCTCGGGAACATCCTGCATCTCGACTTCGGCTATTCGCTCTACCGCTATCCGACGACGGTATCCCAGCTGATCGCGCAGTCGCTGCCCTGGACGATTGGCCTCCTGTTGGTCACCACGATCCTCTCCTTCATCATGGGCAACCTGCTCGGCGCCGTCGCCGCCTGGCCGCGGGCGCCGGGATGGCTGCGCGGCTTCGCAACGCCCTTCATCCTGCTCACGGGCGTTCCGCCCGTCATCATGGGCATCCTGCTGCTGTTCTTCATCGGCTTCCGCCTGAAGTGGCTGCCGCTGGGCGGCGCCTATTCGGTCGGCGTCGTGCCGACCTTCACCTGGGCCTTCATCATCGACCTCTTGCGCCACCAGATCCTGCCGGCGCTCGCGCTGATCCTCGGCTCGGTCGGCGGCTGGGTGCTCTCGATGCGCGGGATGGGCGTCACCATCCAGGGCGAAGACTATGTCAACTTCGCCGAGCACAAGGGGCTGACCGGGGGACGCATCTTCCGCGACTACTACCTGCGCAACGCCATGCTGCCGCAAGTCACGGGCCTCGCCCTCGCGCTCGGCACGATGGTGACTTCGGCGATCATCGTCGAAGGGCTGTTCGGATTGCCGGGCATCGGCACGATGCTGAACCTTGCCATCCGCGCCAATGACTTCCCGACCATCTACGGCATCGTTCTGTTCATCACCATCGCCGTCGCGGTGCTGATGACCATTGTCGAGTTCATCTATCCCCTGCTCGACCCCCGCGTCCGCAGTTCATAGGAGCGAAACGCATGTCCACTGTCGCGCTGTCGCCCCCGATCGAGAAGCGGGTCGAGCGGCCTAGCAGCTTCATCCTCTTCCTTCGCTACCTGCGCCGCAACAAGGGCCTCGCCCTCGGCGTCATCATCCTGCTCGGCCTCGTCGCCTTCACGGTCATCGGCCTGATGACGGTCGATCTCAAGCAGGCCTATCCGCTGTCGGTGGCGGCGAAGAAGCCGCCTTCCTGGAAATACCCGTTCGGGACGGATTTCTTCGGCCGCAACCTGCTCGCCGCCATGGTGGTGGGCATGTGGCAGACCGCGTTCATCGGCGTCTTCGCCGGCGGACTCGGCACGCTGATCGGCGTCGTTCTCGGCTTCATTTCGGCCTATTTCGGCAAATGGATCGACGGCACCATCCGCACGGTCTGCCAGATCCTGACGCCGATCCCGGTGCTGCTGATCCAGGTCGTCATCGCCGGCTCGCTCGACAAGCGCGACGTTACGATCGTCACCATGGCCCTGATCGTCGTGCTTCTCGCCTGGATGGGGCCGACGCTGGTGATCCGCTCGCAGGTCCTCACCATGAAGGAACGGCAATTCGTCGCCGTGGCCAAGCTTTCGGGCGTCGGCGATCTCGGCATCATCTTCAAGGAGATCCTGCCCTGTCTCCTGCCCTTCATCGCGGCGGCGTTCGTGGCGCAGGTCTTCGCGGCGGTGTTCGCGGCGTTCTATCTCGCGGTGCTCGGCCTTGGGCCGCTGCGCGAGCCGCTGCTCGGCAACATCATCTGGGCGGCCCAGTCGCAAGGCGCCTTCTTCAACGGCTGGTGGTGGTGGCCGATCATCCCCTCGATCGCGATGATCCTGATCCTCGGTTCGCTGGCGCTGATCAATATGGGCCTCGACGAACTGGCCAATCCCCGCGTGCGCAGGTCGGAGTGATGACGATGAACGAGGTTCTCGCAACGGCTCCGGCGCGGCCTTCGGCCGGCCTCGAGCCCCGCCACGCCGCCAAGGATGGTCCGGTTCTGCGCGTCAGCCATCTGGAGGTGACCTATTACACCGATAGCGGACGGGCCAAGGCGCTCGACGATGTCTCGTTCACGCTGAATGCCGGCGAGAAGCTCGGCATGGTCGGCGAGAGCGGCTCCGGCAAGAGCACGCTGGCGCTCGCCATGATGCGGATGATCAAGGCGCCGGGCCGCATCGAGGGCGGGTCGGTGGTCGTCGCCGGTGGCGACCTCATGGCGCTCGACGCCGAGGGCATGCGCAAGGCGCGCCTGTCGCGCATCGCCTATATCCCGCAGGGCGCGATGAACTCGCTCAACCCGGTGATGCGGATCGGCGCCCAGATGGTCGATGCGGTGAAATCGCATCTGCCGCGCGAATCCCGCGCCGCCGTCGAGGCGCGCTGCAAGCGGGCGCTGCAATCCGTTGATCTCGATGCCGGCGTCTACAGGATGTATGCGCATGAGCTCTCGGGCGGCATGAAGCAGCGCGTCTGCATCGCCATCGGCATCCTGCTCGATCCGCATGTGATCATCGCCGACGAGCCGACCAGCGCGCTCGACGTCGTCACCCAGCGTCAGGTGATGGAAACGATCGACAACGTGCAGAAGGCGATCAACGCCGCCGTCATCCTGATTGGCCACGACATGGGGCTGATGGCGCAGTTCGTCGATCGCGTTGCGGTGATGTATGCCGGCCGCCTCGTCGAGGTGAGCACGGTGCGCGAGATGTTCACCGATCCGAAGCACCCCTATTCGCGGGCGCTGATCTCGAGCCTGCCGAGCCTCGACAACAAGGGCGTGTTCCAGGGCATTCCCGGCCTCGCCCCATCGCTGCTGCGCCTGCCCGGCGGCTGCGCCTTCCACCCGCGTTGCATCAGCGCGATGCCCCAATGCAGCACGGTCCGGCCCGAGCCGCAGCTCCTTGCCGGCGGCAGGCGCGTGACCTGCCACCTTTATGACGGAGACGCGTAATGGCCGATCTCTTGCGCCTGGAGAACGTCTCCAAGGTCTATTCGCATGGCCTCATCAACACCCACTCGACCATCGCGCTGCGCAATTTCTCGCTGACGCTGAAGGAAGACGAGCCGACGATCATGACGGTTGCCGGCGAGAGCGGCAGCGGCAAGACGACGCTCGCGATGCTGCTGCTCGGCTTCATCACGCCCTCGGCGGGCGAGATCATCTATCGCGGCCGCAACATCGCCTCGCTGCATGGCAAAGACCGCATTGCCTATCGCCGCGAGGTTCAGGCGGTGTTTCAGGATCCGTTCGCGGTCTTCAATCCGTTTTATACCGTCGACCATCTTCTCACCGTGCCGATCAAGCGGTTCGGCCTCGCCAAATCCAAGGCCGATGCCCGCAACAAGATGGAGGAGGCGCTGACGGCGGTTGGCCTTCGCCCCGAGGACATTCTCGGCCGCTTCCCGCATCAGTTGTCCGGTGGCCAGCGCCAGCGCATCAATGTCGCCCGCGCCCTGTTGCTGAAGCCGCGCCTCCTGATCGCCGACGAGCCGGTATCGATGGTCGATGCTTCGCTCCGCGCCACCATTCTTGAAACGCTGCGCAACCTGCAGCGCGACCATGGCGTCTCGATCATCTACATCACGCATGATCTGACGACCGCCTACCACATCGCGAAGTCGATCGTGGTGCTCTATCGCGGCGCCGTGATGGAAGCTGGCGACGTCGACCGCGTGATCAAGGAGCCGCAGCACCCCTATACCAAGCTGCTGGTCGACTCGATCCCCTGGCCCAATCTCGATCAGCGTTGGGGCGCGCAGCCGATCAAGGCCCGTGAGATCGGCGGCAATGGCGATGGCTGCCGCTTCCGCAGTCGCTGCCCTGTCGTGATGGATGTCTGCAGCCAGAATCCGCCGCTCTACCGCATCGGCGAGCGCCACGCCGCCTCCTGCTTCCACTACGCCAACGCGCCCGAGATCGCGACAGAGCGCATGTCGGAGCTCCTGCCTGTCTGAACCAGAAGCCGCCGCGAACGCGGCTGCCGCACGCCCTTCAGCCGGCCCTAGAGCCGGCCCCGACCATGGGAACCGCCTAGCGATGCTCGAGATTGCCGAATTCATTCCCCCGACGCCCGGCCCGGTCTGGCGGCTCGCCAAGCAGGCCGGCGTCGATCTCGCGGTCGGCGGCCTTCCGCCCGAAGACTTGCTCCAGGGCGAGGCGCCCTGGGACTACGCGCCGCTCGCGCGCATGAAGGCGCGCTACGAGGAAGGCGGCTTCAAACTCGCCGTCATCGAGGCCCGGCCGCCGCTCAACAAGGCGAAGCGCGGCCTGCCAGGGCGCGACGAGGAGATCGCCACGGTCTGCACGCTGCTGGAAAACATGGGCCGGCTCGGCATTCCCGTCTGGTGCTACGAGTGGATGACCGACTTCAACTGGGTGCGCACCAATCTCGCGACGCCGTCGCGCGGCGGCTCGGTCGTGACCAGCTTCGACGCCCGCGATGTGCCGGACAGCCTCACCGACCAGCCGCCGATCGACGAAGAGGCGCTCTGGACCCATCTCGACTATTTCCTGAAAAAGGTGCTGCCTGTCGCGGAGAAGGCGGGCGTCAAGCTGGCGATGCATCCGGACGATCCGCCATTGTCGCCGATCCGCGGCGTCGGCCGCATCATGCGCTCGATCGACAATTTCCAGCGCCTGCTAGAACTCGACCCGAGCCCGATGAACGGCATTACCCTTTGCCAGGGCAATTTCACGCTGATGACGGAGGATCTGCCGGCGGCGATCCACCAGTTCGGCAAGAAGATCTTCTTCGTCCATTTCCGCGATGTTCGCGGCACGCCGACGCGCTTCGAGGAGACGTGGCACGACGCCGGCAAGACCGACATGCTCGCCTGCATGAAGGCCTATCGCGCGATCGGCTTCGACGGTGTGCTCCGGCCCGACCATGTCCCGACCGTCGAGGGCGACAGCAACGCCCATGCCGGCTACTCGGCCTTCGGCAGGCTTTACGCCATCGGCTATATCAGAGGCCTGCACCAGGCCGTCTACGCATCCTGACGGCACCGGAGCAGCCATGACCGAGCCTGCCAAGACTGACGACTGGACGAGCACCCGTTCCGGACGAACCATCGCGGTGACGGGCGCGACCGGCCGGATCGGCCGCGCCGTGACCGCCGAAGCGCTCCACCGCGGCAATCGCGTCGTCGCCATCGACCGTGTCGCGCCGGCCGAACCGCATCCAAGCCCCGATGTCCGTTTCGTCGCCGCCGATATCGGCGACTACGACGCGCTGGTCGAGGCCTTCCGCGGCGCGGATGATCTCGTCCACATGGCAGCCATTCCCGCGCCAGGCAGCCATCCGGATCACGTCGTCCACAACAACAATGTCGTCGGCAGCTACAATGCGATGCGGGCGGCGGTCGAGGTCGGCATCTTCAGGATTGTCCAGGCATCGAGCGTCAATGCCATCGGCCTTTCCTTCAGCCGCGAGCCACATTTCGAATATCTGCCGATCGACGAGGACCATCCGACCTCTGTCGAGGAGCCTTACAGCCTCTCGAAATGGATCTGCGAGCAACAGGCCGACAGCTTTGCCAGGCGCTATGAGAACATCCGCATCGCCAGCATGCGCTTCCATCTGGTCACCCCAGAGCGTGCCCGCGCCGTAGAGGTCTATGGCCGGGCGGATGCCGAGACGGCCAAGCATCTCTGGGCCTATACGCTCACCGACGCCGCCGCCCGCGCCTGCCTTCAGGCGCTCGATGCCGCCTATACCGGCCACGAGGTCTTCTACATCACCGCACCCGACACGGTGATCGACGTGCCGAGCCTCGAGCTGGCCGCGCGCTTCTTCCCCGGCCTGCCGATCCGCGGCGATCTCTCCGGCTTCCGCAGCTTCTTCTCATCCGCCAAGGCCGAACGGATGCTCGGCTGGCGCCACGACCCGCTCTGACCATCCTCCGCTCTGACACCCCATCCTTCCAGACAGCCCCTGCCCCTCGCCAAGGTCCATTCTCGATGAAGATCACCGACGTCAAAGTCATCGTCTGCTCGCCGGGCAGGAATTTCGTCACCCTCAAGATCGTCACGGACGAAGGCATCTATGGCATCGGCGATGGCACGGTGAACGGACGCGAACTGGCCGTCGTCAGCTATTTGAAGGACCATGTCGCGCCGCTCCTGATCGGCCGTGATCCCGCGCGCATCGAGGAGATCTGGCAATATCTCTATCGCGGCGCCTATTGGCGGCGCGGGCCGATCACCATGGCGGCCATTTCCGCCGTCGACATGGCGCTGTGGGACATCAAGGGCAAGGCGGCGAATATGCCGCTTTATCAGCTGCTCGGCGGTGCCTCGCGCGAAAAGGTCATGGTCTATTCGCATGCGCAGGGCCTAACGATCGAGGAAGCCGTCGAGGCCGTCGGGGCCAAGCGCGACGAGGGCTATGTCGCGATCCGCTGCCAGGTCGGCATTCCCGGCCTCCCCGCGATCTACGGCACCGGCAAGGGCTCGGTGCAGGGGACCGGCGGAATGGTCGAAAGCCTGCCGCATGAGGAGGTTTGGTCGACCTCGAAATACATGGTCCATATCCCCAAGCTCTTCCAGCGCATCCGCGACACCTATGGCGACGAGCCGCATCTCTTGCACGACAGCCATCACCGGCTGACGCCGATCGAAGCGGCACGGCTTGGCAAGGATCTCGAACCGTTCCGCCTGTTCTGGCTCGAGGACCCGGTTCCGGCCGAGCTGCAGGAAGGCTACCGCCTGATCCGGCAGCACACGACGACGCCGATCGCGCTCGGCGAGATCTTCAACACCATTTGGGATGCGAAGCTCCTGATGGAAGAGCAACTGATCGACTTCATCCGCGCCACAAGCGTGCATGCGGGCGGCGTCACCGGCCTCCGGCGGATGTTCGATTTCGCCTCCGTCTATCACATCCGCACCGCCTGCCACGGGCCGATGGACGTCTCGCCGGTGGCGATGGGCGCCAATGTCCATATCGACCTGTGGGTGCCGAATTTCGGCATCCAGGAATTCTCCGGCTACACGCCGCTGATGCATGAGGTGTTCCCGCATGCCTGGCGGCAGGATGGCGGCTATCTGCATCCAGGCGAAGCGCCGGGCCACGGCGTCGACATCGATGAAGCGCTCGCCGAGCGCTACCCCTATGAGCGCGCCTACCTGCCGGTGAACCGTCTCGAGGACGGCACGATCTGGCATTGGTGAGCGGCGCGGCAACGGCTTTCTGGAGGAACCCATGATCGAGACCAAGGATATCGTCCGCCCGCCACGCGAGCTGGTCGAGAAGCTACAGGCGCTCGGCTGCGCCACCGCCTGCGCCACGCTGCACCATATGGGCGTCCGCGACACCTTCATGGAAGGGCCCGTCGCCTGGACCAAGGGGCGCAGCATCGCCGGCCCGGCGCTGACGCTGCAGTTCATGCCGAAGCGCGAGGATCTCTACGGCGAAGGCGAATATAACGAGCCGGAGAAGCAGCTCCACCGCCACGTCCTCTATCACACGCAGCCTGGCGACATCGTCGTCGTCGATGCGCGTGGCGACATGCGCTCGGGCATCTTCGGCGAGATGATGCTGACCTATTTCAAGGGCCGCGGCGGCGCTGGCGTCGTCATCGACGGCTGCATCCGCGACTATCCCCATGCCCAGACGATCGATCTCGGCTACTGGCTGCGCGGCGTCACGCCGAACTTCCACACCCAGACCTCGCTGATGCCCTTCGCGGTCAACACACCGATCGCCTGCGGCGGCGTCACCGTGATGCCGGGCGACATCATCGTCGCCGATGACGACGGCGCCTGCGTCGTGCCGGCCGCGCTCGGCTGGCAGGTTCTCGAACATGCCGGCACGCATCACGACTGGGAGGATTTCTCGCGCGAGATGCTGCTGAAGGGCGGCTCGCTGCAACGCTACTACCCGCTCTCCGACGATGCCCGTCCCGAGTATGAAGCGTGGCGGAAGCTCAATCCCTTGAAGAACGGCTGATCCTCGTCATTCAGCCTGTCGCCTGCCCTCCAATCCGGACTTGACCCAATGAAGATCACCGCCATCCGCCCCTATCCGGTCTGGGTAGGAACCCGCAACCAGCTGATCGTGAAGGTCGAGACCGACGAGGGCATTTTCGGCTGGGGCGAAAGCGGCCTGTCAGGCCGGGAAAAGGCCGTCGTCGGCGCCATCGAGCACTATCGCGAGTTCCTCATTGGCCGCGATCCGTTCCGCATCGGCGCGCTGTGGCAGGAGATGTATCGCAGCCAGTACTTTGAGGGCGGCCGCGTGCTTCAGGCGGCGATTTCGGCCATCGACATCGCGCTCTACGATATTCTCGGCAAGGCGCTCGGCGCGCCCGTGCATCAACTGCTCGGCGGCAAGCAGCGCGAGCGCATCCCGACCTTCGCCTCGACAACGGCGGCGCCCGGCGAGGCGATGATCGAGCAGGCGCGGGAACTGGTGGCTGCCGGCTGGATCGCGATGCGGCTGTCGCCCTCCGGGCACGCCAACCCGGCCGTCTATGAGCCGCGCGAGCACATCGCGACAACCGCGAAGTGGTGCGTCAAGGCGCGGGAGGCCCTGGGCGAGGATGTCGTCCTCGGCATCGACTATCACCATCGCCTCTCGGTGGCCGAGGCAGCGAGCTTCTGCCAGAAAATGCCATCGGGCACACTCGACTTCCTTGAGGAGCCGATCCGCGACGAGACGCCGGAAGCCTATGAAGCGCTGCGGCGGATGGTCGACGTCCCCTTTGCTATCGGCGAGGAATTTGCCTCGAAGTGGCAGTTCCTGCCCTTCATCGAGCGCGACATCCACCAGTTCAACCGCATCGACATCTGCAATGTCGGCGGCCTGACCGAGGCGATGAAGGTCGCCGGCTGGAGCGAGGCGCATTATGTCGACATGATGCCGCACAACCCGCTCGGCCCGATCTGCACCGCGGCGACGGTGCATTTCGCGGCAGCTGTGGCCAATTTCTCCTGGCTGGAGACCCGCACCTCGACCGCGGAGCAATTGGGCTTCGACAATTCCGAGTTCTTCCCGGTCCAACCGCGCATCGAGAACGCGCACTACGCCGTGTCGGACGCACCCGGCCTCGGCATCGAGGTCAACGAAGAACTGATCAAAAAGCAGAGCTTCAAGTTCTGGGAGGCGCCGCATCTGAAGCGCAATGACGGCTCGGTGACGAATTGGTAGCAGACCGTCCGCTCGGCACCCTCCCCGGCCCGGCTTTCGAGAGCTTCGATCCGGCGTTCGACACCTGCATTCGTCCCGATCTCAGGATCGAACGGATTTGGACGGGGTGCCGCTGGTGCGAAGGGCCGGCCTGGCTGCCCGGCGCCGGCCGCCTCGTCTGGTCCGATATTCCCGCCGACCGGATGATGGCGTGGGACGAGGCGACCGGCGCCGTTTCAGTCTTCCGAGCGCCGGCAGGCGGGCCGAACGGCAATACGGTCGACCGCGAAGGCCGGCTCCTCTCCTGCGAGCAGGGGCCGCATCGGATCACGCGAACGGAAGCGGATGGCACCATCACCGTCCTCGTCGACAGCATCGATGGTCGCCGCTTCCACTCACCGAACGACCTTGTCGTCGCGAGCGATGGCGCGGTCTGGTTCAGCGATCCGAGCTATGGCCGCCCAAAGGACCGAGCACCCGGCCGCGACGTTACAGGCTGCCATGTCTACCGCTTCGATCCGGCGAGGGGTGCGATCCGCCAGATGACGCACGATTTCGTCATGCCGAATGGTCTTGCCTTCTCGCCCGATGAACGCGTGCTCTACATCGTCGATACCGGCAGCACCGAGAGACATGATGGCCCGAACCATCTCCGCCGCTTCGAAATCGATCGCGCGGGAAGCCTCACAGGCGGTGAAATCCTCATCGCGGAACGCGGCGGCCATTTCGATGGGCTGCGTATCGATGCCGATGGTCGGCTCTGGATGGGTGCCGATGACGGCGTCCGCTGCTATGAGCCAGATGGGCGCCTGATCGGCCGCATAAAGCTTCCCGAGCGCGCTGCGAACCTTGCGTTCGGCGGTTCGGATGGCCACATGCTGTTCATGACGGCGACGACGTCGGTCTATGCCTGCCGTATCAATGTCGCCGGCGCTGCGCCCTGAAGCACCGGGCCACTGCAACCTCTCTTCACATTTTCGTGTCCAGAAGAGTGATCGCAGCCGCGACGGATTTTCTGCGCACTCGCAATGGCTTGGCGCGCCGGCCCGCTCTGCGGCGGCTTTGTGGCGAACCATCACGCACTGCAACATGACCATCGGCATGTCCGGCATTCTTACGCGGATTTAATGCTGCCCCCAAAGCGGCGCGGGTCCATAGCGATGACGAGAAACAGGGGATCTCGTTCATGCGCAAGAAAGCTGCGACCACCGTCGCGCTCATCGTCGTCGCGGCCGGCGTGCTCGGATTTGCAGCCTGGCGCCTGCAGCCGGCCTGGCTGGTCGCAATGGCCGACAAGGCCGGGATAGCTACGGGATCGACCGCCACAGGCGCGGCGCATGGCGATCCGGCCAAGGCCGATGCAGGCAAGGCGAATGCCGGCGGTGGCGCCAAGGGCGGACGCCGCGGCGGCGGAGCCTCGACGGTGAGCGTCGCGACCGCGTCCACGGGCGAGCTGCCGGTGCGCCGGTCTACCATCGGCTGGATCGCCTCGACGGCGTCGACGACGGTCACGGCCCAGCAGCAGGGCATGGTCACGGCCTTGCTCGCCAGCAACGGCCAGGAGGTCAAGGCCGGCGACGTGCTGGTCCAGCTCGACGACCGCGCCGCCAAGGCAACGCTCGATCGCGACACCGCGGCGATGACGCGCGACCAGGCCTCCGTGACCTCGACCCAAGCCGATCTGAAGCGGGTCGGAGACTTGTTCAGCCGCAAGTTCGACAGCCAGCAGCAGCTCGATCAGGCGACCGCCGCCGCCGCCAGCGCCGAGGCGGTGGTCAATCTCGACGCCGCCAACATCGCGGCCGACAAGGTCGTGCTCGACGAGATGAGGATCAAGGCGCCGCATGACGGTCGCCTCGGTGCCTTCGCGATCACTGTCGGCAGTCTGATCCAGCCAGGCAATGCCGTGGTCACGCTGACCGATGTCGACAATATCGAGGCGGTGTTCACGGTCTCCGATGCCGATGTCGACCTGTTGCGCCGTTCGCTGGCGACAGGGCCAGTCCCGGTCCAGCTCCTCTCAGCCGATACGTCCGCCGCCCCGGCCGGCTCCGGCGCCGTCGCCAAGGCTCAGCCAACACCGGTTGCCGGCCAGGTCGACTTCATCGACAGCAGCATCGTCCAGGGTTCGGGCACGATGGCCGTCCGCGCCTCTGTGAAGAACACCGACCGCGTCTTCTGGCCAGGCCAGGCGGTGAAGGTCGACGTTGATCTCGGCACGCTCTCGCCCGTCGTCATCGTGCCGACCGTCGCTGTCCAGCCCGGCCAAGCCGGCCCGAATGTCTTCGTCGTCAAGCCGGACAAGACCATCGACGTCCGTCCGGTCACGGTGGCCGGCATCGTCGGCGACCGTGCCGCGATCAGCGCCGGCCTCGCCGCCGGGGAGCAGGTCGTGACCGAGGGCCAGCTCGCGCTTGCCTCGGGAATGAAGGTGAACGTCCGCGACGGGACCGGCAAACCGGCCGATGCCGGCAAGACACCTGACGCCGCGAAGGCAAAGCCCGCCGTCGTCGGAGACGCGTCATGAGCATCTCCGAATTCTGCATCCGCCGCCCGGTCGCGACCACGCTGTTGTTCCTCGGCATCGCGATGGGCGGCATCTTCGCCTATCAGCAATTGCCGGTCGCCGCTTTGCCGGAGGTCTCGTTCCCGACGATCAGCGTCAGCGCGCAATTGCCGGGCGCCTCGCCGCAGACCATGGCAACGGCGGTGGCGACACCGCTGATCAAGCAGTTCGAGACGATTTCCGGCATTGATACGATCAGCGCCACGAGTTCGCTCGGCAGCTCGCAGATCGTGCTGCAATTCGCGCTCAGCCAGAACATCGATACCGCGGCGGGCGACGTTCAGGCCGCAATCGACCGCGCCCAGCGGCAATTGCCGTCGAACATGCAGAACCCGCCGAGCTACCGCAAGGTCAACCCGGCCGATGCGCCGGTGCTGTTCCTCGCGGTGCAGAGCCCGACGCTGCCGATGTCGACGATCGACGACTTCGCCGAAAATGTCATTTCGCCAAGCCTCTCGACCCTGCAGGGCGTCGCGCAGGTCAGTGTCTATGGCGGGCAGACTTATGCCGTCCGCGTTCAGGTCGATCCGAGCAAGCTGGCGACCCGCGGCATCGGCCTCGACCAGGTTTCCTCGGCGATCGCCGGCGCAAACGACCAGACGCCGGTCGGAACGCTGACGAACAAGACCCAGAACCTGGTCATAGACGCACCGACGCAGATGACGAATGCCGATCAGTTCAAGCAGCTGATCATTGCCAATCCAAACGGCAGCCCCGTCCGTCTGATGGATGTCGCCAATGTCGTCGACGGCGTCGCGAATTCGCAAACCGCCGGCTGGTATGACGGCTCGCGCTCGATCGTGCTGGCAATCCAGCGCCAGCCAAGCGCCAACACTGTCGCCGTGGTCGATGCCGTCAATGCCGAGCTTCCGAAGCTCGAAGCCTCGATGCCCGGCTCGATGACCATTCATGTCATGAACGACCGCTCGACATCGATCCGCTCGGCGATCTCGGACGTCCAGACGACGCTCGGCATCACCATCGTGCTCGTCGTTCTGGTTATCTACCTGTTCCTTGGCAAGCTCTCGGCGACGATCATCCCGGCGCTGGCCGTGCCGCTCTCGCTCATCGCCGCCTTCGGGGGCATGTTCTGGCTCGGCTTCAGCGTCGACAACATCTCGCTGCTCGGGTTGACGCTCGCGGTTGGCCTCGTCGTCGACGACGCGATCGTGATGCTCGAAAACATCATGCGCCATATCGAGGAGGGCGAGAAACCGTTCGAGGCCGCGCTGAAGGGCAGTTCGGAAATCGGCGCGACGATCGTCTCAATGACGCTATCGCTCGTGGCGGTCTTCCTGCCGATCCTGTTGATGGGCGGCGTAGTGGGGCGTCTCTTCAACGAATTCGGCATCGTCGTTACGCTGGCGATCGGCGCCTCCGCCGTCGTCTCGCTGACGTTGACGCCGATGCTGGCCGCGCGGTTGCCGAAATCGGCCGCCGAGCCCGGCCGCTGGGGACCGGCCGCTTGGTTCGAAATGGCCTTTGTCTGGGTCGAGCGGCGCTACGACCGCGGCGTTGGCTGGTGCCTCGCCCACCGCTTCACCATCATCGGCCTCTTCTTCGCGACCGTCATCGCCTCGGCCTATCTGTTCGTAACGCTGCCCAAGGGCTTCTTCCCACAAGAGGACATCAGCCAGCTCTCGGTCTCGACGCAGGCGCGGCAGGACATTTCCTTCGATGCCATGAGCGAGCTGCAGCGCCAGGTCGAGGCCGTAATCAGCGCCTCGCCCTATGTTGAGCATGTCGCATCCTTCGTCGGCGGCGGCCCCGGCTCGGCGACGATGAATGCAGGTTCGCTCTCGGTCCAGCTGAAGCCGAAGGACGAGCGTCCGCCACTCGAAGTCCTGACGGCGGATCTCCGTCAGCAGCTCGGCCGCATCCCCGGCATCAAGAGCTATATCGTTCCGGTGCAGAATCTGCGCGTCGGCGGCATGAGTTCGCAGAGCATGTACCAGTTGGTTGTGCAGTCGCTCGACCAGACGACGCTTAACGACTGGACGGCAAAGCTGACCGCCGCGATGCGGACCGATCCGCATTTCGTGGATGTCGCGAACAACCTGCAGAACAATGCGCTGCAGGCCCGCCTCGTCATCGACCGCGACAAGGCCTCTTCAATCGGCATCACCGCGGCGACGCTGCGCCAGACGCTGGAGGATGGCTTCGGCACGGCCAACGTGGCGACAATCCAGAGCACGGGTTCGTCCTATGACGTGATTCTCGAATACGATCCCAATATCGCCTGGTCGGACGGCCTTCTCTCGACGATCCGCATCCGCTCGTCCTCCGGCACGCTGGTTCCGCTGTCGAGCTTTGCCCGGGTCGAGCGCGTTGCAGGTCCGGTCACGGTCAACCAGCTCGGCCAGCTCCCGGCGGCGACGATCTCGTTCAACCTGCCCGAGGGTGTCGCGCTCGGTGAGGCCACGGACCAGGTCACCGTGCTCAAGCAGGACATCGGCCTGCCGGCGAATGTCTACACCTCCTATGCCGGCACGGCGCAGGTGTTCCAGGATTCGCTGTCGACGCAGGGCATCCTGATCCTCGCGGCTGTGCTGACGATCTATGTCGTGCTCGGCATGCTCTATGAGAGCTTCATCCATCCGCTGACGATCCTGTCCGGATTGCCGGCGGCGGCGCTTGGCGCGCTGGTGGCGCTGAAGCTCGCCGGGCTCGATCTCTCGGTGATCGCGCTGATCGGCATCCTGATGCTGATCGGCATTGTGAAGAAGAACGCGATCATGATGGTCGACGTCGCCATCGCCGGCCAGCGCGACAACGGGCTCGAACCGGCACCGGCGATCCATCGCGCCGCGGTGATGCGCTTCCGCCCGATCATGATGACGACCTTCGCTGCCCTGCTCGGCGCTCTGCCGATCGCGCTTGGCAGCGGCGCCAGCGCCGAGCTGCGGCAGCCGCTCGGCATCGCGATCGTTGGCGGCCTCGCCGTATCGCAGTTGCTGACGCTGTTCATCACGCCGGTCATCTTCGTCGAGATGGAACGCTTCAGCCGCTTCCTCGGACGCCTGATCCATGGCCGCCCAGCCGAAGGCGAGGCCAGCGCCGAAACGTCCGGCGACGTTCAGCCGAGCGCGGGTAACACCGGCCATGGCCATGCCAGCAACGGTCACGGTCATGGCCACCCCGGCACTGCGCGTCCGGCGGCGCCCGAAGCGCCGGGCCTCGGCGGACCGATGCCGCAGCCCGCGGGCGAGTAGCCCCTCTTCGGACGGCGCGCGGCCCTCGCCCGCCGTCCGGACATCCAGCCCCGCCGAGCCGGACGGCGCTGCCCCGGCCGCAGGCGGAGGTTGATGACAGCCGCATCGCGACCTGCCTGAAATCCCCGCAGATTGCCGTGAAATTACCCCCTACCGGGACCCTGACGCTGATTCAGCGGGGAACGGCACATGAGGCGCTTGATCCTGCCTCCAGACTTTGTCAGTCATATGTCATTGGGCCACTGGACGGGGAAACGCCTTGGCTCGTCAACCAGGAGGGACTTGATGAACGCGCTGCATAGATTGCTGGGTGCGGCCGTCGTGGCTGCGAGCCTCGCAGTGCCGGCGGTTGCCCTTGCCGACAGTACGGTGACGGGCCCGGGCGGCACGACCAGCGGCACCTACATGGACTACATGAAGACCGTGTATGACCGCGCGGGCGCTCCCGAGATCACCTCGCTGCCGCTGACGGAGTTCGACGGTGAATTCAAGCTGAACCCGATGGGCGCCAAGAGCTGGACGCAATCGGCCGACGGCTTGACCTGGACCTTCAAGCTTCAGGACGGCCTTGTCTGGAGTGACGGAGCACCGCTCACCGCCGAGGACTATGTGTTCGCGCTGCAGCGCGCCGCCAAGGAAGGCTACGACTTCAACTGGTACTGGTCGTTCGCCGGCGGCATCAAGGGCTGGTCCGACGTCACCGACAAGGGCGCCGATCCCGAGACGCTCGGGATCAAGGCCCTCGACGCGACGACGATCGAAGTCACGACCGACGCGCCGAAGTCCTATTTCCCCGGTGTCGCCAGCCTCTGGTACCCGGTGCCGAAGCATGTCGTCGACAAGCTCGGCGACGACTATGCCCTGAGCGTCGACACGCTTGTTTCCTCCGGTCCCTTCATGGTGAAGAGCTGGGAGAAGTCCAACAACACCATGACGTTGGTCAAGAGCCCGACCTACAAGGGTCCGTGGCAGGCGCAGATCGACTCGCTGGTCCTCGACACCCAGATCGGACCGCCGGAAGTCGGCTTCCCGGCCTTCATGGCGGGCGAGGCGGACTGGACCACGCTGAATGCCGGCCAGGTCCCGGTCATCCAGCAGCAGTTCCCGGACGCGATCCGCAAGAACGCGGTGTTCGCGCTCTACTATCTCGCCTTTGACCTCGACAAGGCGCCGTTCGACAACGTCCATGTCCGCAAGGCTTTCCAGGCCGCGATCAACCGCGACGAGCTGACCTCGACCGTTCTCAAGGACACGGCCGTTCCGGCGAAGTCGATCCTCGCGCCGAGCTATCCCGGCTACCAGGAAGAGATCGCTGCCAAGGCTGTCTTCGATACCAAGCTCGCCAAGGAAGAAATGGCCAAGGCCGGCTATCCGGACGGCAAGGGCTTCCCGCCGATCGAGATCTGGTATCGCGAACAGGGCGGCTACAACGCCGCGATCGCCGCGCCGATGCTCCAGTATCTGCAAGCGCAGTTCAAGGACATCCTCGGCGTCGACATGGCGATCAAGTCGATGCCGACCAAGGACTGGTCGGCGGCGCTGAAGGCGCGCAGTAACGCGCTGTTCCTCGCTCCCTACGAATATGACTATCTCGATCCGTCGAACTTCTATGACCTGTTCAAGTCGGGCGGCCGCCACCACTACGCGTTCCCGGACTATGACAAGCTGGTGAATGCGGGCGATGCGGGCACCGACTGGAACACCCGGCTTGCCGATTATGCGAAGGCAGAGCAGATCCTGATCGACAATGCCGCCCTGGTGCCGCTCGTCCATCCGGTGACGATCGCCGCCGTCAGCGACAAGCTGAAGGGCGAAGGCGTGACGCCGAATTCAAAGGGCTTCACCCCGCTCGATCGCCTCGCCGGCTATCTCTACACCCACGTCACCAAGCAGTGAGCCAACGGGGCGGGCGCTCATTCGGGCGCCCGCCCCTCCATCCATGACAGGAGGGCGCGCGCCGATGCGGCTGGTCGAAATCGAAGATCTCGCGGTGAGCTTTCGCCAGTATGAAGGCGTGGTTCAGGCGGTCCGCGGCGTCAGTTTCGGCCTCGCACGTGGTGAAAGCCTCGGCATCGTTGGCGAATCCGGGTCCGGCAAGTCGGTGACCTGCTCGGCGCTGCTGCGGCTTCTCCGCGAGCCGCCTGCGACCATCACCGCTTCCAAGCTGATGCTCGGCGGCCAGGACATGCTGCGCGCCGACAAGCGCCAGCTTTCCGCCATTCGCGGCCGCGTTGCCGCGATGGTGTTCCAGGACCCGATGACCTCGCTCGATCCGGTCTTCACCATCGGCCACCAGATCGTCGAGACGATCACCGCCCACAAGCATGCCTCGAAGGCGGAGGCGATGCGCCGGGCGGTGCGCCTGCTGCAGCGGGTCGAGATCAAGAATGCCGAAGCGGTTGTCCGGTACTATCCCCACCAGCTTTCCGGCGGGATGCTTCAGCGCGTGATGATCGCGATGGCACTCTCCTGCGAGCCAGCCATCCTCATCGCCGACGAGCCGACGACGGCGCTCGACGTCACCATCCAGGCCCAGATCCTGCAGCTCATCAAGGACATCCAGGCCGAGACCGGCATGGGCCTCGTCATGATCACCCATGATCTCGGCGTCATCGCCGAGACGGTCGACCGGGTCGTCGTGATGTATGGCGGCCGCGTGATGGAGACAGGCCCGGTCGAGGCGATCTTTGCCGCGCCGCTGCATCCCTATACCCGCGCGCTCCTCGCCAGCATTCCCGGGCAGAAACCCGGCAAGCAGCGGCTGACGGAGATACCCGGCTCATCGCCCAATCCCGCCGATCCGCCATCCGGCTGTCCGTTTCACCCGCGCTGCCCGCTCGCGATCGACGCCTGCCGTCAGGTTACGCCGCCGCTGGAGGCCAAGGCCGACGGCCGGACCGCCGCCTGCATCCGCGTCGAAGCCGGAAGGATCGCTGCATGAGCGAGCCGGCGCTTGAGCTGAAGCAGCTCTCCAAGGCCTTCAACGGCCAGACAGTCGTAGACCGCATCGATCTCGTCGTGCCGAAGAACAAGGTCGTGGCGCTGGTCGGCGAGTCCGGCTCGGGCAAGACGACGACCGGGTTGATGGCCCTTCGCCTCATAGAGCCGACGGCGGGCCGCATCCTGCTTGGCGGCGCCGATATCACCAGCCTGCCGCAGAAGGCGCTGAAGCCGTTTCGCCGCCAGATGCAGGTCGTGTTCCAGGACAGCTACGCCTCGCTCGATCCGATGATGACGCTCGGTGAAATCATCGCCGAGCCGCTGGCGATCCACCAGATCGGAACGCCGGCCGAGCGGCGCGATCAGGCCCGCCACTGGCTCGAGCGGGTCGGGCTCGACGGCAGCTATGCGACGCGCTACCCGCACGAGTTGTCCGGCGGCCAGCGCCAGCGCATCTCGGTCGCCCGCGCCCTTATTCTCGGCGCCTCGGTGCTCGTCGCCGACGAGCCGACTTCGGCGCTCGACGTCTCGGTCAAGGCGCAGATCGTCAACCTGCTGCAGGGATTGCAGGAGGATATGGGCCTTTCGATGCTGTTCATCAGCCACGATCTCTCGGTCGTGCGCTCGCTCGCCGACGAGGTTGTCGTCATGCTGCGCGGCCGGGTGGTCGAACGCGGGCCGACCGACCGGATCTTCGCCGCCGCGCATCATCCCTATACCCGCGCGCTGCTCGACGCCGTGCCGGTCATCGATCCCACGGCGCGGCGGCGGCGGACCTTCCTGACGGCAGAGTCGCTTGCCGCGAGCACGCCGCGTTTCCGCCCGCATGAGATCGAGCCGCAACCCTTGATCGATACCGCCGATCCGCAGTTGGTCGCGCTGGTGGGCAGTCATTTCGTCGAGGCGATCGTGACGGAGCGAGGCTGACCATGCTCAATTTCATCATCCGCCGCACGCTGTCGATGCTCGCTACCTTCTTCGTGGTGTCGGTCATCATCTTCCTGATGATGCACGCCATTCCAGGCGGCCCCTTCGACGGCTACGACATGCCTCTACCCGACAATATCAAGGCCAGGCTGATGGCGCAGCTCGGCCTCGATAAGCCGCTGTGGGAGCAATATCTTCGCTATATGTGGGGCGTTTTTCACCTCGATTTCGGCGTTCCTTACCAGTCGCCGGGCGAGACCGTGATGGGCCTCATCGCCCATGCCTGGGTCCCGAGCCTAGTGCTCGGCGGGCTCGGCGTCCTGATCGGCGCGCCGATCGGCATCCTGCTCGGCATGGCCGCAGCGCTCAACCGCAACAGCTGGATCGACTATCTCGCCTCAGCCGTCGCGACGCTCGGCCTGACGATCCCGGTCTTCGTCATCTCGACGCTGCTGATCCTCATCTTCGCCGTCTGGCTGCACTGGACTCCGGCGAGCGGCTGGGGTGAGCCGCGGCGCTGGATCCTGCCGATCATGGCCTATGCCGCGATCCCGCTGGCGACCTATGCCCGCTATGCCCGCTCGGCAATGCTGGACACGCTGAACAAGCCGTTCGTCACGGTGCTCCGCGCCAAGGGGCTCAGCGAGCGGCGGATCATCTTCCAGCATGTGCTACGCAATTCGGCGATCCCGATGATCACCATCTTCCTGCCGATGTTCGTCGGCATCGCCACCGGCTCGATTTTCGTCGAGGCGATCTTCCGCGTTCCGGGTCTCGGCGCCTATTTCGTTTCCTCGATCCAGAAGCGCGACTATCCGCTCGAAATGGCGCTGATGCTGATGATCAGCGCGCTGTTCTGCATTTCCTATCTGATCTCGGACGTGCTCTACGCGCTGCTTAATCCGCGCATCCGCCTTGGGGGGAAAGACCCGTGAGCGACATCACAACAACGGCCGCCACCCGGACGCCAAAGAAGCCAGCCCGGCATCGTAGCCCGCTCTATCTTGCCTGGCGCCGCTTTGCCGCCAACAAGGCTGCGCTCGCCGCCGGCGTCGTGCTCATCGTCATCATCATGATGGCGATCTTCGCCCCCCTTGTGAGCAAGACCGGGCCGAACGATCAGGCGTTCCTGAAGACCGCACTCGCCTTCCCGTCCTCGGCGCATTGGTTCGGCATCGACGATCTCGGCCGCGACTTCTTCACTCGCATCGTCTATGGCGCGCGCGTCTCGCTCGGCATCGGCCTCTCCGCGGCTGTGTTCAGCCTCGTGCTCGGCCTGCCGATGGGCGCGCTTGCCGGCTATCTCGGCGGACGCTTCGACTGGGTGGTGATGCGCATCGTCGAACTTTTCTCGGTGGTGCCGCCGCTCCTCGCCGCCCTCCTGCTCGCGACGCTGACGCGCGGCGGCGTCTGGGCGATCGTGCTGATCGCCGGGCTGTTCGGCTGGGTCAATGTCTGCCTGCTGGTGCGGGCGCAGGTAAAATCCTTCCGCGAGAAGGAGTTCATCATGGCGGCCCAGGCGCTCGGCGCCTCGCCCTGGCACATCGTCTGGCGCCACCTGATCCCCAATTCGGTTTCGCCTGTCATCGTCGGCTTCGTGCTGGCGATCCCGCTCGCCATGATGCTCGAGGCCTCGCTGAGCTTTCTGGGCATCGGCGTCCAGCCGCCGACGCCGAGCTGGGGTCAGATGATCAATGTCGGCATGAACTTCATGTATTTCTACTGGCACATGGCCATCTTCCCGGTCCTGGCGCTGGCCGTCACCATCCTCGCCGCGTCGCTGCTTGGCGACGGACTGCGCGATGCACTCGATCCGACCCTGAAAGGGCGCTGACGTGGCTACCAACCTTTCCCGACATTTTCTGCTCGATCCCGATGTCGTGTTCCTGAACCACGGCTCCTTCGGCGCCTGCCCGCGCCCCGTGTTCGAGGATTACCAGCGCTGGCAGCTGAAGCTCGAACACCAGCCGGTCGAATTCCTCGACGGCCGCCGCGGGCTGGAGGCCAATCTGCGCGCCTCCCGCACCGCGCTCGCGGCTGAACTCGGCACCGCGCCCGATAATGTCGCGCAGGTCTCCAACGCAACAACGGGCCTCAACATCGCGCTGCAGTCGCTGCCACTTCAGGCGGGCGACGAGATCCTCACCACCAATCACGAATACAGCGCGCTCGAAAAGACACTCGCCTATATCGCGCGCCGCTCCGGGGCCAAGATCGTCGTGGTCGAGGTGCCGCTGCCGCTGACCTCGGCCGAGGCGTTCCACGACGTCGTGCTCGCCGGCATCACGCCGCGCACCCGCGTCCTGTTCCTCAGCCACATCACTTCGCCGACGGCGCTTCTGTTCCCCATCGAGCGGCTTATCGCCGAGGCGCGGCAGCGCGGCATCTGGAGCGTCATCGATGGCGCGCATACGCCGGGCCATATCCCGCTCGATCTCGATGCGCTCGGCGCCGACGTCTATTCCGGCAACTGCCACAAATGGATGATGGCGCCGAAGGGCTCGGCCTTCCTCCATGTGCGGCCGGAACTGCAGGCGATGATCGATCCGCTCGTCATCAGCCATGGCTGGACGGCCGACAACAAGCAGCCGGGCGTGCGCGGCCCGTTCGGCGCCTCGGCCTTTGTCGATGAGATCGAGATGCAGGGAACCCGCGATCCTTCGCCCTGGCTCACCGTCCCCTCGGCCATCGCTTTCCGCCGCGCGCATGACTGGTGGCAGGTCGCCGCCGAATGCAACCGCCTCGCGCAGGAGACGGCCGCCCGGGTCAGCGCGCTTTTCGGCCTGCCGCCGCTGTCGAGCCCGGAGTTCTCGGCGCCGCAGATGGTTGCGATGCCGATCGCGCCCTGCGACCCGATCCCCGTCCATGACGCGCTGCTCCGCGATTATGGCATCGAAATCCCGGTCTTCGAATGGCAGGGACACCATATCGCGCGCCTCAGCTGCCAGGGCTATAACACGCGCGAAGAGATGGACCTGCTGGTTGAGGCGCTCGGCAATGTGGTGGCGCATCGCCAGCCGCGCAGGAAGCTCGGCCAAGCGTGACGGAGATCGACGAGATCATCATCGAGCCCGGCCGCCGCGACGCGGTCGACTATCTTGAGCGCATCAACACGACGACGCGCGGCGTCGCCGTTCTTGACGCGTTGGCTGAGATGATCGAGCGCGCCGGCCTTGGGGTCGGCGACCGCATCCCGCCCGAGCTCTCGCTCGCCGAAAAGCTCGGGGTCGGCAGGACGACCATCCGCGAAGCGCTGAACCGCTGGGAAGGTCTTGGCATCATCCGCCGCCGACGCGGTGCCGGGACGTTCCTCGTCGCGCGCGTGCCCTCCTCACGCGGCCTCGTGCCGACCATGATCCGCCTCGAGGGCGAGGCGCTGCTGCGCCTCATGGAAGTGAGGCGGACGCTCGAAAGCGAGGTCGTGCGCAAAGCGACGCTGAACGCGAAACCCGCGCAGCGCGCCGAGATTGCCCGCCTCTGCGAAATCCTGATCGCCGATGTCGATGCCCGCCGTCCCTGGCGCAAGGCCGACGCCGAGTTCCACGGTGCAATCTATGACGCGTCGGGCAATCCGATGTTCGGTCAGATCCTGCTCAGGCTCGACCATGCGCTCGAGCGCTCGGCCGAATCCCCGTTCGGCCGCGACGGCTTCGGCATCGCCTCGTTCCCGCCGCACCGGACGCTGGCCGAGGCGATCTCAAGGGGCGACGCGGACGCCGCCGTCGCCGCGATCAACCATATCCTCGACATCGTCGAGGGCGAGATCCGCGCCATCATCGGCGAGGGGCCTTCCCTCGCCTGAGCCCCGGCCGGAACGAGGCCTCAGCTTCGCGTCCGGGCGGGCATCAAGAGACGCGCCGCCAGCACGCAGAGCAGGATGGTGAACACGAGCACCAGCGCGACCAACGCGTTGATGTCCGGCGAGAAGCCGAGCCGCATCATGGCCCAGAGCCGGACCGGCAGCGTGCTGACTGTGCCCGTGACGAGGATGGTGATCATCGTCTCGTCGAAGGAAAGCGCGAAGGCCAGCACAGCACCGCCCGCCATGGCGCCGGCGATGTTCGGCAGCACGACGCGCCAGAAGGTCTGCCAGCGATTGGCGCCGAGATCGGAGGATGCCTCCACCAGCGTCGGGCTGAGGCCGCGGAGCCGTGTCAGCACCGTCCGATAGACGATGGCGAGCACGAACACCGTATGGCCGATCACCACCGTCACCAGCGAGCGCGTGAAATCAATTTCGCGGAAGAAGATCAGCAAGGCGAGGCCGGTGATGATCGGCGGCATAAGGAAGGGCAGGAAGACGAGGAACTGCAGCAGTCCCGAGCCGATGCCGCGGCCATGATGATAAAGCGCGAGCAGGGTTCCGAGCGAGACGGCGAGCAGAACCGTTGAGGCGCCGACGATGAGCGTCGCCTGCAGAGCGCTCAGGATCTCGCCGTTCCTCGTGAGCGCCTGATAGGCCGAAAGTGTCGGGGCGGACCAATCGACCTGGCCGTGGCTGACCGTGAAGAAGGACGAGAGGATCGGCACCATCAGCGGGCTGTAGAGCATGAAGCCGACCAGCGCGGTGATCGCGGCGAGGATGAGGCTTGACGGGCGAAGCGTTGCGGTCACCGGCGCACCTCCTGCTGGCCAGAGCGCTCGCCGACAAGGATCGCGATGATCACCACGACGGCGAGAATGAGCGACAGCGCCGCGCCGAACGGCCAGTTGAAGGCGGCGCCGAACTGGCTGTAGATGATCCGGCTGAAGGTGAAGCCCGAGGTGCCTCCGACCATTTGCGGGGTCAGGAAGTCGCCGATCGCCAGCACGAAGACGAAACTGGCTGCAGAAACGATACCCGGCAGGCTGAGCGGCAGCGTCACCCGAAAGAAGGTCTGCATGCCGGTGGCACCGAGATCTTCCGAGGCCTGCAGCAGCACCGGCGAAATCCGCTCCAGCGACAGGAAGATCGGCAGGATCGCGAACGGGATCAAGAGCAGCGTCAGCGACAACAGAACGGCATTCATGTTGAAGACGAAGAGCGAGGACGGCTCACTCAGAATGCCGAGGCGCAGCAGCACGCTGTTGAGGACGCCATTCTGGCCGAGGATCGAGCGGATGGCGTAGATCTTGATGACATAGCTCATCAGAAGCGGCACGAGCATCAGGAGCAGCAGCGTATAGCGCCAGCGTCCCTGCAGCGAGGCGAGGAAATAGGCGACGGGATAGCCGACCACGACGCAGATGGCGGCGACCGAAAGGCAAAGGATCACGGTCGAGAAGAGGACCGGCACGAAGATCGGGTCGGTGAAGAAGCGGGCGTAGTTGGCGAGCGTCGGCGTATAGACCATGCTGCCATGGTCGACGCTGAAGAAGGAATAGATGACGAAGATCGCGAGCGGCACGGCGATCAGCAGCACTGGAACGGCAAAGGCGAGCGCCGCGACCAGCCCGCGCTGCAGCAAGCCGGCGCGCATCACGCCAGCACCAGATGGGCCTGGGCCGGGCTGAAGCCAAGCGTCAGGCGGTCACCTTCACCAAGCGCGATGCCCTCGGCGCGGCTCGGCAGCCGAAGACGGAGACGCTGGTCGCCCGGCTCAGTCGCGACATGGGCGACCGTCGAGGCGCCATGAAAGGCGATCTCGGCGAGACGTCCGGTGAAGCGGTTCTGCGGATCGGTGGGGTCGGTCTGCAGCGCCTCGGGGCGGAATACGGCGAAGGCGGGGGTTCCGGGGGAAGCGGTTCTCAGCGCTGCATCATCGCCTGTCGAACAGACGAGCCGTCCAAGGGCGGTATCGATCGCCCTGGTGTCGCCGACCGCCTCCGCCAAGGTTCCCGGCACGAGATTGTTGTCGCCGAAGAAGCGGGCGACGAATTCCGATTTCGGCCGGTAATAGAGCGCGTTCGGCGTGCCGAGTTGGCGGACATGGCCGCCTTCCATGACGCAGATGCGGTCGCCAAGGCCGATCGCCTCTTCCTGGTCATGGGTGACGAACAGGAAGGTGGTGCGGATCTCGCGCTGAATGGTTTTCAGGAATTCCTGCATCTGCCGGCGCAGCATCAGATCGAGCGCTGCCAGCGGCTCGTCGAGCAGCACGAGGCGCGGCTCGCAGATGAGAGCGCGAGCGAGTGCGACGCGCTGGCGCTGGCCGCCGGAAAGCTGGGTCGGGTAGCGCGCGGCGAAGCTGCCGAGCTGGACCAGCTCGAGCGCTTCGCCCACCTTCTTGCGGATCTCAGCCCGCGGCCGTCCACGGACGGAGAGGCCGTAACCGACATTGCCGGCCACCGTCATATGCGGAAACAGCGCATAGTCCTGAAACACCGTGTGGAACGGACGGCGATTGATCGGCACCCGCGTGATATCGGCGCCATCAAGGAAGATCGCGCCCGAGGTCGCAGCCTCGAGCCCGCCAATGAGGCGGAGCACCGTCGTCTTGCCGGAGCCGGACGGGCCGAGAACGGTCAGGAACTCGCCATCGAGGATCGAGAGATCGATGGCGTGTAGGACCGGAACCGGCCCGTAGGACTTGGAGACGGCGCGCAGGGCGACGAGTTCGCGGGAAGCGGACATTGCGGGCTCATGGCCTGGAGGTTCGGCCCTGGTGAGGCCTGGAGAATGGGGCCCGGATGGTTCCGGGCCCTCGGCTCGTGGTTCTCAGGCGACGCGAACTACGGCGCGGCCTTGATCTCGTTCCAGAGATCGGAACGCTTCAGCGGGTCCTCGACATTCTGCAGCCAGACCAGCTTGTCGTTGGCGCCGGCGCTGCCGGTCTCGACCGCGCTGTTGCCGAAGCCGGTCCGCTGGGACAATTCAGCGCCGACCTTCTTCGAGATCATGAAGTTGATCCACTTCTCGGCGGCGGACTTGTCCTTGACGCCCTTCGAGATTGCCCAGGTATCGAGCCAGGCAAGCGCACCCTCGGACGGGTTGATATAGGCGACATGCGCGCCCGAATCCTTGAGCGCCTTGAACTGCTGCTGGCCGTAATTGGCCCAGATCAGAGCAACATCGTTGTTCTTGTAGATCTGCAGCGCTTCATCCGACGTGGTGTAGAAGCTGAGAACATTGCCCTTGAGGTCGATCAGCTTGGTCTTGATCGCCGCCATCTGGTCAGCCGTCAGATGGAACGGATCGGGATCGCCGAGCACCAGCGCCGTGAAGGAGAAGTTGTGCTCGCCATTGTCATAGGCCAGCACCTTGCCCTTGTAGGCCGGGTCCCACAGCACCGCCATCGAGGTCGGCGGGGTCTTCACCTTGTCGGTATCGTAGATGAGGCCGATCGAGTCGAAGCAGAAGGGAATGCCATAGACCTTGCCGTCCTTCTCGAGCCCGCCGACCTTGGCGAGATCACGGAAGCGCGGCAGCACCTCCTTCTGGTTCGGCAGCGCCGCAACGTCGATCGGCGAAACGAGATCGGCCGCGATATAGCGCTGCAGCTGGGCGGTATTGATGGCGAAGACGTCGAAGTCCTTGCCTTCGCTGCCCTTCATCTTGGCCCAGATCTCGTCGTCGCTGCCGATAAAGACGACATCGACATCGATGCCGGTCTTTGCCGTGAACTCGGCGACCCAATCCTTGTCGGCATAGCCGTCCCAGGCCATGATGCGCAGCGTCTCGGCCATCGCCGCCGACGCCATCATTGACAGCGCGAACGAGGTCGCTGCCATCCCTGTCAGAAGTCGCTTCAGTTTCATCGCAAGTCCCTCTTTCTGGTTGGTATGGATGGCCTGTTCGTTCAGGCTCTAAAGCTCGATGACCCGCACGGGGCCTTCATCGGGTACCGCTTCGACCCCATTGCGCAGGGGCTTTCCGAAGGCGGGCGCCTCGATTTCGTAGGTGTCGCCCGGGCCGGTCTGGAAGCCGAAGGCGTAGCTCATGACCGCGGCGCCCATGAAATAGGCGTGCAGGTCGCCGGGCCGCCGATGGCCCGGGTAGCGAAAGTGGTAGTGCTCAAGATTGGCGATCGAGTGCGACATGTGCGCCTCGCCGGAGAGGAATTCCTCCTCGAAGACGACCGCGCCATCCCTGAGGATCCGCGAGGTACCGCGCACTTCGTCCGGCAAAGGACCGATCAGGAGTTCCGGGCCGATCGAGCAGGCGCGCAGCTTCGAATGGGCGAGGTAGAGATAATTCTCCCCCTCGGTGACGTGATCGGAATATTCGTTGCCGAGCGCGAAGCCGATCCGATAGGGCGTGCCGTCAGGGCCGTTGATATAGAGGCCGACGATCTCGGCCTCCTCGGCGCCGGCCTTGGCGAAGGCCGGCATAGGCAGGGTGGCTCCGGGCGCCAGAACGCAGGTGCCGACGCCCTTGAAGAACCATTCCGGCTGGACGCCGAGCCCGCCATCGGCAGGCTTGCCGCCCTCGATGCCCATGCGGAAGATCTTCATCGAGTCGGATTCGTCGGCATCCTCGCCATGCACCATCTGGTGCATGCGGTCCCGCGCCGTGGCGCTGCCGATATGGGTGAGGCCGGTGCCGGTGACGAGCAGGCGCGCCGGCTCCTCATGATCGAGCGGCGCGAGCACGAGCCGTTCGGCGAGCAGCCGATCATAGTCGACGATGTCGGTGCCGACGCGCCCGCGGACGATATCAGCGAGCGACGACCCGGCGGCGATCGCCGCCTCGGCCAGCGCCTTGACGCTGGTGGCGCCCTCGATCGGGTTCAGATGATTGCCGTCCTCGGTGACGAGGCCGACACGCCGTTCGCCGGCTTCCGTCAGATATTGAACGAGACGCATGTCCCCACTCTCCGTTCAGAACGTCAATCAGACCCAGCCGCCATCGACGATGTACTGCTGGCTCGAGCACATCCGGCTGTCGTCAGCGGCGAGGAACAGCGCCATGCGCGCGATATCGGACGGCTGGAGACGGTCGGGCAGGCATTGGCGCTCAGTGATCTGCCTTTCGCCGGCTTCATTGAGCCAAAGCCGCACTTGCCGCTCGGTCATGACCCAGCCGGGCACCATGCAGTTGACGCGGATCCGATCCGGCCCGAACTCGCGCGCCAGCGCCCGCGTCATGCCCCAGACCGCGGCCTTGGCCGTCACGTAAGCCGGGCAGTCGGCATCACCGACCATCCAGGTGATCGAGCCGAAATTGATGATCGAGCCGCCGCCGAGACCCTTCATGAACGGCCGGGCCGTCTGCGCGGCGAAGAACTGATGGCGCAGATTGACCGCCATGCGATCGTCCCAATAGGCGGTCGTCACATCCTCGGTCTGGTGGCGATCGTCATTGCCGGCATTGTTGCAGAGGACCGCGATCGGTCCGTTGCGAACGCTTGCCGCCGCCATCGCAGCGCGCAACGCCTCGATGTCGCGGAGGTCGCACGGGATATAGAGCGGCGCCTCGACGCCGGTCGCCTCGATTGCGTCGACAAGGGCGAGCGAGGCCGCCTCCGCGATATCGACGAAAGCGACGCGGCTTCCCTGCGCGGCGAAGTGGCGGACGAGGCTCTCACCGATGCCGCTGCCGCCGCCGGTGATGAAGATGCTTCGGCCCTTGAGGCTGGGAAAGTTGGCGAAGAGCCCTTCGGCGGTCATGTCGGTCTCCGTATCAATGGGAGTGTCGCGGGATGCCGGCATCGCGGCGCCCGACGAGGAAATCGAAGTCGCAGCCACGGTCGGCCTGCAGCACATGGCCGACAAAGAGGCTGGCATAGCCGCCATCCGGCGGCGGCGGCGGCGCCCATGCGGCGCGGCGCGTGGCCAGTTCCTCGTCGGTGACGAGGAGTTCGAGCCGCCGCTCGGCGACGTCGAGCTCAATCATGTCGCCATCGCGCACCAGCGCCAGCGGTCCACCAGCCGCAGCCTCCGGCGCTACATGCAGCACGACGGTGCCATAGGCCGTGCCGCTCATGCGCGCATCGGAGATGCGCACCATGTCGGAAACGCCCTCTTTCAGCAGCTTGGCCGGCAGCGGCATGTTGCCGACCTCGGCCATTCCGGGATAGCCGCGCGGCCCGCAATTCTTGAGCACCATCACGGAACTGGCGTCGATCTCGAGCGCCGGGTCGTCGATCCGCTGGTAGTAGTGTTCGATCGTCTCGAACACGACCGCCTTGCCGCGATGACGCATCAGGGCCGGCGTCGCCGCCGAGGGCTTGATGACCGCACCATCAGGCGCGAGATTGCCGCGCAGCACGGCGATGCCGCCTTCCGGCGTCAGCGGATTGTCGAGTTCGCGGATGACTTCGGAATTGTAATTCGGCGCTTCCTTGACGATCTCGCCGACGCTGCGCCCGGCAACCGTCTGCAGCGACGTGTGCAGCAGGCCGGCGCGATCGAGCGCGGCCATGACGGCCCGCAGCCCACCGGCGTAGTAGAAATCCTCCATCAGGAAGCGGCCCGACGGCATCAGATCGACGATGGTCGGCACGGCACGGCCGAGCGCATCCCAATCCTCGAGGCCGAGCTCGACGCCGATGCGCCCCGCGATGGCGATGAGATGGATCACGGCATTGGTCGAGCCGCCGATGGCGCCGTTGACGCGAATGGCATTCTCGAAGGCTTCGCGCGTCAGCACGTCGGCAAGCTTCACATCCTCGCGCACCAGATCGACGATGCGCATGCCCGAGAGATGGGCAAGCAGCCCGCGCCGGGCATCGACGGCGGGAATGGCGGCGTTGTCGGGCAGGCTGACGCCGAGCGCCTCAACCATCGAGGCCATCGTCGAGGCCGTGCCCATGGTCATGCAGCTGCCGGCCGACCGGCTCTGGCCCTGCTCGGCCGAAAGGAAATCGTCGACCGACATGCGGCCGGCCTTCACCTCTTCGGCGAACTTCCAGACATGCGTGCCCGAGCCGATATCCTTGCCCCGGAACTTGCCATTCAGCATCGGGCCGCCCGAAACGACGATCGTCGGCAGGTTGACCGACGCCGCCCCCATCAGCAGCGAGGGCGTGGTCTTGTCGCAGCCGCAGAGCAGGACGACGCCATCAATCGGATTGGCGCGGATCGATTCCTCGACATCCATGCTGGCGAGGTTGCGGAACATCATCGCCGTCGGCCGCATATTGCTTTCGCCGAGCGACATGACCGGGAATTCGAGCGGATAGCCGCCCGCTTCCAGCACGCCCTGCCGCACCCGCTCGGCAAGACCGCGCAGATGCGCGTTGCAGGGTGTCAGCTCCGACCAGGTGTTGCAGATGCCGATCACCGGCCTGCCATCGAACGCATGGTCGGGCGGGCCCTGGTTGCGCATCCAGCTGCGGTGCATGAAGGCATTCTTGCCTGCACCGCCGAACCATGCCGTCGAGCGCAGCGGGCGCTTCTTGTCGGTCATGCCTTTGTCCCCTTGCCGCCGCGGCGGCGATTTCGACCTTCGACGACCCGGCTGACGTCCTGCTCGGCGCCCTTGAGCAGGACGATCATCGCCTGCTGGGCCCCGACCGGATCGCGGGCCGCGATCTTCTCGGCGACGGCACGATGCAGCGGCAGCGAAGGCCCCTGCCCGTCCGGACTGTCATTGGAAAGACGGAAGCTGGTGACGAGCGCGGTCTCGATCAGTGCTGCGATCGAGCCGATCAGCTCGTTGCCGGTCATCCGGAGGATGGTCTGGTGAAAAGCGAGATCGGGCTTGGCGAAGAGTTCACCGTCATGGGCGACGACAGCCATCTCGGCCAGCGCCGCCTCGACCACGGCAAGCTGCTCGTCCGTCGCGCGCGTCGCGGCGAGGAAGGCAGCCATCGGCTCGATCGCCATGCGCAGCTCGAACAGCGCGCGGACATCCTCGGTCGTGATCGCGCCGGAATAGCGCCAGGCGAGCACATCGGCGTCGAGAAAGTTCCAGTCCGAGCGCGGCCGCACCCGCGTTCCCGTTTTCGGACGGGACTCAACCAGCCCCTTGCCGGCAAGCACCTTGATCGCTTCCCGCAACACCGAGCGGCTGATGCCAAGCGTCGGATCATTGGAATTCGGCAGCAATTCGCCCGGGAGGATGCGGCCCTGCACGATCCAGGCACCGATCTGGTCGACGGCGGCGGCATGGAGGCCACCAAAGGCGTGACCCGAGGCCGAGACCTGCAAAGGCACAGAGAAGGCGAGCGACATCTGACCCGATTAATCCTATTATTCATACTAATTGATCCGGAGCCTACAGGCGGATTGCCGGCGCTGTCCAGCCCATCCGATCGCCATCACGACAAAAAAAGTCGTGTGCCGTCCCGCCGGCCACGGCGCGAGCGCAACGCTCTGGATGGGAAAGGCGGACAGCCGCTCAGCGCGGCTCGGCACGAAGGCTTGGCCGAGCGCGATGCGGTCAGATGCTGCTCAGAGGATGATCAGGCGCGGGAGCGGCCAAGGATGGCCGAGGCGGCGCGAATCCGCGACGAGGCGCCGACGCTCGAAGAGCAAACACTCGCCGGCACGATGCGAAGACGCAAGATCGGTCAGGCGGCGCTGCGGCTCTGGAGCCGAAGGACCCTAAAGCGAGAGCCCGATCACCATCAGGCAGTAGCCGGCAAGGGTGATGTTGACGAGCGTGAAGTAGATATGCGGCTGCTGCTCCTCGCCCTTGAACAGCAGAAAGTTGTGATAGAGCGACGTGGCGCCGATCAGGAAGAGGATCAGCAGCGCTGCGCCCCAGGCCGGCTGAATGCCAAGCACGAGCGAGAGCCCGCCAATGACCTGCGCCGCAAATCCGAGGCCGATGAGCGCCGGCGGCAGTTTGCCGCCGTAATTAGTCGCCATCTGGCAGCGGTCCGAGAAGGCGAGGAAATTGCGGGCGCCGGCGATCACGAAGAAGAGGCCGAGCACGATCCGGCCGATCAGAATCAGTGTCGCTGCAAGTGTCATGGCGCTCCCCCGCTGTTCCTCTTTGCCTAACGGATCGCCGCCGCGCTGAGAAGCCCCGATGGCTGCAAAGGCTGAGAATTGGCGCCGATCGCGGCGCACATTGCCGCCCAGCGATTGAGCAATTTGCGGCCGGCTCTGCCCGCTGTTCCAGCTTGCCGGATATGTTGCAATTGGCATAGGGTCTGAACAACAAACCAAAAGATGACAGGCGCATGCTGGACCAGTTGGACGCGGCAATCGAGGCGGAGAGCGAGCGGGCATTCAGCTTCCTCGAGGCGCTCGTGCGTGCGCCGAGCACCGTCGGCGCCGAGCAGGCGGCGATGGAGGTCTTCGCCACTGAGGCCGCTTCGATAGGGCTCGACATCGAGCGGCTTCCCTTCGCAAGCGGCCCCCGCAGCGATCCGCGCGCCGGCGTTGCGCCCAATCCGGCCGCGATGACGCCCGGGCGGTTCCAGGTCCTCGCCACCACGCCCGGCGAAGGCGACATTGCTCTCCTCCTCAACGGCCATATCGACGTCGTTCCGGCGGCGACGCCCGACCTTTGGACCACACCACCCTTCGAGCCGTCGCGCCGCGATGGCCATCTCCATGGTCGCGGCGCCGGCGACATGAAGAGCGGTTTCGCGGTCGGCCTCCTGGCACTCCGGGCGCTGCGGAGGATCGCGCCGGATCTTTTTGCGAGAAAGCGACTCGGCTTCCTCGCCGTCGTCGAGGAAGAATGTACCGGCAACGGGACGCTCGACGCGATCACGACGCATGGCGTAACCGCACCGGAAGTCGTGGTGCTGGAGCCGTCGGATCTCGGCCTGCTCATCGGTGGCGTCGGCGTGCTCTGGGCAGAAATCGAGGTTTCGTCGCCCGCGGGCCACGCCCAGGCAGCCGGCGCGCATCCGAGCGCGATCGATCTTGGCATGAAGCTCGTAGACCGGCTGCGCGCCTGGTCGGCAGAACTCGGCCAATCCGAGCCCGACGCCGGCATCGCGGATGGGCGCGTGCCTTACAGCGTCAATCTCGGCACGATCAAGGCGGGCGACTGGATCTCGACCGTGCCGGCGCGGGCCACGCTCGGCGTCCGCATCGGCTTTCCCGCCACCTGGACGGTCGAGCAGGCCGAACAGCGGCTGCGCTATGTCGTTGCCGCGTTCGCCGCCTGTTATCCGATCAAGCCGCGCGTAACGCTGACCGGCTTTCGCGCCCGCGGATACGTGCTTCCGTCCGACACGCCGCTGATCCGCGATCTCGCCGCGGCGCATGCCAGCGCCCATGGCCGCCAGCCGGCATCGCGCGTGCTCGGCAGCACCACCGATGCCCGTGTTTACGTCAATGATTTCGGCATTCCCGCGGTCTGCTTCGGTGCGGTGGCGCATGCGATGCACGGCATCGATGAATCCGTCGAGCTCGCCAGCATCCCCGCCGCAGCGCGAACGCTCGCCCGCTTCATCCTGATGCGCTTCCGCGCGGGGGGCGAGGAATGACAAAGGCCACCGCCCTCCCCTTCGATGACGAGCCTGATCAGCAGGCCGAAGCGCCGGCATCACCCGCCCCCTCCTGGGGCGCGCCGATCGTGTCCCGCCATGTCGCAGACGATGTCGTCGACCGTCTCGTCACAGCTGTGGCGCTCGGGCTCTATGTGACCGGCCAGCAGCTTCCGACCGAGCGCGAACTGGCGGCCATGCTCGGCGTCTCGCGCTCCTCGATCCGCGAGGCGCTGAAGCAGCTCACCGACGGCGGCTATCTCGAAGTCCGCCGTGGCCGCAACGGCGGCTATTTTGTCCGGGCAGATTGGGGGCCGAGTTCGGCCGAGCATGTCCGGCGGCAGATCATCGCCAACTGGTCGGAATTCGAGCACATCTTCGACGCGCGCACGCTGGTCGAGCCGATGATCGCCCGCACCGCCGCCGAGCGGCGGACGGAGAGCGATATCGCCGCCATGGCGCGGGCGCTCCAGGCTTATCTCGACGCGCCCGACCACGACGCCTCGCGCCGAGCCGACTCGGCGCTGCATCTCGCCATCGCCGAGGCGACGCATAATCCGATCCTCGTTGCGATGTCGGTCGATCTTCGGGCCAAGATCTCGCTCAATCTCGGCGCCGAACCCTATTCCGACGAGGCGCGGCGCACCGCGCTTGGACAGCACCGAACATTGGTCGCGGCGGTCACCGAGGGGCGCGGCGAGGATGCCGCAGCCATCGCCGCCGTCCACTTCACGATCTCCGAGACGCTCATCCGCCAGCTCGTCGACCGCGCCGGTCATCAGGAATCGGAGGGCAGTCGATGAGCCGTATGCTCCTCTTCGCGCTGCGGCGCCTCGCGCTCACCATCCCGATGCTGGTGGTGATGAGCATCGTCGTCTTCCTGATCCTCCGCCTGGTACCCGGCGATCCGGTTCGGACCATGCTGGGCTTCCGCGCCACCGACCAGAACGTTGCCGAGCTCCGCCACCAGCTCGGCCTCGACCGGAGCCTCCTCGACCAGTATCTCGCCTGGGCCGGAGCGCTGCTGCGCGGCGACCTCGGCAAGGACATCGTCAGCCATGCACCGCTCTCGCTGCTGCTCTCGCAGCGGCTGCCGGTGACGATCGAACTGGCCACCCTCTCCATGCTGCTGGCCGTCGCAGTCGGCGTGCCGCTCGGCATCGCCGCGGCAACCGGTGGACCATGGACACGCCGCCTGACCGAGGGCTTCGTTGTCTTCGGCATCAGCGTGCCCGATTTCTGGCTCGGCATCATGCTGGTGCTGGTCTTTGCCGGCACGCTGATGATCCTGCCGCCCTCCGGCTATGTGCCATTCGCGAAGGATCCGATCGCCAATCTCCGCTACATGACGCTGCCGGTGCTGACGCTGGCGACCGGAGAAGCGGCCTATATCCTGCGCACGACGCGCAGCGCTGTCTCCGCCGTCCTCAGTCGCCCCTTCGTCACCTTCCTGCGCGCCAAGGGGATCCACCCCCGCCGCATCGTCTATGGCCATGCGCTGCGGAACGCGGGTCCCGCAATCGTCACCGTGATCGGCATCCAGGTCGGCGTCCTGCTCGGCGGCGCGATCATCATCGAAACCATGTTCGCCCTGCCCGGCGTCGGCCGCCTGATCGTCACCGGCATCAACCAGCGCAATTATCCGACGGTGCAGGTCGGCATCCTCGCCATCGCCACGCTGTTCATCCTCGTTTCGCTGGCGACCGACCTCATCGTCGCCTGGCTCGATCCGCGCGTCGCCGATGGGGCATCGACATGAGCGTGGCTGGGACCAGCCGCGGCCAGACAAAGCAGCTCCTGCTGCTTGGCGCTGGCATCCTCGCTGCGCTCGCCCTTGTCGCCATCGCCGCGCCGCTGATCGCGCCGCATGATCCAGAGAGCGTCGAGGTCAGCCGCGTGCTCGGCGCGCCGTCTCTGTCGCATCCCTTCGGCTCCGATGTGCTCGGCCGCGATGTCCTCTCCCGCGTCATCTTCGGCCTCCGCTCCAGCCTCATGGTCTCGATCTCGGCCGTCGCCGGTTCGCTGCTGATCGCCGTCCCGCTAGGCCTCGCCGCCGGTTATTTCGGCCGTGTCACCGACAGCATCATCTCGCGCGGGCTCGACCTCATCCTCGTTTTTCCGGCGATGCTGCTCGCCATCGCCTTCATCGCCGTGCTCGGGCCGGGCAGTACGGTGGCGGCCATCGCCATCGCGGTGATCTATCTGCCGATCCTCGCACGGGTCATGCGCACCGCGACGCTGATCGTCAGCCGCAACGACTATGTCGCCGGCGCGCGGACCCGCGGCGCCAGCCATCTCGCCGTCATCAGCGGTCATGTCGCCCCGAATGCGCTCGGCCCTGTCGTCGTCCAGGCCTCGGTGCTCAGCGCCTTCGCGCTGCAGCTCGAAGCCGGCCTCAGCTTTCTCGGCCTTGGCACACAGCCACCGACGCCCTCACTCGGCGGCATGCTCGCCGATGGCCGCGAAGTGCTGCTGCAGGCGCCCTGGGTCGAGATCGTCCCGGGCCTCGTCATCGTCGTCGCCGTGCTCGGCTTCACCTTTCTCGGCGAAGGGCTGCGCCGTTCGCTCGATCCGCGCGGGGTGGCGGAATGATCGCGCCGCTCGCCTTCGAAAATGTCACGGTCAGCTTCGGCGCTGACGCAGTGCGTTCGGCAGTCGCCGGCGTTTCGCTCGTGCTCGAGCCCGGCGAGATCTTCGGCATCGTTGGCGAGAGCGGCAGCGGCAAGTCGACGCTCGCCAATGCGGTCATGGGTCTTCTGCCGGCGAACGCCCGCATCAACGGCGCAATCCGGATCGAGGGACGCGACGTTGTCGGCCTCGGCGATGCGGATCTGCGCGCCATCCGTGGGAACGCGGCCGCGATGATCTTCCAGGATCCGACCGCGAGCCTCGATCCGACCTGGCCGGTCGGCGACCAGATCGCAGAGACGATCCGCGCCCATGGGAAGGCGAGCCGCAGAGAAGCGCGCGCAAGAGCCGTCGCGCTGATGGCGGAGGTTGGCATTCCCGATGCCGCCAGCCGCTATGGCGACGTCCCCCATCGCTTTTCCGGCGGACAACGCCAGCGCATCGTCATCGCGGCGGCGCTCGCCAACAATCCAAAGCTGCTCATCGCCGACGAGCCGACGACCGCGCTTGACGTCACCATCCAGGCGCAGGTGCTGGCGCTGATCGATCGGCTCCGCCGCGACCACGGCACGACCGTGCTGCTGATCACCCATGATCTCGGCGTCGTCCAGATGGTCTGCGACCGCGTCGGCGTCATGTATGGCGGCCGCCTGCTTGAAGTCGCCACCACGGCAGAGCTCTTCGCCCGGCCTGCCCATCCCTATACCCGCGCTCTGCTCGCCGCCCGGCCAGCGGCGGTGCGGCGCGGTGCCCGCCTGCCGGTCATCCCGGCAGAATGGAGCGTCGAGAGCCTCGAAGCGGCCGAGCGCGCCGCGGCAAATGGAGAAAGCGCGCATGGCTGACCTCCTCACCGTCGAAGGCCTCAGCAAGTCTTATCCGGCCGGCGGACCGTTCTGGCGCCGGCGCCGCGCCAAGGCGCTCGACGACGTATCCATCCGGGTCGGCCGCGGCCGCACGCTCGGCCTGGTGGGGGAGAGCGGCAGTGGCAAGTCGACGCTCGGTCGCTGCATCCTTCGCCTGGCCCGGCCGGATGAAGGCACGATCCTCTACGACGGCAGCGAGGTCCAGGGCCTCTCGGGCCGGGCGCTCGCCGATTTCCGCCGCCGCGTGCAGCCCGTGTTCCAGGACCCCTTTGGCAGCCTCGACCCCCGCTGGCCGGTCGGTCGCAGCGTTCGCGAGGCGCTCGATTGCTTCCGCATCGGCACGGCCGCCGACCGGTCGCGCCGGGTCGTTGACCTCTTCGCGCGCGTCGGCCTCGATCCCGCCTTCGCCACCCGCCTGCCGGCGCAGCTCTCGGGCGGCCAGCGCCAGCGCGTCGCCATCGCGGCAGCGCTCGCCAGCGAACCCGAACTGATCGTCGCAGATGAGCCGGTGAGTGCGCTCGACATGAGCGTTCAGGCGCAGATCCTCAACCTTTTCATGGATTTGCAGCGCGATCTCGGTGTCGCCTCGATCTTCATCACCCATGACCTCGGCGTCGTCGAGCATGTGAGCCACGACATCGCCGTGCTCTATCGCGGCCGCCTGGTCGAGACCGGCGCCAGCGATGACGTGCTGGCCGCACCGCAGCACGATTACACGCGCGCGCTGCTCGCCGCTGTTCCCAGACCCCGCATTCCCATACCCGACATTCCCATGCCCAGCTAACCGAACCGGAGGAGGCTCGCTTGCCCACAGCACATCTGAACGGGATCACCATCAACTACGAGATCGACGGCGAGGACGCCGGCAACGGCACGATCGTCCTCATCAACGGTCTCGCCGACGACCTGCAGTCCTGGGGCTTCCAGGTTCCGGCGCTCGTCGAGGCCGGCTACCGGGTGCTGCGCTTCGACAATCGCGGCATCGGCCAGACCGATCGCCCCGCCGGTCCCTATTCCTCGCGCATGCTGGCCGACGACGCCAAGGCGCTGGTCGACCATCTCGGCATCACCGGCTTCCACCTCATGGGCGTTTCCATGGGCGGCATGATCTCCGAGGAATATGCGCTCGCCTATCCCGGCGATCTCAAGTCGCTGACGCTCGCCTGCACCTATGGCACCGCCGATCCGTTCTGCCAGACCATGTTCGCGATGTGGGCCGATCTCGCTCGGAAGATCGACGTTCCCTTCGTGATGCGCGACGTGGCGCTCTGGGCCTTCACCGGCCCGTTCTTCGAGGAGCGGCCCGCCGATGCTGCCGAATTCGCAGCCGCGATGGCCGCGCTCGACATGTCGGTCGAGACCTATCTCGCCCAACTCGCCGTGATCCAGTCGCATGATGCGATCGGCCGCGTCGGCGCCATCGGCGTGCCGACGCTGGTGCTTGCTGGCGAGGAAGACATCCTCATTCCTGTCCGCCTTTCGAAGCGCCTGCAGCAGGCGATCCCCGGCGCAGCCTGGAAGACCGTTCCCCGCGGCCATGCCTGCCTCTGGGAAAGCCCAGATCCGTTCAATACCGCGTTCCTCGATTTCGTTCGCAGTGTCTCAAGCTAGAACCAACAAGCAGGGAACCAAATCATGTCGACACCATCCACAATCACGCGGGGCCGCCGCGCCGGGCCGCTTGCCCGCACGCTCGCGGCGCTGTCGCTCGGCCTTGCGGTCGCCTTTTCCGGCGGCGCGGCGTCGAGCGCCGAAATCAAGGCGGGCGGCGATCTTCGCGCGGCCCTCACCGGCGAGCCCGACGTGCTCGATCCCGCGACCTCGTCGATCTATACCGGCGCCCAGGTCTATGAAGGCATCTTCTCGAAGCTGATCGACATGGATCCCGATGGCAGCTTCGTGCCGGACCTCGCGACCAAATGGACCGAGATCGACGCCAAGACGTGGAAATTCGACCTCGTCCCCAATGCCACCTTCCACAATGGCGAGAAGTTCACCTCCGCCGACGTCAAATACACCTTCGAGCGCATCCTGAACCCGAAGACCGCCAGCGCCTATGCCGGCCTCTATGCGCAGATCGAGAGCGTCGATGCGAGCGACCCGGCTGTCGCCGTGTTTCACCTCAAGTCGCCCTTCGGTCCATTCCTGACCAATCTTGCCACCAACGGCCAGATCGTGAACAAGAAGGCGATCGAGAGCGGCGATCCGGCGCGCGGACCTGTTGGCACCGGCCCGTTCGAGTTTGTTGAATGGGTGCAGGGCGACCACATCACGGTCAAGAAGAACCCGACCTATTTCAAGGCGGGCTTGCCCCATCTCGACAGCATCACCTTCCGCTTCCTGCCCGTCGACCAGAGCCGCATCGACGCGCTCGCCGCCGGCGAGCTCGACTGGATCGACGCGGTGCCGCTGCAGCAGGTGCCGGCGCTGAAGGCCGACCCGCGCTTCACCTATGTAACAAGCCCCGTCGCCGGCATCCCCGACTTCCTGGCGCTCAACACCAAGAAGCCGCCCTTTGACAATCCAAAGGTGCGTCAGGCGATCGCGCTCGCCGTCGATCGCGCCGCCATCCGCGATGTCGCCTATCTCGGCACCGGAGAACTCGGTCTCGAGGAGGTCCCGACCGGGTCGTCCTGGTATGATCCGGCCGGCATCTTCGGCCCGACCCGCGACATCGCCAAGGCGAAGGCTCTGCTCGCGGAGGCCGGCTACAAGGACGGGCTCAAGATCGAATATCTCGGCCTGCCGCAATATCCCGAGCTGCTCAAGACCGGCCAGGTCGTGCGCGACCAGCTGAAGGAGATCGGCATCGACATGGAGATCAAGCCGGTCGATGTCTCGGTCTGGTATGACGCCTATGTTTCGGGCAAATACGAGATCACGAGCGCCTATCAGGAACGGACGATCGATCCCGACAACTTCTATTCGCTGGTGATCAAGTCGGGCGGTCCGATCAACACCGTCGGCTACAGCAACCCTGCCGTCGATGCACTCATCGGCAAGGCGGCAGAGAGCAATGACACGCCGGCGCGAAAGGAACTCTACAAGGAGATCCGCACCATCGTGACGGCCGACGCCCCGCTGGTCTTCGCCCATTACGAAACGCTCAATTATCTGATGACGACCAATGTGACGGGCTCGGCGATCACGCCGACGCTGTCACTTCACATGGAAAAAGTCGGCTTCACGGAATAAGCGAAAGCGGCGCGGGTCGGCTCTCCGATCCGCGCCTCCAACACCGTCGGTGCCGGCACTCACCCGGCCAGTGCCGCCTCGACCTCGGCGGCAAAGACATCCATCGCCAGCTTGATCCGCTCCAGCATGATCGCGCCGGCCGTCGGCAGTGCCCGTCCGAGCTTCGCATAGACGGCGAGCAGAGGCGGCTCGATCGCCGCATCCTGGATCGGGATGAACGCCAGTTCGCGCGCACGGATTTCCCTGAGGATGCCGATCGGCGAACGCACGCCGACACCAAGGCCTGCCTTGACGAGGTTGGTCACGGCATCCGAGGCGTTGGTCTCGATGAAGGAAGGCCGCGCGGTCCAACCATTGATGAGCGAATAGAGCAGCGTGCCGCCGCCGCTGCCCTCGCGCATCTGCACCATCTGCTCCTGTACCAGATCCGACATCTTGAGGCGCGACCGGAGAGCGATCGGATGATCCGGCGCCGCGATGGCGCCGATCGGCATCGCGACCTCGCGCTCGACGGCAATGTCGGAGCGGCGCGGCGGCGCCATGGCAAGGCCGATATCGGCGGTGCCGTCGACGACGCTCGCCATGACGCCGAGCGCGGCCATCACGTCGACCGAGAAGGTGACCATCGGAAATTCGGCATGAAAGTCCGAGAGGATACGAGGCAGAAAGTCGCGCGCGATACCGTCCTCGCAGGCGATGGCGACATGGCCGCGCCTGAGGCCGCGGAGGTCGTCGATCTCAGCCATCGCGCGGTCGAGATCGCGTTCAAGCCGCAGCACATAGCGATAGAGCACCTCGCCGGCCGCCGTCAGCCGAACGCCCTCCGCAAGCCGCTCGAACAGCTTGCATTCCATCTGGTCCTCAAGCTTGAGGATCTGGCGGTTGATGGCCGAGGCGGCGACATTGAGATGCTCGGCTGCCTGGCGCATCGACCCGCATCGCACGGTCTCGCGGAAATAGCGCAGCGCGACCAGATGGACATGCATGAAGGCGGACATGGCGGCCGATCGGCTCGGCCGGCGTACCGGCCCGTTCAAGGGGCGTGCGCCGATTTCTAGGGCGCGGCGCGCGGGCCCGCAAGGCGCGCCTCAGGCCGGCGCGACGATCCTGAGGCTGTGGCCGAAGGTCCGGCCGAGATGAACAGTGTGGTGATCGGCGACATTGGTGTCGATGAGTTCGAGATTGAAGAACCGCATTTCCTCAGCGTGAAAATAGGGGCCGGCATGCCATGTGCCCCTGCTGAGTAGCACCGCGACATCACCCGGGATCACGAAGGCCCGGATCGCATCGGGGTCCGGCCGATCCGCTGTCGGATCGGCCGGCGCCACACACAGCATCCATGAGCCCCCGCCGACCGAGGCGAGCACCTGTGTCACCGCACCGTGGCGCGTGATGCCGTTGACGTCTAGACCGCGATGATCGAGCCGCATGATGTAGAAGCGCGGCTGGCCACCCGAGAGGTCGAGCGCATAGTCGATCGCCGTGGCCGGCACCATGTCCTCGGTCGCCTCGATCAGATGGCCGAAGGGCAGGAAGGCCTCAGCCGTGATGGGCTCGGCGATAATCGGCCAACGTTCGACTTCGGCAACGGCCTCGATGGATGTCATGGCGGTCCTTTCGGGATGGCGGAACTCAGGCGACGGAGCGTGAGACAGACGGATCAACCATCATTCTGTTGAGCACTAGACGCGGGCGAACCTCGTTCTGCATCAGCGACATCGATCGGCGGACATCCTCGGTCGCGAGGCCAGGAATCTGCATCATCACGTCGAGCTGGTCGATGCCGGTCGTCTCGACATAGGCGTCGAGTTCTTCGGCGACCTGCTCCGGCGACCCGATGATGAAGCTGGCGAGGCGCCGCTTTTCCTCGTCGGTCTGCGGGGTCGCTGGTGCGGCGCCGCTCTCGACGGCCTGCTTGTGATAGCCCTTGCCGAGCATCAGTCGGAAATAGCTTTCCGCTGCCGCCCGGCTGCGCTCGATCGCTTCCTCCCGCGTCGGCGCGACGAAGACGAGGCGGACGCCACGGGCACGGCCCTTGCCGCCAGCGGCGCGGTAGCGCGCGACATAAGGCGCCTGGACATGCGGCATTTCGGCCTGTCCCACAACGAGGTTGACGCCCCGCTCGGCCAGATGATCGATGCTGGCGTCGTCGCGCGCCGCGGCCCAGATATTGCTGAGGATCGAGGGATCGGGCCGCGGCGCGATGGCCGGACCAACCGCGCCCGAAAGGATGCCGAGCAATTCGTCGAGCAAAGAGCGGAAGCGCGCCGCCTTGGTGGCGCGATCCTCCTCGACGATCTGGTTTGCCCCGAGGCCGACGCCGAATTCGACGCGGCCCTCGGTCAGAAGATGCAGGAGGCTCATTTCCTCGGCGGTGCGCTGTGCGCTCGTCGTCGACAACACGCGGACGCCCGTGCCGACGCGGATGCGCTTGGTGCGCGCCGCAATATGGGCGAGGAAAATCTCCGAAGCGGGAATGCGGCCATAGAACGGATTTTCGGGGCGGACATGATGATGCTCCCCGATCCAGACTGAAGAGAAGCCGAGATCATCGGCATGGCCGATTTCGTCGAGCGCGGTGCGGATCGCATCGCGGTCGCTGACATCATTGGCCGCCCACATCTGGTTCATGATGCCCATTGGCGCGAATGGCATGATCATTCTCCTCTCGCTGGAGCATCGGACCCAAAAGCGGAACCCGGTTTCGGCAGAAACCGATGCGAAAAAAGGTCGAATTCGCTACGAGTTCGTCCGATGGGACGCGTGGCGATCTAGTCCGAAACGGGGCGGGCGCGGGTGAGCCAGGGCGCGAGCCGCGCCTCGGCCAGCACGACGAGGCCATAGACGGCCATGCTGACCACGGTGCCGATCAGCACCGCCGCCCAGACCTGCGGCATGCGGTACTGGCTGCCATAAAGCACGATCAGGTGGCCGAGCCCGCGATCCGCCGCGATCCACTCAGCGACGATCGCCGCTACGAAGCAGGCACAGGCCGAGATCTTGAGCGCATTGAAGACGAACGGCACCGAGGCCGGCAGGCGCACCATGAGAAGTTGCTGCTTCGGCGACGCCGACAGCGTGTAGAGCAGTTCCATCACCTCGGCATCGGCGCTTTTCAGCCCGCGCAGCGCGTTGACCAGCATGGGGAAGAAGACGAGGAAGATTGTGACGAAGATCTTCGGCGCCATTCCGTTGCCGAACCAGAGGATCAGCGCCGGGGCAACCGCGACGATCGGCACGGCCTGCATCGCCATCGCCAGCGGATAGACCGTGCGCCGGCTGGTCTCCGAATAGAGAAAGACCACGGCAAGGGCGAAGCCGAGCAGGTTGCCAAGCACGAAGCCGGTCAGCGCTTCAACGGCGGTATAGCCGGTGTGATAGAGGAGATTGCTGCCATCGAAGGCGAAGGCCCCAGCGATCGCCAGCGGCGACGGCAGGATCAGCGGCGACACCGCGCCCGATTGCGACAGGAATTGCCAGAGGCCGAGCGCGAGCACGAGCACGGCGAGGGGCGCCAGCACCACGCGCGGCCGGCCGAAGGCGCTGGCGAGCGCCGCCCCGATTCCGGGCAGGACGGGCTTGGCGGCTGCAACCGGCGCGGCAGCGATTTCGCTCTCGAATGCCATCACGCGCTCCTAGAGTTCGGTCGCCGTCGCCGTCCAGCGATGCAGCAACCGCTCGACGATGACGACGATGGCAAGGAGAAGCAGCGTCAGCACGGCCGCGACGATGATCGCAGCCCAGAGCGTCGGCAGCTTAAAATACTGGCTCGAAATCACGACGAGATAGCCGAGCCCCTGATTGGCGCCGATCCATTCGGCGACGATCGCGGCGATGAAGGCGGCGGAAGCGCTGACCTTGAGCGCCGCGAAGAGAAAGGGCAGCGAGGCTGGCCAGTCGACGATCTTCAGCCGCTGCCAGCGGCTCGCCGAAAGCGTGTGCAGCATCTCGTGATACTCGACATCGGCCGAGGCGAGACCGCGCATCATGTTGAGGAAGGCCGGGAAATAGACGGCGATCGCGACCACCGCGATCACAGGCGGCAGGCCGCGACCAAGCACGATGACGAGCAAGGGCGTGAAGGCGATGATCGGAACCGCGCGTGAAATCAGCGCGAAGGGATAGAACGCGTCCTTGAGCAACGCCGAATAGGAAAAGGCAATCGCCATTGCCACCGCCGCCGCATTGCCGATGACGAAGCCGGCCAGAGCCTCGCCGACCGTCGTCAGCGCGTGCTTGGTCAGCACGGCGTGGTTCTTGACGAACTCGTCGAGAATGGCGCCCGGCGCCGGCAGGATATAACGCGGGATCACACCGACGGCGCTGAGCACGCCCCAGAGCCCGACCAACGCGGCAACGAACAGAGCCGGCGGCAGGATCATCCCAAGCGGCAGAGTAAACCTTCGGCTGCCGGCTATGGCGGTCTCCTCGCCCGGTGCGGCATCGGCGATCGAGAGGCTGCTCATGGTCGTCTCCGCTTGGTCGGCCCCGGTGCGCGGCAATCGCTTCGCCGAGGGCTTCGCTGGGCTGGGACGAGGCCAATGCTGTGGCCCCGCCAGAGGGGCGCGGGAACCGGGATCCCCGCGCCGATCGCATGACTTACATTTTCGGCGGCGCGACCTTTTCGAGGATCTCGGTCGTCAGCAGGGGGGCCGGATCGATTTTGGTATCGGTGACCTTGGAGAGGAACGTGTTCTCCGCCGTCTCGGCCCAGGTCGCCGGATTGACCCAGAAGATGCCCTTCTCGGCCGTCAGCGCATCCTTCATGTAGAGCGCCTGCTTGCCGGCCTGGTAGGTCTGCTGGTCGATGTCGAGGCCATCGGTGAAACCGCCATCGACCATGAACTTCGCCGCGGCGCCGGGATCCTTGAAGAAGGCCTCCCAGGCCTTCATCTCCGCGCGGAGATACTTGACCAGCAGTTCCTTCTTGGCCGGATCGTTGAAGAAGCTCTCCTGCACGAAATAGGAGTCATTCTGCGAATTGAGGCCGAATTCGCCGAACGAGAAGACATTGACGGGCACGCCGGCGGCCTCGATCAGGCGCGGCTCGTTGAAGGCGAAGGTGGTGACCTCGCAGTCGATGCGCCCGGAGATCAGAACCGAGATGTCGTTCGGGCCGATCGTTGTGGTCTCGACTTTTGCCGGGTCGATGCCGTTCTTGCTCATGAACAGATCGGCGAAGGGTTTTGCCGGCGTCTTGATGCCGAGCCGCTTGCCCTCGAGATCCTTGGCCTTCTCGATGCCGGAATCCTTGCGACAGGTCATGGCGATCGGCGTCTTCTGGAACTCGGCCGCGAAGACCTTGAACTTGCCGCCCTGCGCCGTGCCGGCAAGGATCAGTTCGGGATTGGAGATGCCGATATCGACCGTGCCGGCCGAGACCATCTGCACCTGGTCGACACCCTGACCGGCCGGCACGAGGGTGACGTCGAGGCCCTCATCCTTGAAGAAGCCCATCTTCAGAGCGTATTCGGGCCCGAAGGATTCGACATTCGGCACATAGCCAAGAACGACGGAGAGTTTCTGCAGCTCCTCCGCTTCGGCCCGTCCGGCGCTGGAGAGGGCGACGAGCCCGAGACCGAGCGCCGCGCCGGCGGCGATCAGCCGGCGATGCTTGGAGTTAGAAAGCGGGAGCAGTCCGGTCGACATCAGCGTCTCCTAGGCGGTGGCGAAAGCGGGAATGGGACGGTGCGGCGGCCGCGAAATGCCGGCCGGGCCGTGCAAGGCATGGCGGAGTTCGGCCTCATAGGCGCCGAATTGCGGATCATCACGCATGGCGGCGGTGCGGTCGTGGCCGAAGCCGATCTCGACGCGATGCGAGATCCGGCCGGGCCGCGGCGACATCACGGCGACGGTATCGGAGAGGATGATCGCCTCGCTGATCGAATGGGTGACGAGCAGCAGTGTCGCCGACGTCTCCTTGAGGATGCGCAGCAGCTCGAAATTGAGCTTCTCGCGTGTGATCTCGTCGAGCGCGCCGAAGGGCTCGTCCATCAGCAGAAAACGCGGCTTCAGCGTCAGCGCGCGGGCGATCGCCGCCCTCTGGCGCATGCCGCCGGAAAGCTCGGAGGGAAAGGCCTCTTCGAAACCCTTGAGGCCGACCAGTTCGATCGCCTCCTCGGCACGCCGCCGCCGCGCGGCCTTCTCGACGCCGGCGACCTCGAGTCCGAGCTCGACATTGGCGAGAATCTTGCGCCAGGGCAGCATGGTCGATTGCTGCGAAACGAGCGCGAAAGTGCGGGAAGCGCGCGCCTCGGAGGGCGACATTCCGCCGACGCGGGCGGAGCCGCTGGTCGGCTTGACGATGTCGGCCAGGATGCGCAGCAGCGTGGACTTGCCGCAGCCCGACGCCCCGATCAGCGAGGCCCAGCCACCCTCGGGTATCTCCAGCGAGCAGCCGGTGAGCGCCGTGGTGACCTGATCACGCCGGCGATAGACCATGCCGACATCACGGATCGAGAGACCTGCGCCAGACGATGAAGCCATCGGACCACACTCCGCCCGGCCGCATTGGCGCGCGGCACCGGCTGGACATTCTGGATGGCCCTTAACCGTCCGAAGACGGCCGATGGATCGTTCTTCCCTGCGCCGCCCATGACCTTCTGAACCGCCCCGCACGCCGCCTTTCGAGCGGCACCGGCTTGACCGAGATCAATTTTCGAGCCTGCGAAGGGAAGTCTACGAGCGTGGTGCGGGGGCAGAAGCGCCGATTTCGATACGCGGCGTTGCGATTTCGGCAACGCCCCTGTTGCCGATTGTAAAGCCCGCCGTTGCAGCGCCCTCAGTGCAGCCGCGGCTTCTTGAGCAGGTCCGTGCGGTTGGCCGAGCGGACGCGAACGACCAGGCTGCGGTCGTCGCGGATGATGTGGAGAGCGATATCGTCGCCCGGCGCCCCTAAATCCCAGACCGCGCGATAGAAATCGGCGAGATGGGCAACCTCGCGATCGCCGACGCCAGCAATGACGTCGCCCGGCTTGACGCCCGCCACCGCGGCTGGGCCGTCCTCGGCAAGGCTCACCACCACGACGCCGCCCTCGTGATCAGCCGAGAACAGGCCGAGCCAGGGCCGCGGCGGCCGGCCCGATTGGCCATACGCCATCATGTCCTCAAGGATCGGCTTCAAGAGGTCGATCGGCACGACCATGTTGGCGTCGCGCGTCTCGCCCGTCTCGGTCATCTGCTGCACCAGCAGCGAGCCGATGCCGATCAACCGCCCGTCGGCATCAATCAGGCCTGCGCCGCCCCAAAGCGGGTGGGCCGGGGCGGTGAACAGCGCCTCATCGAGCAGATATTCCCAATAGCCGGCGAAGGTCTGCCGCGCGACGATCTTGGCGCGGACGAACTGGTTGGCATCGCCGCCGGCAACCACGACCGCATCGCCGAGCTTCGCATCGACGGAACTGCCGAGTTCCAGCGCCGGCAGGTCAAGGTTGCCGAGCGCCTGCACCAGCCCGAAACCGGTCTCCTGGTCGATGGCGAGCGCATGGCCGGGTGTCAGCCGACCATCGGTGCTGCGCAGCCAGATGCGGTCGGCCTCGGTGATCAGATAGCCGATGGTCAGCACCAGCCCGTCGCCGATCACGACGCCGCTGCCCGCCCTTTCGGTGCCGAGCGCCCCGGCGGTAAAGGCATCGTCCGGCACGAGCGCGTGGATGGCGACGATGGATTTGAGCGTTTGCGCGAGATCCAATGACTGCTCCCTGACCCTTGGCAGGCGGCGGCTCATCACCGCCGCGGCGCCTCGCTCTATAGCTAAACCGCAGCGGCGTTCGCGCAAGACCAGCGCCAACTCAATCGGCGACGAAGAGGGGCACTGTTTCGCCGCCCGCGACGGCGCTCTTGATCGCGGCGCGGCCGAGGCGGAGCGAAGCGAGATTGCCGCGGGCGCTGTTGATCGGCGGAACGCCCTGCTCGATCGCGACGAGAAGCGCGCCCATCGCCCCGGCAAAGCCGTCATTGAACCAGGTGCCTTCGAGCACCGGCTTCGCCACGCCGGCCGCCGTGGTGAGGCTGACCGCCTGCCGGCCGAGATCGGGGCCACAGCTTCGCAGCGTTCCCTTTGTGCCGACAATCACCGTCTGGTCCATCGCGCCGAAGGCGGTCGCGCCGTCGAAAACCAGCGAGGCCTGGCCACCGTCGAAGGCGACCATTGCGCTCGCAAGCAGCGGCGCCCGTGCGCCCTGCCCGCTTGCCCTCACCGCGCGCGCCGTGACCGAGGTGGCCCGGTCACCGATGATCGAGACGAGAAAGTCGAACCAGTGGATGCCGAAATCCTCGAGGATCAGCTGGTCCATCTGGTCGAACGGGGTGCCGGCGACCCAGCCATGGTTCCATTGGATCGAGACATGGACGCCGGTGACGTCACCGACGAGGCCGGCCGCGACCGCCGCGCGCATCCAGGCCATATGCGGCGCGAAACGGCCGTTCTGGTTGACCGCGAGCTGCAATCCGCGCGCTTCGGCCAGGGCGACGAGTTCCGCGCCGAGGCGAGGATCGCGCACGAACGGCTTCTGCGACAGGACATGCTGCCCGGCCTCCAGCGCCCGGCGCATCAGCGGCGCCCGGCCGTCGGGATGCAGCGTCATGTCGAGGACCGCAATGGAAGGATTGCCGATCAGCGCGTCGACATCGTCGGTCGCAAGCGCCGCGGGAAAATGCTGGTCGCGCCGCAACGTCGCACGATCGAGATGGCGGTCAGCAATCGCCACCACATTGAGGCCATAGCGTCGATAGGCCTCGAGATGCGCAAACGAGATGCCACCGGCGCCGATGAGGCCGATCGGGATCGTCCGGTCGCGCGGCATCGGCGGGCGATAATCGAGGTCCGGCGCGGCAATCGCCTCGGCCTCCGCGGCGACGAGCGCATAGGAGGCTTCCGCCGGCAAGCCCTCCGGCTGCAGGTCCGCAATCATGGCAGGAGCTCCAGCGTGCGACCCTCATCGGCCGAGCGACGCGCGGTGTCGACGATCTGCTGGCCGATGCGCGAGAGCACCGGCGACAGAGGGCCCTCGACATCAAGTCCGGCACGCCAGCGCGACAGCACATATTCGACCGGCCGCCGATGCGGCGCTTCGAGTTCATGCACGGGCACCGGATGGATATGCGGAACGCGGCGCGTCTGCAGGTGGACGTGATGCTCGAAATCGTAGCTCGACAGCGTCCCCTCGCTGCCGACAAGGACGAAGCCGCATTTGGGCTGCGGCTGCATCGTCCAGGGATCGGTGAAGGCGCCCCAGCGCGTCTCCAGCTTGGAAAGCCCGGTCTCATAGCGGAGCACGGTGATCGAATGTTCGTCGACTTCGAGCCCCTTGGGCCGATCGACGGTGGCGGTGACGCTGATCGGCGCGCGGCCGTTCATGAACCATGTCCCGAGCGTCGCGCCATAGCCGAGATAGTCGAGCAGGCTTCCGCCCCCGCTGGCGCGCCGATACCACCAGGAATGCGGCTTCTGTCGCCGAACCTCCTCATCGGACACCTCGACCTTGTCGGCGAGATGATAGAGCGGCCCACGATTGCCGTCGTAGAAGTGAACCTCCAGCACCGTCCCGATCACGCCCTCGTCGACGAGGCGCTTCGCGGTGACATGCGGCGGATACCAGGCGAGCGGCCAGTTGATCGCGAGGCGGACGCCCGCCGCCTTGGTCGCCGCGATCATCCGGTCCGCATCGGCAAGCGAGGCGGCGAACGGCTTCTCGATCAGGATATCGGCACCAAAGGGCGCGACCTCCTCGACGGCGCGGGCATGATCAGCAGTCGCCGGACAGAGAATGATGAGATCAGGCTTCGTCGCTTCGAGGCAGGCGGCGACATCGGTGAAGACGCAATCGGCGGAAATGCCGAAGCCGGCGATGGCCCCCTGCATCTTCTCCGCCCGCACATCGCAGATCGCGGCGATCTCGGCCTCCGGATGTTCATGCACCTCGCGCAGGAGGTCGCCCATATGCATGTGGTCGAAATTGATCGCCGCGATGCGCGATGGTGCCGTCATGTCCCGTTCTCCCTCAATGGCCGCGCGCCGGCTCAGCGATCCTCGATGATGCGGAGATAGGCGGCGGTCACCAGCAGCACGATGAGGCCGAACAGAATCTGCCGCGCACCTTCGGGAATCTGCATCACCGTCAGCAGGGTGATCAGCACGCGCAGGATCAGCGCGCCGATGATGGTGCCGGTATAGCCGCCACGCCCGCCGAAGATCGACGTGCCGCCGATGACCGCGGCGGCGACCGAGGGCAGCACCAGCGGCTCGGCAAGCGACAGCGACGCCGACTTGATGAGCCCGACATAGACGAGGCCGGCGACACCCGCGAGGAAGCTCGAAAGGAGATAAAGCGCGAGGATCACCTGCCAGTAGCGCACGCCGGAAAGACGGGCCGCCCGTTCATTGTCGCCGACGGCATAGAGCAAGCGGCCGAAGCCGGTGCGGTTGAGGACAAACAGGATGAAGCCGGCGACCGGAATGAACACGAGCAGTGCATTGGGCACGCCGTAAGTGAGGCCGGTGCCGAGCCAGGCGAGACCGGACGGAATGGCTGTTCCCGTCGCGATCACTGTGCGCTGGTAGACCTGCAGGCATCCGGTCCCGATCAGGCCGGTTCCAAGCGTCATGATCAGCGGATGGACGCGGAAGACGCCAATGCCGATGCCATTGGCAAGACCGATGGCGAGCGCCGGCACGAGGGCAATCGCAATCGCGACGCCCGGGTCGTAGTGCACGCCCTGCGTCGCGACAATGAAAGCCGCCATGGTCGCGACAGTGCCGACCGAGAGATCGATACCGCCGGTCAGCATGGTCATGGTCTGGCAGCCGGCGATGATCGCCAGGGGAATAGCGAATTTGATCGTCGTTGCGATCCATCCCGGATTGACGATACCGGGGCGCAGCGCCTGCAGTGTAGCGACGAGAAGAACCAGCAGCAGAACCAGCGGGATGAGCGGATAGTCACTCATCAGCCGCTTGAAGCGTCGACCGAAGGGCGGCGGTGCCTCGGCGAGGACGGTGTTGCTCATGTCGAACGTCCCTTGAGAGCGATGAAGGCGCCGAGCATCACCACCACCACCATGATCACGCCTTCGATGATCGTGGTGACGTTGGGATCGACGGCCATCAAAGTGAGATCTGTGCGCACGAGGCGGAGGATGAAGACCGCGACGATCGGCCCGACCAGCCCGCCACGGCCGCCACCGAGCGTGACGCCGCCGAGCACCACGGCGGCGACGCTGGCAAGGAGATAGGGGCCGGGGATCGGCGCGCCGATGCCGGTGCTCATGGTGAGGGCAAGCCCGCCCATGGCCGCGAAGAGGCCCGACAGGCCATAGGCGATGATGCGGGTGCGGGCCACGGGAACACCGGAGCGGAAGGCGGCCAGTTCGCTGGAGCCGATCGCATAAAGGGAGAGACCGAGCTTCGAGCGCCGGAGCGGGATCCAGACGATGCCGAGGCAGACGACGAGCAGGAGCAACGCCCTCGGAATCCAAGCGGTCACGGCCTCGGGTAGCCCTGGGATCGGCACCGTGCCGACCACCATCGCCTTCAGCCAATCGGCCGCCGCCCCGCCCGGCGCGCCGAGCACGAGCAGCGCCGCACCCTGCAGCACGAACAGCATCGCCAGCGTGACGACGATGTCGGGCACGCGCGTGACGATGATGAGGATGCCGTTGATGGCGCCGAGCACGAAGCCGAGCGCCAGCACGAACGGCACCACGAACAGCCCATATTCCTCGCTGGCGCCGTTCATCATCGCCGCGGCGGTGACGCTGGTGAGGGCCATCATGGCCGCGACCGAGAGATCAATGCCGCCGGCGATGACCACCACGGTCTGCGCCGCCACGGCGAAGGCGTAGGGCAGCACAGCGCGGGTGAGCGAAACGAAGTCCGCATTGCCATAGCCCGGCTGGATCAGCCGCGTGACGACGAAGAGCAAGGCCAGCAGGACGAAAAGGCCGAGGACCCAGCCCCGGCGGCGAAGGGAACGGATCATGATGCCAGCGCCCCATCGTCTTTGGCGGAGAGGATGCCCGCCGGTGCCGCGTCGCGCGGCAGGCCGTAGGCGGCGCGGGTCAGGGCCGCCTCGTCGGCGAGTTCCACCGGCAGCACATCAACGACGCGGCCGCCAAAGATGACGATCACACGGTCACAGACGAGCTGAACCTCCTCGAGTTCCGAGGTGTAGTAGAGGATCGAATGCCCCTGCCCCGCGAGTTCCCGCATCAGCTGGTAGATTTGCCGCTTGGTGCCGACATCGATGCCGCGGGTCGGATCGAAACAAAGGATGGTCCGCGCATCGGCGGCGACCCAGCGCGCGATCGTCACTTTCTGCTGGTTGCCGCCCGAAAGGCGCATCGCCTCGCGCTGGGCGCGGGTGTCGATCTGGAGACGAGCGATCGCCTTCAGCACCCGCTCCTGCTCGCGCCGCATCGGGATCGGACCCCAATTGCGCAGCCGCGCACTGAAAGGCAGCGCGATATTCTCGCGCACCGAGCGATGGCCGAGCAGCGCCTCGCTGCGGTCGCCGGGTACATAGGCGATGCCCGCCTCGATCGCGTCGGCGGGATGGGAAAACTGCCGGGCCTTGCCATCGACCAGAACTTCGCCGCTGCTCGGGCGGATCGAGCCGGCCAGCACGCCGAAGAGCTCGTCCTGGCCCTGGCCCTCGAGCGCGACGACACCGGCCACCTCGCCATTGGCGAGACCGAACGAGACATCGCTGAGCCGCGTTCCAACCTGGAGATTGCGCACGGCGAGCCTCGCTGGCCCCGCGACAGTGGCAGGCTCTGATCCGGCGGCGGCCGACCCGATCCGTGTCTTCTCGACCTTGGCGCCGAGCATCAGCTCGACGATCCGCTCCTCGATCCCGGGGATGATGTCGACGACGCCGACCGTCTCGCCGTCGCGCAGCACCGTGGCGCGGTCGCAGAGCGCCTGGATTTCGATGAAGCGATGGGAAATGAAGATGACCGAGCGGCCGCTGCGGCTCTGCTGACGGACGACATCCAGCACACGCTCGGCGAGATTGGCCGGCAGCGCTGCCGTCATCTCGTCGAGCAGCAGCACGTCGGGCTCGATCGCAAGCGCCCGGGCAAGATCAAGCACGCGCAGCACGGCAAGCGGGATGTCCCGCGCCATTTCGGACAAATCGAGATCGGGCAGGCCGAGTTCGGCGAGGAAGGCGCGGAACGGCTCGACCGGCGTGCCGGTCAGGCGGAGATTGGCGGCAATGTCGAGATCGGGGATCAGCGAGGGTTCCTGATAGACCGAGACCAGCCCGGCGCGCCGCGCCTCGGCTGGCGAGCGGACGTCATGCGCCTTGCCGCGAATTTCGATCCGTCCGCCCGAGGCGCGCACCGCCCCGGTGAGAATCTTGACGAGGGTCGACTTTCCCGCGCCATTCGCGCCCATCAGCGCATGCACCTCGCCGGGCAGCACCGAGAGCGAGGCATCACGCAGCGCCGCGACGGCGCCATATCGCTTGGCGATGCCGCTCGCGATGAGAATCGGATCGGTCGTCGCGCCGGTGGAGGTCACGAGGCGCGGATTCACGGGGCTGGGCGTCACGGCCTTGGCTTGCTGTCAGAGTTCAGGCGTCAAAAGGGTTGGAGGCGCCGCGACGGGCGCCTCCGTTTGGTCTGTGAGCAAGCGGCTGCGAACCTACTCGCCGGGCCCCTTGCAGGCGACGATCTGCTCTTTGGTGTAGTTGGTCCAACCAGGGATCGAGATCGAGACCGGCCATTCCGGCGACAGCGACGGATCGGCGGCGGCCTTCAGCTTGGCCTTGCCGTCAGCGGTCGCATTTTCCCAGAGCTGAGGCTCGACGAGCACGATCTGCGAATCCGGCTTCTTGCCGTCGAGGATCTGCAGCGCCAGCGTCACGCCGGCGGCGCCGATCGAGCCGGGATTGGTGACGGCGGCGCCGGTGAGGCCGTCGACGCTGTTGAGCTGGCCGACGAAGCCGGCATTGTCGGCGCCAACGACTGGCACCAGCGGATGCTGCGTTTCCACCAGAGCATCGACGATCACATTGTCGATGCCGGAGGTCCAGATGCCGTTGAAGGGCGTGCCGGTGGCGATGAAATCGAGGATCTGCTGCTTGCCCTGGTCCTGCTGCCAGCCGGTGAAGACCTCCTGCGCGACCTTCACGTTGGGATATTCGGCGAGCGCCTTCTTGAAGCCCTTGTCGCGATCGCTATCGGCCGAAGCGCCGGCGGCACCGCGCATATAGACGACGTCGCCCTTGCCGGCCATCTGCTCGAACAGCCACTTGGCGCCGAGATAGGCGTACTGTTCCTGGTTGTTGGAGACGATATAGGCCGAAGGCTCGGTCACGGCCTGGTCGACGGCGACCACGACGATGCCCTTGTCGGTTGCTTCCTTCAGCGCCGCGTTAATGCCAGAGGGGTCGGCCGGGTTGACGACGATCGCGTTGACGCCGGCGCTGATCAGGTTGCGGATGTCCTCGGACTGGCCGGCGGCGTCTGTGTTGCGATGGGCGATGTTGAGCTTGGCGACCTTACCGGATGCAAGCGCCTCTGCCTTGATCGCGCAGATCATCTCCTCGCGCCAGCCATTGCCCTGCACGGTGTTGGAGACGCCGATCGTATAGGTGCCCGCAGCCCATGATCCCGTGGCCGAGGCGAAGAGCGCTGCACCGGCCAGAAGGCCCATGCGAACGAGCGAATTGGTCTTGCGCATTGTGTATTCCTCCACTGTTCCGTCGTTTTTCGACTTTGGTCTTGTTACCCTGTCAGTCTGACCTGCCGCGGCTCACTTGACCAGCGGGCAGAGCACGTCACGCGCGAGCAGAAAGCCGCGCTCCACTTTCTCGAAGCTGCCCTCGAACTGCCGGTCCTCATGCTCGATGACGACTGGGCCGTCGTAACCGGCACGATAGAGGCTCGAGAACACCAGCCGCCAATCGACTTCGCCGAGGCCCGGCATGCGCGGAACCTGCCAGCCGATGCCGGCTGAAAGGATGCCGCGCTCATAGAGCCCGTCGCGATCGATCATCAGGTCCTTGGCATGGACATGAAGCATATGCGGACCGAATTCGCGGATGAACCGGGCCTGGTCGATCATCTGCCAGACGAGATGCGAGGGATCGTAATTCATGCCGATCGCCCCGTCGAAGGCGTCGAGAATCCGCCGCCAGACCAGCGGCGAATAGGCGATGTTGTGTCCGCCCGGCCATTCGTCGCCGCTGAAGATCATCGGGCAGTTCTCGATCGCGAGACGGACGCCGTGGTCCTTCGCATGCGCGACGATCCCCGGCCAGACCGTCATCGCATCCTGCCAGTTGGCATCGACCGACTTCGCCGCGTCACCGCCGAGAAACGTATTGACCAGGGGGACGCCGATGCGGCCGGCCGCAGCGATGACGAGCTTCAGATGATCGATGACTGCGATCCGATGGGCCGGATCGGGATGGAGCGGGTTCGGATAATAGCCGAGCGCCGAGATCGCGACGCCTTTTTCGGCGAGCGCCGCAACCAGCTCGCGCCCCTCGGAAACCGAAATCGTGGCGACATCGATATGGGCCGTGCCGGCGTAGCGGCGGCTGGCGCCGGCGCTCTTCGGCCAGCAGGCGACCTCGAGCACCTCGAAGCCCGAGGCCCCGGCCCAGTCCGCCACGGCGTCGAGCGTCAGCTCCGGAAACGGCGCCGTCAGCACTCCAAGCTTCATGTCGTTTCCCCTCCCTGGGATCGTGCCGGCTGGTCCGGCTGCCTGGTCATTGTGCCGCGCCGCCATCGACGACGCGCGCGAGATGTCCCATCGGGTCCGGCCCGATAAAGCCCTGAAGATGCTGCGCCAGCGCGGCTTTGAGCCGAGGCGCGGCAGCCAGCTCCGGCGCGAAGATCGCGTCGATCGCGAGAATGCCGTCGACGAGGGCCACCGGATCGGCGCCGACGCGGTCGGCGATCGCCGCCACCCGACCCGCATAGGGATCATCGACCGTCCAGGCGCCGCCGAAACGGTCTGACGCGCGGACGAGATAGGCCATCCAGCCGGCAAGGGCGACGGCAAGCAGGTCGAACGATGCTCCCGCTGCGAGCCGGTCGCGGATGGGATTGAGCAGCCGCTGCACGATCTTCTGCGAGCCGTCAGTCGCGATCTGGTGGTTACGGTGGCGGATGGCGGTGTTGCGCAGCCGCGCGAGGCTGGACTCGACATAGCCGAGCGGATCGACACCCGGCACGGGCTCCAGTGTCGGCAGGCTCTCCTCGACGAGCATGCGACGCACGAAGCGGGCAAGCAGCGGGTCGGCCATGTCATCGCATGTGTAGTCGTGACCGGCGAAGACGCCGAGATAGCAGAGCGCCGTCTGCGCGCCGTTGAGGATGCGCATCTTCAGATGCTCAAAGGCGGTGACATCGTCGACAACAGTGGCGCCGACCGTCTCGAAGGCCGGAAAGCGGCCGGCGAAGCGGTTCTCGATCACCCATTGCCGGAACGGCTCGCCGACGACGGCGGCGCGGTCGCGATAGCCGAACCTCTCCTTTACATAGGCATAGTCGGCCGCGCTGGTGGCCGGCGCGATGCGGTCGACCATCGTGCCCGGAAACGCGGCATTCGCCTCGATCCAGCGCGCCAGCCGATCGCTTCGCCGCGCCGCGAGGTCGCGGACTACAGCACCGAGAATGACGCCATTGGCGGGAATGTTGTCGCAGCTGACGAGCGTCGCCGGCCGGCCATGCGTCCCCATCCTGAGTTCCAGAGCGCGGAGGATGAGGCCTGGCAGGCTCACGGGCGCCTCAGGATAAGCGAGGTCATGCACGATCTCCGGCCGCGACGGGTCGAGCGCGCCGGTGGCCGGCACATGGCAATAGCCCTTCTCCGTCACCGTCATGGTGACGACGGTGATGCCTGGGTCTGCGAGCACAGCGAGCGCGGGCGCGGCGCTCGCCTCGCTGTCGACGACGGAGAGGATGCTGCCGATGACCCGCGCCTCGACACGCTGGTCCTCGCGGATGAGGCGTGTATAGAGGCCGCCCTGCCGGCCCAGGGTTTCCGCCAGCAGCGGCGGCCGGATATTGATGCCGGTGATGCCCCAGTCACGGGCGCCGGCGGCAAGAAGATCGTCAGTGAATTCAGCCTGATGGGCGCGATGGAAAGCGCCGACCCCGATATGTGCGATGCCCGGCGTGACCGCCGCGCGGTCATAGACAGGCTCTGCCACCATGGCCGGCAGGCGGCCGAGCAGCGCGGGCTGCAGCACCGGCGCGGCGCGGCTCTCTTCGGGCAAATCGGTGCCGGTCATCGATGCGCCCTCAGCGAGACGCTGCGAGCGGCACAGAATGAACGGCGGCACCGCGCGAACGCGGCCTCCTCGACAGCAAAAGCAAGGCTCTCCTCCCAGAGAACGTTCTTTCTATTTCTATAAATATGGAACGGAAATTCTCTTCCGTCAATCGCTCCCGTTCCTCAATCGCTCCCTTGCAGATCGGCGCTGCGCCGCGTGACGACGCCTTGGACAAGCGCCATGCCAACGGAAAGCGATGCGGCGAGCGAGCGGAATCCGGCGAAATCGGACTCGACCACTTCGACCCAGCAATCGGACAGCGGAATAAGCGGCGAGAAGGTGCTGTCGGTCAGGGTGACGATCCGGGCCTTGCGCTGGTGGGCGCTCGCGACGAGGTCGGGCGTCACGGAATTATAGGGGCTGAAGCTCACAGCAAGCACGGCATCTCCTGCGCCGATGCAGCCAATCTGGTCGAAGGCGCTCGATCCGACATTGTCGATGAGGATGTTGCGAACGCCCTGTTGCGACAGGGTCAGCGACAGATAGGCGGTGACCGGAAAGGCACGCTTGCTGCCGACCAGATAGATGAGATCGGCCGCGGCGAGCACATCGATCATCGCCTCGAGAGCGGCGTAATCGAAATCCTCGCCGATACGGTCGAGCGAGGCCCGCGCCGCCCCGACCATGCCGGCCAGAAAGTGGCGCTCAGCCTGGGTTTCGCCACCGCCACGCTTATCGGCGCGGTCGCGGCCGCGCCCTTCAGGCCATGACCCTTTGACGTGATTCTTGAACAGGCCCTGGAGATCCGAGAAGCCAGCATAGCCGAAAATCTTGGCAAAGCGGACCAATGTCGAGGGCTGCACGCCGGCCTGTTCGGCCACCTGCACGATCGTGCCGAGGGCGACGTCATCGGGGTGCTGCCAGAGAAAGATCGCGACCTGTCGCAGCCGCTTCGGAAAGTGAACCGTGCCCGAAGCGAGCACGGCGCGAAGCTCCTCATAGGTTTCGGGCCGCGTGTAGCCGAGGGCCGAATTGCGCCCGGCGCGCTTCGTGGCGCTGGAACGGTCGCCTTCGGCAACAGCATGATCGCCCGCGCCGCCGTCCGGCGGCAGTGCGTCGCCGTCGCTGCGGTTCGCCATTTTTCGCCTCCCCGTCGCGCATTTCCTGACAAATCTCTGCGCCAGTCGCCGATCGCGCCGAGCCTAGCGCGGCACGATCATTTCGCAATCGCAAAAATAGAAATCCCCTTCGAAATCCGGATCGGCTCGGCTATCGTCCCCTCCCGAATACAGCACGACACGGGAGGTCACGATCATGGTCTATGCCACAGCCGATGGGTCGGCACAGCAGCGGCTTCGCGTCGGCATGGTCGGCGGCGGACAGGGTGCCTTCATCGGCGCCGTGCACCGGCTCGCCATGCGGCTCGACGACAAGATCGCGCTTGTTGCCGGCGCCCTCTCCTCGCACCCAGAGACAGCCATCGCCTCGGCCGTGGAACTCGGCATCGCGCCCGATCGCGCCTATGCCGATTTTGGCGCCATGGCCAAGGCGGAGGCGGCCCGCGCCGACGGCATCGAAGCCGTGGTGATCGTGACGCCGAACCATCTGCACGCGCCCATCGCTACCGCCTTTCTCGAGGCCGGCATCGATGTCATCTGCGACAAGCCGCTCTCGACGACGCTTGCCGAGGCCGAGGCGCTGGTGGCGCTGACGAGGGCGCGGCGCCGCAAATTCATCGTGACGCTCAACAACACTGGCTATGCAATGGTCCGACAGGCGCGCGAGATGATCGCCGCCGACGAACTGGGCGAGATTGTCGCCATCCACGCCGCCTATATTCAGGATTGGCTGACGCTGCCGATCGACGCCGAGGGCCAGAAACAGGCGGAATGGCGCACCGATCCCGCCCGCGCCGGCGAATCCGCCGTGCTCGCCGATATCGGCGTTCACGCCTTCAACCTTGCTTCCTTCATCACGGGCCGCCAGGCCGAAGCGGTCTCGGCCGATCTCTTCACCGCGGTGCCCGGCCGCAGGCTCGACGACAACGCCCATCTCCTCGTCCGCTGGGCCGGCGGCGCACGCGGCACGCTGGTCGCCAGCCAGACCTCGCCCGGGCATTACAACGACCTTTCGGTGCGCATCCATGGCTCGAAGGCGAGCCTCGAATGGCGCGGCACGGCGCCGGAGGAACTCCGCCATGCCCGCTATGGCGAGGAAGCGCGGACGATCATTCGCGGCGGCTTCGGGGCGGCAGGCGAGGCCCAGCGCGTCTCGCGCATGCCGGCCGCCCATCCCGAAGGCTATATCGAGGCCTTCGCCAATCTCTACCGCGATGCCGCCGAGATCATCCGCGCCCATCGCGATGGCGGCGCCGTCGAGCCCGGCCGCGCCGGGTTTGTCCCGGATGTCGTCGACGGCGCCCGCGGCGTCAAATTCGTCAGCGCCGCCGTCGCCTCGGCGAAAGCGGGCGGTGGCTGGACCGATGCCAGCTTCGGCTGAAACAGGGCTCAGTGCGGCGTGACGACCGTCCGCACCGCCTCGCCCGAGGCAAGCAGGTCGAAGCCCTCATTGATCTGATCGAGCGGCAGGCTATGCGTCAACAGCCGGTCGACCGGCAGCAACCCGCGCTGGAACAGGCGGATAAAGCGCGGGATGTCGCGCGCCGGGACACAGCTGCCGAGATAGGAACCGCGGATCGTCTTCTCCTCGGCGACCAGGCTGACGGCCGGCAGAGACAGCATGGCGGTCGGCCCCGGCAGTCCGGCCGTCGTGACCGCACCGCCGCGCCGCGTGATCCGGTAGGCAAGTTCAAGCGCGGGTGCGGCGCCGGCAAGCTCGATCGCCTGATCGACGCCGCCGCCGGTCAGGGCGCGGATCGTTTCGACGGCATCGCCGTCGGCGATCACGGCATCGGTCGCGCCAAGTTCCAAAGCGAGCGCCAGCTTGGCCGGCACGCGGTCGACCGCGATGATCCGTTCCGCGCCGGAGGCCTTCGCGCCGAGCAGTGCCGCGAGGCCGACACCGCCGAGGCCGACAATCGCCACGCTGGTGCCGGGCTTCACCGCAGCGGCATTCACCACCGCGCCGACGCCGGTGAGCACGGCGCAGCCGAACAGCGCCGCATGCTCGAAGGCAAGCGATGGATCGATCTTGACCAGCGAGCGGCGCGACAGCGTCGCATGGCTGGCGAAAGCCGAGACGCCCAGGTGATGATTGACCGGCGCCCCGTCGCAGGAGAGCCGACGCGCGCCGGAAAGCAGCGTGCCCGCGCCATTGGCGTTCGCGCCCGGCTCGCACAGCGCCGGCCGACCCTCGGCGCAGCTGACGCAGGTGCCACAGCTCGGCACGAAGACGCAGGCGACATGATCGCCGATGGCGAGATCATCGACGCCGGGACCGACCTCGACAACGACGCCCGCCGCCTCATGGCCGAGCGCCATCGGCAACGGACGCGGCCGGTTGCCCTCGATGACCGACAGATCGGAATGGCAAAGCCCGGCCGCACGGATCTCGACCAGCACCTCGCCGATGCCAGGGCCCGCGAGTTCGATGGTCTGGATCTCAAGCGGCCGGCTGGTGGCATAGGGCGCCGGCAGACCTGACCGGGCAAGAATGGCGGCGCTGATCTTCATGATGTCCTCCCGAATGGTGCCGCGGCGCCCTGATCAGATCGCGCGGCTCCCGAACGCATTGAAATTGCGTGGCGGCCCCTACTCGGCCGTCCAGCCGCCATCGATCATCATCGCCGAGCCGGTCATCAGCGCGGCGGCATCGGAGGCGAGGAACACGATCGCGCCCATCAGATCCTCGACACGGCCGAGCCGGCCGAGCTTGATCTTGGAAAGGACCGAGGCCTTGAACGTCTCGTCCGCGAAAAAGGGCGCCGTCAGCGGCGTCTCGATAAAGGTCGGACAGAGCGTGTTGACGCGGATCCCCAGCGGCGCCAGCTCGATCGCCATCGCCTTGGTGAAGCCTTCCATCGCATGCTTGGAGGCGCAGTAGACCGTGCGGTTGGCGCCGCCGACATGGCCCATCTGCGAGGACATGTTGATGATCGAGCCCGGACGACCCGCCTCGACCAGCTTGCGCGCGACAGCCTGCGCCAGGAAGAAGGCCGCGCGGACATTGAGATCCATGATCGCGTCGAAATCCGCGTCGGTGACATCGAGAAACGCCGCCGGGCGGTTGGTGCCGGCATTGTTGACGAGGATGTCGAACGGCGCCGCCGCGCCGATCGCCGCCCGCATCGCCGCGCGGTCGAGCACGTCGAGCACCAGCGCCTCGGCCTGATCGCCACGCGCCCGCAGCGCCGCCGCCACCGCCTCGACCTCGCCTCCGCTGCGCGCCACCAGCGTCACCGCCGCGCCCGCCTCCGCAAGCGCCGCGGCAGCCGCAAGGCCAAGCCCGCGGCCGGCCCCCGACACCAGCGCGCGCTTGCCATCAAGCCGGAAGAGGGGTGAGCGGGGCAGATCGATCGACATGGTCCTGCCTACTCCGCGGCCGCCCCATAGGCGACATTCCCGCCACCATAGCGCCGCACGCGGATATTCGCCTGCTCGGCATGGCCAACAAAACCCTCGAGCAGCGACAGACGCGAGCCATAGGCGCCGATCATCGCGCTGGCGGCGTCGCTCTCGATGCGCTGATAGGTGCAGGTCTTCATGAACTTGCCGACCCAGAGCCCGCCGGTGAAGCGCGCGGCCTTCTTCGTCGGCAATGTGTGATTGGTGCCGATGACCTTGTCGCCAAAGGCGACATTGGTGCGCGGCCCCAGGAACAGCGCGCCGTAATTGGTCATGTTGGCGAGGAAGAAGCCGGGATCGCGCGTCATCACCTGCACATGCTCGGAGGCGATGCGATCGGCCTCGGCCAGCATTTCCGCCTCGTCGGCGCAGAGGATCACTTCGCCATAGTCGCGCCAGGCCGCTCCGGCGAGCTTCGCCGTCGGCAGCTTTTCGAGGATGCGCTCCACCTCGGCCATGGTCTCGCGGGCGAGCGTCTCGGACGTGGTGAGGAGGATTGCCGGCGATGTCGGGCCATGCTCGGCCTGGCCGAGCAGGTCGGTGGCGCAAAGCTCGCCATCGACACTGTCGTCGGCGATCACCAGCGTCTCGGTCGGCCCGGCGAAGAGATCGATGCCGACACGGCCATAGAGCTGGCGCTTCGCTTCGGCGACATAGGCATTGCCGGGACCGACCAGCATGTCGACGGCGGCGATGGTCTCGGTGCCGAGCGCCATTGCGCCGATCGCCTGGACACCGCCAAGCACCAGGATCTCGTCGGCGCCGGCAAAATGCATTGCCGCGACGATGGCAGGATGGGCGCCACCCTTGTGCGGCGGCGCGGCGGCGACAACGCGCTTCACACCCGCCACTTTGGCGGTGAGGACGCTCATATGCGCCGAAGCAACCATCGGATAGGCGCCGCCCGGGACATAGCAGCCGACGGCATTGACCGGGACATTTCGATGGCCGAGGAAAACGCCGGGCAGCGTCTCGACCTCGATATCGACCAGCGCGGCCTTCTGCTTCTCGGCGAAGTTGCGTACCTGCGCCTGCGCGAAGCGGATATCCTCGAGATCGCGCTTCGAAAGCGTTGCGATCGCGCGCTCGATCGCCTCATCCGAAAGGCGGAAGCTCTCGGGCGACCAGCCGTCGAACTGTTCCGACAAGGCCCGAACCGCCGTGTCGCCGCGCGCCTCGATGTCGGCGAGGATCTGTTCGACAGCCACGCGGACCCTGTGGTCGGCCTCGGCGCGTTCGGCCGCGCCCTTCGCCGTCTTGAGATGACGTGCCATGGTTTCCTCCGGTCGGCGCCAGGCGCCGCTATCAAGGGATGGATCAGCCGATATCGGTGGCTTCGCGGCCGCGCGTCAGCTGCGAAATCGTCACGGCGAGGATCAGCGCGCCGCCATTGAACACATTCGTCACCCAGAGCGGGATGCCGAGCATGGTGAGGCCCGTGATGCCGGTCGCGAGGAAATAGACCGCGACGATGGCGCCCCAGGGATTGAACCGTCCGGGCAGGATCGTCGTCGCACCAAGGAAGGCAGCGGCAAAGGCCGGCAGCAGGAAGTTGAGGCCCGAATAGGGATCGGCCGAGCCGAGCACGCCCGCATAGATGATGCCGGCCGCAGACGCGAGCACCCCTGAGGTCACCAGCGCGCCGAAGCGGACACGATCGACCGCGATGCCATTCAGCCGTGCCACTTCACGGCCACGCCCGACGAAGAGAAGCCGCCGGCCGAGCGGGGTATAGTCGAAGACATACCACATCACGACCACCGCGATCAGCGCGTAGTAGAAGGCATAGGGCACCCCGAACAGCCGCCCGCCGACCACCGCCATGACGAGCGCATTGTCGATGCCGCCGATGGTCGAGGAGTTCGTCATCCACTGCACGATGCCCGTCATCAGCGACGTCGTGCCCAGCGTCACCACCAGCGACGGGATGCGAAAATAGATGATGAACAGCGCATTCACCATGCCGACCACGGCCCCGGCGCCGAGCGCCAGCACGAGCACAAGCCCGATCGGCATTTGATGCCAGACATTGAGCACGCCGATCAGCGCCGAGGACAGCGTCAGCGTCGCCCCGACCGAGAGGTCATAATCGCCCGCCGTCAACGGCACGATGATGGCGAGCGCCAGCACCGCCGCCGGGGCGTAGGAGGCGAAGATGATCGAGAAATTGCCCCAGTTCAGGAACGACTGCGGCATCATCGCGCCGAAGATGCCGATCAGAAGCAGCCAGACCACGATGAGCGCGATGCGTTCGACGAAGCGGCCGAGATGAAACGCGTTCGGCCGGCTGGCGGCTGTCGCGGTGGCGGGTGGGACGGGGGCTGGTGTGGCGGCCTGGGTCATCGTTCAGTTCGCATGGAGGGGGGACTGCGCCGCAGCCGTGACATGGCCGGCAAGGTCGATCGAGGCATAGCACGCTTCGGCGATGCCATCCTTTGTAAGGTCGGCGCCGCTGATTTCGGTCACGATTCGGCCGCGCGCGAAGACGAGGACGCGATCGGAAATCTCGGCCAGCTGCTCGGCATCGGAACTGGCGCAGAGCACCGCCATGCCGCTCGCCGCGGCCGCGCGCAAGGCGGCGAAGATCTGCACCCGCGTGCCGATATCAACGCCCTGCGTCGGTTCGTCGAGCAGCAGGAGGCGCGGATTGCGGTTCATCCAGCGCGCGATCAGCACCTTCTGGGCATTGCCGCCGGACAGCGCGGAGAGCTTCACGGACGGATCGTTTGGCCGCACTTCGTAGCGCGTGCCGAGATCGAACGCCTCGCGCATCATCGCGCCGCGATTGAGCCGCCCTCCCCGGAAAAACCGCGCGACATCCGGCAGGAACATGTTGTCGACGATCGGCAGGCTGTCGACGCCGCTGGCGCCCTGGCGATCGCCGGGGAGAAGCGCGAGATCGAGCCCGATCGCCCGCTTCGGCGACATGTCGGAGAGCGCGATCCGGTCCGTGCCGGCAAAATGCAGCGCACCGGAGCGGCATGGCCGGGCGCCGAACACGAGATAAAGCAGCTCCTCATAGCCCGAGCCGATCAGCCCGGTGACCCCGAGGATCTCGCCGGCGCCGATGGCAATGTCGGAAGGCTCCAGCATCGCGCCCGCCACCTGTTCGATGCGCAGGAAAGCCGGCCGCGCCACATCGGGACGGTGATTGGTGACGCCGAGCCGCGCCAGCTTCTTGCCGACGATCGCCTCGACCACCTGTTCATGCGTCGCCTCGGCGGTCACGAGTTCGCCGGCGACGAGCCCGTCGCGGAGCACGGTGACGCGGTCAGTGATCGCAATGACCTCGTCGATGTCATGCGAGATGAAGATGACGCTCGAACCGGTCGCGGCAATCGAGCGGACCAGCGCGAACAGCTTCTCGACGCCCTCACGCGGCAGGAACGGCGTCGGCTCGTCGAGCAGCACCAGCCCGGGCTTGCCGGTCTGAGCGCAGGAAGCGCGGATTTCCTCGAAGGCGCGGACGATGGCGAGCAGCGCCTTTTCGACCGGCGAAAGGCGGTCGACGCGTTCGGCGGTATCGATGGCGAGGCCGAACCGCGCCAGCGCCTCGCGCGCCGCGGCCCGCTCGGCACGCCAGTCGATATAGCCGCTCTTCGCGGTCGTGAGATGGGCGAAGCGGAGATTTTCAAGCACGGTCAGCGAAGGGACCAGCCCGAGATTCTGGTGCACGAAGCTCATGCCGAGCCGGCGGAAATCGCCGGGCTTCAAAGGCAGATCGACGGCCTCGCCGTTGAATTCGAGCCGCCCGCCGGCATCCGGGGCATGGAAGCCGGCCAGGATCTTGACCAGCGTCGATTTGCCGGAGCCGTTCTTGCCGAGGAGGCCATGCACTTCGCCGGGCCCGACCTCGAAGGAGACGCCGCCGAGAGCCCGCGCGCCGCCAAAGGTCTTGGCGATGCCGCTGAGCCGCAAGACCGGCGTGGTGGAAGCCGGGAGCGCGTTGCGCGCTCCCGGACGATGTTGTCCGGCGCCGGACAAAAGATCATCCGACATCGGCCGGCGACCTACTGCAGCTTCCAGAGCTTGCGGAAGCCTTCGACATAGGCATCGCCATAGCCCTGGTCATAGCCAGCCGGGGTCCCGGCTTCGGCGACGTTGCTCTTGTCGAAGATGTAGAACGGCACGTTGAGCGCGGCCGGCGACTTCATCCCGCAGAGATCGCGGACATGGCCGTCGATGGTCGCATAGGCGATCCAGTCGAGGCTCTCGCCGATATCCATGTCGACGGTGCCCTGCTGGATATAGTCGAGCACGAAGGGCGTGCCGTTGAAGGTCGCAACCTTGACCGCGCCGGTCTTGCCAGTGAGGCGGAGCGCCGGGACGACGAACTGCGACATCGAATCATAGATCGGGATCACGACATTGACGTCGGGATTGGCCTGGACCGCAGCCTGCACCGCCGGCTGGATCTTGGTGCCCCATTCGGTGACGCCGACATTGATCTCCTGCACGATCTTGCAGTTCGGGCAGTTGGCGGCGAGCTCGGCCTTGAGACCGGCGACGAGCGGCTTGGTCGGCGGAACCTCGTCGGAGACGATGAGGACGATGTTAGCCTTGCCGTCGGTGTTCACGGTCGACCAGTTGGCGAGCACGGTGCCGATCTCGCCGAAGCCGATCGTCAGCGAGGACGAAACCAGCGGGTTCTGCTTGTCGCTCGGATCATAGAAATGCGACGTCATCACCTTGACGCCGGCTTCCTTGGCGGCCTTCACCTGCGGCTCGATCGTCGAGGGATCGATGCCCGAGATCAGGTCGATGATGTCGTATTTGTCGCGGATCGCGAAATCGACGCCCTGGACCCACTGGCTCGGCTGGCCCTGGTTTTCCCATTCCTTGACCTCGAGGCCGATCTCGGCGCCGGCCTTCTTCATCCGGTCGATGATGCCCTTCAGGAAGGGATTGGCGCTCGAATTCGGGATGGAGAGCTGCTTCTTGCCGCTCGCGCAGGCCTTGGCGTCGAACGCCTCGCCCGGAGCGACGAAGACCGGCTTCTCGATATATTTCTGCAGCTTCTGCTTCGCCGTCGCGAGGCCGTCCGAAGCCGCATCGGCCATGGCCGGAGCAGCGAGCCCGACCGTGACGGCACCTGCCACAAGGGTGGCGCCCAGCAAATGTCTGATCATGATATCTCCCTCTGATCGCCCGGCCGCTGTTTTCCCTGCAAGGCCGCGCGACGTCATGAATGCGCATTCAATGATTACGCATTCACGACAGCGAGTCAACGCGCTCCATGGCCCGGAAGGCGACCCCTCCAAGCTCAGCCAGCGAATGTCCGATTGAAGAATCCGCCGCGATCCTGCAATATCGCTGCATGGTCGGCCTTAGGCCGCTCCGGCGCTTTCGTGGCGCGACGGAATATGAATGCGTAGTCCAACAGGCCGTAGCCGCCAGCCATGAAACGGATCACATCACGCGCCACGTCCTTTGACGTCGCCGCGCTCGCCGGCGTCTCGCAATCAGCGGTGTCGCGCGCCTTCACGCCCGGCTCCAGCATTGCCGAGGAGAAGCGCGCCAAGGTGCTCGAGGCGGCGCGCAAGCTCAATTATGTGCCGAACTCGATCGCGTCCAGCCTCACCACCAAGCGCACGAATATCATCGCGCTGATTCTCGGCAATATGGGCAACCCGTTCTATGTCCATGTGCTGCACGAATTCTCGCGCCGACTGCAGGCGCTCGGTCGCCAGGTGCTGATCTTCACCGTCGATCCCGGCTCGGAAAGCGACGAGGCGATTCTTAGGGCGCTGCAATACCAGATCGACGGCGTCATCCTCACCTCGGCACAGATCTCGACGCGAATGACCTCGCTTTGCCATGATCGCGGCATCCCGATCGTGCTGTTCAACCGCTATATTCCCGGCAGCGACGCCTCGGGCGTGCGCTGCGACAATGTCGGCGGCGGCAGGCTGATCGCCGAGGCCTTCCTCTCGGCCGGCGCGAAGAGCTTCGCCATGATCACCGGCGACCCCAAGGGCACCACCAGCCAGGACCGCGTGCGCGGCTTCGTCGAGCGGTTGATGGAAGAAGGGATCAAGCGCGCCGAGATCGAGGAGATCGCCGGCGGCTCATCTTATGATGGCGCTGCGAGCGCGGCGCTGACGCTGTTCGGCGATCGGCGGAAGCCCCGGCCGGATGCGCTGTTCGGCATCAATGACATCATGGCGATGGGGGCGATCGACGCGCTGCGTTTCCGGCTCGGCCTGCGCATTCCCGAGGATCTGATGGTGGGCGGCTTCGACGATATTCCCGAGGCCCGCCGCGCGCCCTACAAGCTCACCACCGTGCGCCAGCCGATCCACCAGATGGTCGAGCAGACGCTGGCGCTGATGCATCTCGACGAGCCCGACCGGCCGATCGAACGCGGCATCGACATGCCCCTGCCGAGCCGCCTCGTCTGGCGCGGCACCATTCCTGTTCCCTCCGCCCACCGTGCCGAAATCGCCGAAGACGTCGAGATCGACTGATCCCCGCCCTCAGTCGGACTGCTGCAGCCGGCGGGCCGCGAGAATGCGCTTGTCGCGCCAGGCTTGGCGCTCGGGGATGTCGGCGACAGGAACGCGCTCGGCAAGGCCGGCATGGATTTCGGCGATCAAGGCGTCCGACCAGTCATAGTCGGTCCGCGCCCCCGTCCCCATCGCCCGCATCATGCCGCCGAGGCGATCGACGAAGCCCTGGAAGCCGTCGACGGCATTGAGATGGGCGACCTCGAACGGCCCGATCGAGGCCCAGCGCAGCGCCAGTCCCTCGGTCATGACGCGGTCGATATCTTCAGCCGTGCAATAGCCTTCGCCGACGAGATGCATCGCTTCGGCAACCAGCGTGTATTGCAGGCGGTTCAGCAGGAAGCCGTCGATCTCCTTCTTGAGCGTGACCGGGCTCATGCTGGCCGCGCTCAGGAATCGATGCGCCGCGGCCAGTGTCCCGGGGGCCGTCCAGCGGGTCGGGCAGAGCTCGACCAGAGGGATCAGCGAGGGCGGGTTGACCGGATGGGCGACGAGGCAGCGCTCGGGTGCTGCGACATGGCCGAGAAAATCGGAGCCGGGCAGCGCCGATGTCGACGAGGCGAGCAGCGCGCCCTCAGGCGCGGCGTCCGCGATCGCGCTGAAAACAGCGCGCTTGACATCGATCCGCTCGGCGACACTCTCCTGCACATAGACGGCATCGGCCACCGCCTCGGCAATCGAGGCGGCCGGCTCTATCCGCGCCGCGATGGTATCGACCGGTTCGGCAAGCAGCCCGCTCTCGTCCAGGAGCTCGAGCGTGCGCCTGATCCGCGGCAACGCCGCGGACAGGACGGTGTCGGGAGCGGCATCATGAAGGCGCACCGCGTGCCCGGCCCGCGCGAACACGACCGCGAAGGCACTGCCCACAGTGCCGGCGCCAATGCAGGCGACGGTTGCCATCTTAGGCGCCCGTCTCGCCGGTCGGCCGCGCCCATTTGCGCTCGAACGCCCAGACCTCTTCGAAGCCGATCAGCGAATTGAATTCGGAGAACGGGAAGAGAGGCAGCGACGGCGAATTGGACGTGCCCTCGGCGGCGAAGACGCGCAGCGCATTCTCGACCGCAGCCGCGGCCGCAAGCCCCGTCATCGAAGGATAGATCGCCATGGCGTAGCCGATCTCGGCGAGTTCGGACTTCGAGCGGATCGGCGTACGGCCGCCATCGGCCATATTGGCCATCATCGGCCTGTTGATGCGGCGGCAGGCCTCGCGCATCTCATCTTCGCTCTCGAGCGCCTCGAGGAAGACGACATCAGCGCCAGCCTCGGCATAAGCCAGCCCGCGCTGCATCGCGCCCTCGAAGCCATGCGTCTGCCGCGCATCGGTGCGCGCGATGATCATCGTCTCGTCGCTGCGCCGCGCATCGACGGCGACCTTGATCTTCTCGACCATGTCGATGATCGGCACCACGCGCTTGAACGGCGTGTGGCCGCACTTTTTCGGGAATTCCTGATCCTCGATCTGGATGCCGACAACGCCGGCATCCTCATAGCCGCGCACCGTGTGATGCACGTTGAGCAGCCCGCCATAGCCGGTATCGGCATCGGCGATGACGCTGCCCTTGACGCTCTTCACCAGCGTCGCGACGCGGTCGAGCATCTGGGTATAGGTCGCGATGCCCGCATCCGGCAGGCCATAGGCCGAAGCCGTGGTCCAGTATCCCGAGGCATAGACGAAATCGAGATCGAACTTGTTGCTCACCGCAGCCGCGATCATGTCGTGGATGCCGGGCGCGGCGACAAATTCGCCGGCCGCGAGCGCGGCCCGGAGACTGGGCTTGGTCATGCTTGTGCGTTTCCGATTGTGTTGAGAAAAGCGAGCGCTTCGGCCTCGCTCACGACGTCGGCATATTTGGCGTCCATGTCGAACAGATTGGCCTCATGCGGCGCCGGATGGCGATCGCCGACCGCCTCGCGCACCACGATCGGGATAAAGCCATAGGAGCAGGTGTCGACGCAGGTGGCGCGCACGCAGCCCGAGGTGCTGAGCCCGGTCAGGATCAGCGTGTCGATGCCCTGGCTGGTCAGTGTTGCGGCGAGAGAGGTGCCGAAAAAGGCGCTCGGGTATTGCTTGGAGATGACAAGTTCGTCCGGGCGGACTTCGAGCCCCTTCGGCCAGGCGCCGAGCGGGCTTCCGGCAACGAAGTGATGCAGCACCATCGACTTCTGGTAGAAGCGGCCGCCATTCACGCCATTCTTGTCATAGACGACATTGGTGTAGATCACGGGCACGCCGGCCTCGCGCGCGGCGGCCTGCAGCCGCAGCCCCGAGGCGAGCGCGTTTTCGACGCCCGCATAGAGCGGACAGGCCGGATCGAAATAGGCCTCGACGAAATCGATCATCAACAGCGCCGGCTTCTTGCCGAAGCCGATGCGCTTGCCGAAGGCGCGCTTGTAGTTGGCCTCCAGAGCCTCGTCCGTCATGACGTACTGCTTCCCTTGTCGTCGAAGATGGCGCGGTGAGCGCCGGTAAGATGCAGCCATGGCGCTGCGCGCTTCTGCCGGGCCTCGAAGGCGGCGATATCGTCGGCATCGTCGGCGAGAATGGCGCCGATCTCGTCGAGCCCGAGCAGCAGCGACCGTCGGCGATAGGCATCGACGGCGAATGCGATCGGCGGTCCATTGCCGCATTCGATCTGAAGCCGCTCGAGATCGACCGTCACAAGCCCCTCGCTGGCCGCTGCGATCATGACCCGTTCGTGATCGTCAGGGCCGAGCACGATCGGCAGCACGCCGTTGCGGAAGCAATTGGAGAAAAAGATCTCGCCGAAGCTCGGCGCGATGACGACGCGAATGCCGAAATCGGCCAGCGCCCACACAGCCTGCTCGCGGCTGGAGCCCGAGCCGAAATTGGGGCCGGCGACGAGGATCTCCGCCTTGTCGAAGGGCGGGCGGTCGAGCACGAAGTCGGGCGTTCCCGCACTCTTCCGCCGCCGCTCCTGAAAGAGATGCCGGCCGAGCCCCTCGCGGTCGAGCAGCAGCAGGAAACGGGCCGGAAAGATGATGTCGGTATCGACATCGGCTTCAGGCAGCGGCGCGGCGACGCTGGTGATGGTGGTGAAAGGCTGCATGGTCACCAGGCGGCTGGAGGCATCAGGAGGTGAGCGCGCGAACATCGGCAAGCCGGCCGGCGATCGCGGCCGCGGCGGCCATGGCCGGGCTCATCAGGTGGGTGCGGCCGCCCTGCCCTTGCCGGCCCTCGAAATTGCGGTTCGAGGTCGAGGCGCAGCGCTCGCCGGGCGAAAGACGGTCGTCATTCATGGCGACGCACATCGAGCAGCCGCTGTCGCGCCATTCGAAGCCGGCGGCGCGGAAGACTGCGTCGAGCCCCTCGGCCTCCGCCTGCAGCCTGACGCTGGCCGAACCCGGAACGACGATGGCCGCGACGCTGCCTGCAACCTTGCGGCCGGCGACGATGCCAGCGGCAAGGCGAAGATCCTCGATGCGGCTGTTGGTGCAGGAGCCGATAAAGACACGGTCGATCGCGATCTCGTCGAGCCGCCGGCCGGGCTCGAGCCCCATATAGGCAAGGCTCCGCTGCATGCGCGCCCGGCGGGCCGGATCGGACTCGTCAGCGGGGTCCGGCACGCGGCCGTCGATCGGAAGATTTTCCTCCGGCGTCGTGCCCCAGGAGATCCGCGGCGAAAGGCTGGCAACATCGAGCCGGACCTCGCGGTCGAACACCGCATCCTCATCGCTCGGAAGGCTCTGCCAATGCGCCACCGCCGCGTCCCAATCGGCGCCGGTCGGCGCCAGCGGCCGCCCCTTGAGATAGGCGAAGGTCGTCTCGTCGGGCGCGACCATGCCGACGCGGCTGCCAGCCTCGATCGACATGTTGCAAAGCGTCATGCGCGCTTCCATCGACATCGCGCGGACCGCGCTGCCGGCGAACTCGATCGCATGGCCGACGCCGCCCGACGTCCCGATCTCGCCGATCAGCGCGAGGATGACGTCCTTGACCGTCACGCCGGCAGGGAGCGCGCCGTCGAGCACCACGCGCATGCGCTTCTGCTTCTTCTGGCGCAGCGTCTGCGTCGCGAAGATGCATTCGCATTCACTGGCGCCGATGCCGAAGGCCAATGCGCCGAACGCGCCATGCGTCGAAGTGTGGCTGTCGCCACAGACGAGCACGGCGCCCGGCAGCGTGAAGCCGAGCTCGGGGCCAATGACGTGGACGATGCCGTGGCGGTCGTCGTTCATCGGGATATAGGGAATGCCGAAGCGGCGGGCATTTTCCGCAAGCCGCGACACCTGACGCGCAGCGAGGCCATCGGGCAACGGCCGGTCGCGATTGCGCGTCGGCACCGCATGATCAGCCACGGAAACATGGGCATCCGGGCGCCTGATGCTGCGATTCTGCGCGATCAGACCGGCAAAGGCCTGTGGGCTCGACACCTCCTGTACGAGGTGGCGGTCGATATACAGCAGCACGCTGCCGTCTTCATAGGTCTTGACGACGTGCTGCTGCCAGACCTTGTCGTAAAGCGTGAGCGCGCTCATGCGATCGGCTTCTTCATGCTGGTCCATGCCCCCGCCGGACAGGATCGGGGTCCCCGGTGAGTCTCGCGGCAGGACAGGGAAATTTGGCTCTTGCCGGCGACCCGAGGATGAAACTATGCTAGTTTGCATGCGCATTCAATAGCGTGCCGGCGAGTGGCCCTGGGGGCCCGGCCAGAACCAGAGGGACGATGAGATGAGGCTCGGAGTCGATGTGGGCGGAACGTTCACCGACCTGTTGCTGCATGATGAAAAGACGCAGCGGACTTACCAGGCAAAAACCCCTTCAACCCCGCAGGACCAGTCGATCGGCGTTGCCGCCGGCGTCAAGCTGATCTGCGAGAAGGCGGGCATTTCGCCCTCCGATATCTCGCTGATCCTGCATGGCACCACGGTTGCAACCAATGCCGTGCTTGAGGGCAAGGGCGCCCGGGTCGGACTCTTGGTGACGGCGGGATTCGAATACACGCTGCATCTCGCCAAGTCCTGGACCCCCGGCCCGCTGTTCGGCTGGATCGTCATGGACAAGCCCGATCCGCTCGCCTCGCTGGCCGACACGCGCGGCATTCCCGAGCGCATGAACGCGCGCGGCGAAGTGGTGCGCGCGCTCGACATCGCCAAGGCGACGGCGCTCATTGATGATCTCTGCGGCTCAGGCATCGAGGCGCTGACGATCTCGCTGATGCATTCCTATGCCAATCCGGAGCATGAGCGCATGCTCGGCGCCATCGTCGCCGAGCGCCATCCGCATATCCCGGTCTCGCTTTCCTCCGACATCCTGCCGGAATTCCGCGAATATGACCGCGCCATCACCACGGTGATGAACGACTATGTCCGCCCGATCATGAAGCGCTACCTCTCGCGCATTGAGGATCGGCTGAAGGACGAGGGCGTCACGGCGCGCCTGCATATCGTGCGCTCCGACGGCGGTCTGATGAGCGCGGCGGCGGCTTCGGAGCGGCCCGTGCACACCGTTCTCTCGGGCCCCGCCGGCGGCGTCACCTCGACCGTGATGATCGCCCGGCGCACCGGCCTCAACAAGCTGCTCGCCTTTGATATGGGCGGCACCTCCACCGACGTTTCCGTCATTCTCGACGGCGAGCCGACGATCTCGCGCTCGACCGAGGTCGGCTCGTTCCCGGCCAAGGTGCCGACGCTCGACGTCCGCAGCGTCGGCGCAGGCGGCGGCTCGATCGCCGAGGTTTCGGAGCTGACCAAGTCGCTCCGCGTCGGCCCGCGCAGCGCCGGCGCCCGTCCCGGCCCGGTCTCCTATGGCCGCGGCGGCACTGAGCCGGCGGTCAGCGACGCCAATGTCGTTCTCGGCTATCTGCCGCCGGTGCTGCTGGGCGGCGACATGGCGCTCGACGTCGAGGGCGCCCGCGCCGCCGTGGCGAAGATCGGCGATGTGCTTGGCCTTTCGCCCGAAGACGCCGCCAAGGGCATCATCGACATCGCCAACGAGGTGATGCTCGGCGCGCTTCGCGTCATCACCGTGCAGCGCGGCCTTGATCCGCGCGATTTCGGCATCGTCGCCTTTGGCGGCGCCGGTCCGCTGCATGCCAACGCCATGGCCGAACTGCTCGGCTGCTATCCTGTGGTCGTGCCGCCCTCCCCCGGCGTGCTCTCGGCGCTCGGCTTCCTCGAGGCGGTGTTCAAGAACGAGTTCGTCCAGACCTATATCCGCTCGACCGCGGGCCTCGACCCTCAGGAGATCTGGTCCCGCTTTTCGGGCCTTGCCGCGAAGGCGCGGACCTGGCTCGACGAGCAGGAAGTGGCGGAAGCCGATCGCGGCATCACCTATTCGCTCGACCTTCGCTATGAGCAGCAGGGCTTCGAGGTCACCATCGACCTGCCGGCCGACCTCGTCGGCCGTGCCGGCGGCCTCGGTGAAATCCTCGACGCCTTCCATGCCCTGCATGAGCGGCTCTACGGCGTCCGCTTCCATGTCCCGGTCGAACTGGTGGCGCTCCGCGTCGTCGCGACCGGCGCAACGCCGAGCGTCGAGGAGGCCGTCCCGCAGGTGACCGGCGGCGATCTCGCCGCGGCGCTGATGGAGACGCGGCCGTCCTATTTCGACGGCGCCTTCGTTCCGACGCCGAACTACGACCGCTCCAAGCTTGCGGTCGGCGACCGGGTCGAGGGACCGGCGATCATTCGCCAGTACGACACCACCACCGTCCTGCTGCCGCGGCACTATGCCGAGGTCGACAGCCACGGCAATCTGCTGATCTGGCCCGTCTCGAGGGGGAACTGAGCGTCATGTCCGTGAAAGTCGATCCGATCACCCTCGATATCATCGAGAACGCGCTGAAGAATGCGCGCTTCGAGATGGACGGCGTCGTGGTGCGCATCTCGCTGTCGCCGGTTATCCGCGAGCAGCATGACGAATTCCCGATGATCTGCGATGCCCGCGGCCGCATGGTCGTCGGCCAGTTCGGCTCCTACATCCCGGCGATCGTCGAGCAGTTCGAAGGCGACGTCAACGAAGGCGACATCTTCGTCTGGAACGACCCCTATGCCTGCAAGGGCTCCATCTCGCACAACAATGACTGGTGCGTGATGATGCCGATCTTCCATGAGGGCGTGCTGGTCGGCTTCTCGTCGATCTTCGGCCACATGGTCGACGTCGGCGGCAAGGTGCCGGGCTCGATGCCTTTCGATGCGCGCACGATCTGGGAAGAAGGGCTGCGCATCCCGCCGGTGCGCATTTATGACAAGGGCGTGCTCAACAAGGGCGTGCTCGACATCATGCTCAACAACACGCGCACGCCCGACATGAACCGCGCCGACCTGATGGCGCTGATCGCCGGCTGCCGCACCGCTTCGGTGCGGGTGCGCGAACTCTGCGATCGCTTCGGCCGCGACACCTATATGTCGGCCTGCGACATGCTGCTCGACCGCACGCGCGAAGCGATGAAGGTCCTGATCGACAAGTATATCTCGGTCGAGCCGGTCTCCTTCACCGACTATGTCGACGATGACGGCCTTGGCAACGGCCCGTTCAAGATGACGCTGTCGATCTATCGCCGCGGCGATATCGCCGTGTTCGACTGGACCGGCACCGACGACCAGGCAGAAGGCCCGATCAATTTCCATATCCACGAGGGTCTCTGCAAGCTGTTCTTCGGCGTCTACATGATCATGGCGTTCGACCCCTCGGTGCTGTTCAACGAGGGCTTCTACGACCTGTTCGAGGTGATCCTGCCAGAGGGCTCGCTGCTCAATCCGCGCTTCCCCGCCGCGCTGTCGAACCGCCTCAACACGCATACGCGGTTCTTCGACTGCCAGGCCGGCGCCCTTGGCCAGCGCGCGCCGCATCTCTCGATGGCGGCCGGCTATGGCACCAGCCCGCATTTCATCTTCACGGGCCACGACAAGAACAACAAGTATTTCCAGCTGATGGAGCTGTTGTTCGGCGGCGTGCCCGGCCGTCCGCGTGGCGACGGGCTCGACGGCCATGCCTGGTGGCCGCTCTTCTCGGCGACGCCGATCGAATATATCGAGAACTACTACCCGGTTCTCGTCGAGGGCTATCGGCCGATCCGCGATTCCGGCGGTCCGGGCCTCCATCGCGGCGGCGCCGGCATCGAGAAGATCTACCGCGTGCTCGAAGCCGGCAAGGTTTCGATCCATGACGATCGCGAGGTCGTGCCGCCCTGGGGCATCAATGGCGGCCAGTTCGGTGGCACCTCGTCGAAATGGCTGATCAAGGCCGGCAGCGACGAGCGCCAGCGCATCCCCTCCAAGATCGATAATCTCGCCGTTTCGGCCGGCGACCAGATCGTGTTCAAGACCGCCGGCGCCGGCGGCTGGGGCGATCCGTTTGAGCGCCCGGCCGAGATCGTCGCCCGCGATGTCCGCTATGATCTCGTCTCACGCGAACAGGCGGCGAGCGGATACGGCGTCGTCCTCACCGAGACCAATGAGGTCGACGGCCCGGCGACGGAAACGCTCCGCACGGCGCTCCGCACCGAGCGCGGCGAACCCGCACCGTTCAATTTCGGCTTCGATCCCGCCGCATTGAAGGAAGCGGCCGAGTAATCGGCCTCTCTCGTCTCGACGCAGGCCGCTGTCACAAGCGGCCTGCGCCTCCTCGTCCGCTGGCGGCGCCTCCCTAGCCGGCTGCGCAATTCCGCATGGCCCGCTCTGCTGCCGCCATGCCGAAAGGACGCCGGTCATGACCCGCGCTCCATGGGCGGCACGACCTCGGCGCAACAATCCGTCACGACCAATCGGACCATGATGGTGTGAGCCTCCGCTCGCTCCAAACGCCGAGCAGGCGGCGATTCCAGCCGCTCCCGCCGCATCCACTACCCCCCACAAAATCCCGCACTGATCCGATCCACAGCGCGCACGCGGTCATCATCCGTCGTTGGCGCGCTCCGACGGACTTTCATCCGGGGCGGTTCTCACAGCTCGCCCGGATTTCGCAATCCCTGCCTCCGAGCGGCCGGCTCCGACGGCCGGCCCTCGGCGCGTGGACAGCCTGGCGTCCGCTCTGAGGCATCGAAACAGAGGGCGCCACAACGTCGCAATCTCTTTTCAATCTCCTATTTAGTCAGTAACGTTTCGAGTTGGAGATGCAGTTCGATTTCATGAGAAATTCGGCGGGAAATGACGCCTGATCCCGACGAAAACGGATCGCGAAGCGAACGCTTCGCGGCATCAGCTCCGCAGTCTGTGACCGCGTATCAAGAGCCGCAACCGTGGCGCCGCCGTGCGTCTAGTGTGCGGCCAGAAAGGGAAAGAAATGCCCGAGACCAGGTTCAAGCCGCTCCGCTATCGCCAGATTCATCTCGACTTCCACACCTCCGAACACATTCCAGGCGTCGGATCGGATTTTGATCCCGACGATTTCGTGGCAACGCTCAAAGCCGCGAATGTCGATTCGATCACGGTCTTCGCCAAGTGCCATCACGGCTGGTCATACTATCCGACCAAGGTCGGCAAGCCGCATCCGGGCCTCACCCGTCCCGATCTCATGGGCGACATGATCAAGGCCTGCGCGGCGGCCGACATCGAAGTTCCCGTCTATATCACCGTGCAGTGGGACGAATTGACGGCGCGCGAGCATCCAGAGTGGCGCGTGATGGCCGCGGACAATCACTTCCAGCATGAGCGGCCGGACGATATCTCCAGCCTCAAGCAGCTCAGCCCGGCTTGGCACACGATCTGCCTCAACCATCAGGGCTTTCGCGACTATATCCTCGACCAGGCGCGTGAAGTGGCCGCGAACTACAAGACGCCGGGCCTGTTCTTCGACATCATCCTGACGCCCGGCTGCGTTTGCTCGGCCTGCATCTCCCGCATGATCGCCGAGGGGCTCGACCCCGAGAATGCCGATGACCGGCTGAAGAATGACGAAGCGGTCAACGAGGAATTCCGCCGCTCTATTTCGGATGCGCTGTTCGCCGAATATCCGGGCCTCCGGGTCTTCTACAACTGCGGCCATATTCACAAGCAGGGCAAGGCTCGCTTCGCCACCTACTCTCATCTCGAGCTCGAAAGCCTGCCGACCGGCGGCTGGGGCTATGATCACTTCCCCTCGAGCGCGCGCTATGCGGCCCCGCTCGGCTTCGACTTCGTTGGTCAGACCGGCAAGTTCCACACCTCCTGGGGCGAGTTCGGCGGCTTCAAGAGCCAGCAGGCGCTGATCTACGAGACGGCGCAGATGGTGGCGCTCGGCGCCAAGTGCCTTGTCGGCGACCAATTGCATCCAAACGGCGCCATCAACCACGATACCTACCGTTCGATAGCCCCGGCCTATGAGAGGATCGCCAAGCTGGAGCCTTTCCTCGCCGGGGCGAAGCAGGTGTCTGAGATCGCCATCCTCGCGGCCGAATATTTCCATCCCGTCGGCGCCCGCAACAACCAGAGCGACGACGGCGCGGCGCAGATGCTTCAGGAGTTGAAGCTGCCTTTCGACGTGCTGGACGGAACGGCGTCGTTCGATCCCTATCGCCTTCTGATCCTGCCTGACTCGATCCCCGTCGACGCCGAACTGGCGGCACGGCTCGATCGTTTCGTGGCGGCCGGCGGCAAGTTGATCCTGTCGGGACGTTCGGGCCTCACCGAGGACGGCTTTGCGCTCGATCTCGGGCTTGAGGCGGCGACGGGGCCGGTGGCGTTCAACCCGTCCTATCTCAGGGCCGACCCGGATGCGCTCGATGCGGGCCTGCCCGAGTCGCCATTCGTCATGTATGGGACCGGCGAAACCATCGTCAGCGGCGCCGCGACCGTGCTCGCCTCGATCGTGCCGTCCTATTTCAACCGAACCTACCGGCACTATTGCTCGCACCAGCACACGCCGGATGATCCGACGTCCGACACGATTGGCGCAGGCGTCACCGAATATCGCGGCATCGGCTATGTCGCCTTCCCGATCTTCGAGATGTACCACGCCTACGGCCAGCCGCTTTATAAGTACATCATCCGCGGCCTGATCAGCCGTCTGATGCCGGGTCCGGTCCTGGAGACAGACCTGCCCTCGTCCGGCCGCGTGGCGCTGACCCACCAGGCGGCGGAAAACCGGCACATCCTGCATCTCCTCTATGGTTCGCCGCAGGTCCGCGGCAAAGCCGTGCCGTCGACCTTCGAGCGCGGCCACAAGCGCGTGCTCGAGATGATCGAGGACATCCCCGCGATTGGTCCTGTGACGGCCAAGGTCCGCGTCACGAACCCGCTAAGCCGCGTCTATGACGCGCTCACCGGGACGGATGCAGAGTGGCGTGTCCTCGATGACGGCCGCGTGGAGATCAGGCTGCCCAGCCTGCATATCCATAGCGCGCTCGTTCTCGAGAGCGCTTGATCCGACCAATCGAGGCGCCGGCTCCATGCCGGCGCCTCGATCCGCTGGAGTCCGCCAGCCTGATCGGTTAGGCAAGATGCCAGAAGACCGCTCGCGGAGAGAACTAGGTGCGCAATGTCCGATGATCTTCCGCCTCCGGTTCCGAGGCGCCGCAGATCAGCGACGATCACGGATGTCGCCGCGGAGGCTGGCGTTGCGGTCAGTACGGTCTCACGCTTTCTGAACGGATTTGAGATCCGGCGCAGCAACCGCCTTCAGATCGAGGCGGCGATCGAGAAGCTCTCCTATCGACGCAATGCGGTGGCTGCCGCGATGAAGACCGACCTGACGCATATGGTCGGACTGCTGGTCCCATCCTTCGACGAATTCCATTCCGTCATGGTGGAGCGCCTCGCCGCTTCGATCCGCGACAGCCGGCGCGCGCTGGTCATGTACAGCCATAACAAGGATCCGCGCGTGATCGGCGAGGCGCTCGACTTCTTCCTCGGCCAGCGGGTCGATGCGCTCATCGTGGACGGCTTTCCCGAGATGCGCAGCCGCGTCGCGCCGTTGATCGACGAAGGCCTGCCTGTCGTCTTCTACAACAACGACATTCCCGGGCTCGCCGCTGACCGTGTGATGGTCGAGAACCGCGAGGCGTCCTATCGGGCTGTGAGCCATCTGCTCGATCTCAGGCATGAGCGCATCGCCATTGTTGCCGGCGAACTCGACACGTCCTCGGGGCGGCAGCGCTATGCCGGCTACGAGGACGCCCACCGCGATCGCGGGGTCCCGATCGATCCGGCCTATGTCATCAGAAGCAATTGGCAGGTCGATGGCGGCTATGAGGCGGCTAGGCAATTGATGCTGATGGATCGGCCGCCGACGGCGGTTTTCGTATCGAACTATCGCATGACCCTCGGCATTCTCGGCTGGATGAAAGACAATGGCCGACGTGTGCCCGATGACCTCTCGCTCGTCAGCTTCGACGACGTCGCGCTCTTCCGGCTCTACGAGCCCGGCATCACGGCCATCTCCCAGCCGATCACCGAGATCGCCGACGGCATCACCAGCCTCCTGGCGTCGCGCCTCGGCCCCGGCCGGTCCAACCCGCCGCAGTCGATGGTGCTCGACTGCGACATCCTTCTGCGTGGGTCGACACGCCGATATTCCGCGCCGGATTGATCCGCTCGCCTGCGGCAGGACACCCGAGGGCCGCCTTCAGCGGCCGCCGAAGCCCGAGCCCATGGCGATGCCGCTGAAGATGTAGCGCTGCAACGCCAGCGTCAGGATGATGCCGGGCAGCATCGAGATGGTCGAGCCGGCCATCATGTAGTTCCACTGCACGCCCTGCTGGCTTTGGAAGAGGGTGAGGCCAAGGGGAATGGTGGAATAATCTGGTCCGTTGACGATGATCAGCGGCCACAGGAATGAGTTCCACTGTCCGGTGAAGGTGAAGAGGGCGAGAAGGCCGAGCATCGGCCGCGACAGCGGCAGGATGATGCGCAGGAAGATCGTGAAACGGGAACAGCCTTCGATCATCGCCGCCTCTTCAAGCTCCTTCGGAATCTGCAGGAAATACTGCCTGAGCATGAAGGTGCCGAAGGTCGAGAACGCCATCGGCAGGATAAGCCCCTGGAAGCTGTTCATCCAGCCGAGCCAGCTCATCATGAGAAACAGCGGGATGACGATCACCGCCTGCGGCACCATCAGCGTCGCGAGATAGACGACGAAGAGACTGCCGCTGAACGGGAAGCGCAGGCGGGCGAAGGCATAGGCGGCCATGCTCGAAACGGTCAGCGTCAGGAGGGTGATGCCGCCGGCGACGATGACGCTGTTCAGGAAGAAGCGGCCAAACGGCAGATAGAGCCAGGCATAGACGAAGTTCGACCATTGCCAGTCGCTCGGGAAGAGCTGCGGCGGCACGGCAAGGACTTCTGCGTTGGGCCGGATCGCATTGGTCACCATCCAGAAGAACGGGAACAGGAAGGCAATTGCGGCCAGCACGATGCCGACATGCAGAAGGATGCTGCCGGCGCGCTGACCCGGGGACGGCGCGGCTTCGTCAAAGGTCATAGTGCACCCATCGCCGCTGGACACGGAGCTGAAGGATCGTCAGGGCCATGATGATCAGGAACAACACCCAGGCGATCGCCGAGGCGTAGCCCATCTTGTAGGCGGCAAATCCGGTCCGGTAGATCGAGAAGCCGAGCGTTGCCGTGGCCGATCCCGGTCCACCGCGCGTCAGTGCATAGACCTGATCAAACACCTGCAGGCTGGTGATCGCCGTCATCACGGTCCCGAAGAACAATGTCGGCGATATCAGCGGCAGCTTGATCCGCCAGAAGCGCTGCCAGGATGACGCGCCGTCCATGGCGGCCGCATCCAGATAGCTCTGCGGGATAGCCTCGAGCGCGGCACCGAACAGGAGGAGATTGTAGCCGAAGCCAGACCATAGCGAGACGATGACGATCGCCTGCAGCGCGAGGTCGGGACTGGTCAAAAGGTTGGGAATCGGCACATGGAGGGCGGCAAAGAACCAGTCGGCAAAGCCGCCCGGCGTAAAGATCAACAGCCAGACGATAGCGGAGCCGATCAGGGGCGTGAAGGTCGGCAGGAAGAAAATAAGACGAAAGAAGCTTTTGCCCCAGCGTAGATTCGAGATCCAAACCGCCATGATAACGGCGATCACAATGTTGAGGACGAGATATTCGATCGTGAACTGAAAGGTGTTCCGCAGAACCTGCCAGAAACTTGGATCGATGGTGAGCAGATTGACGTAGTTGCGCCAGCCCACGAATTTGGACTGTCCGATCAGCTGCCAGTTGGTAAAGCTCAGGACCATCGAGGCGGCGAGAGGAACCAGCAGGAAGAGAGTGAGACCAAGGAAGCTCGGAAGGAGAAACCAGAACGCGGCGCGCCGGTCATCCCTCAGCATGGCCTTCGCTCGCCCCGTGCCGACCCGTGCAGGGGCCGCCGCCAGCTTCGAACTCATGCGATCCTCATAACGTCGACGGTGATGGAGTTGTGGGGCGGCGGGAGGAGCCGCCCCACGGATCCCTCAGCTCACTGGGTAGAGAGCTGCTGGATCTGGTCGAGGGTCGTCCCGGCAGGCTGGGAGCCGGCGAAGGCGAGCGGCGCATACTGCTCGAAGAGCTGCGAAACCGTGTTCCACTCGGCCGTGGTCTTATAGGGCTCGGCGGTCTTCAGCGCGGCCTCGATCGTCGCCTGGGCATTGGCGACGCCCTTGGCGGCGGAGTCGTACCAGAACTTCTGCTGCGCATTACGCGCGGCAAAGGCGCGGCCATTCGAGGCCAGATATTCCTCCGCTTCCGGACCGGTCAGGATCTGGAGCGCCTTCCAGGCCTCGTCCTTGTGCTTGCTGCTGCTGGCGATGCCGAAGCCCGAGCCAGCCGAAAGGGTGATGCTGCCGGCGGCGCCGGCCGGGATCGGGGCAATGCCGACCTTGAACTTGGCCGAGTCCTTGACGTTGATCAGGCTCCACGGACCGTCGACATACATGCCGACCGTTCCGGCGACGAAGCGGCCATTGGCCTGGGCTCCGGACGATGTGCCGCTGGCCGGGAAGAGCGGAGCGACCTTGTCCTTGGCAACAACGTCGACATAGCTCTGGAAGGCAGCCTTGAGCGGCTCATTGGTGAGGTCGAGCGCACCGTCCTTGAGATAATTGGCGCCGGCCGAGCGGGCATAGGCGAAGAAAGAGTCCGGCACCGACTGCGCCGTGCCGTAATTGCCGTCGACGGTGAGTGCCTTGGCGGCCTTCAGGAAGTCATCATTGGTCCAGCCGACCTTCGGCTCCTCGACCTTGTATTTCTGGAACATGTCCTGGTTGTAGAACATGACCATCGGGCCGAAGTCGTAAGGCAGCGCGCGCAGGCCGCCATCATCCGTCAGGCCCTTGATGATCGAGGTATCGAACGCGCCGAGATCGAAGCTGTCCTTCTTGGCATAGGCGTCGAGCGGCTCGAACAGGTTGGCGAAGCCGGGCGTGCGCATGCTCTGCAGGCTGATGATGTCCGGAAGCTGGCCGGAGGCGGCGAGCGCCGGCAGCTTGGTCCAGTAGTCCGGCCAGGACGCCGTCTGGAAATCGATCTTGATGTCGGGATATTTCTCGGTGACGAGGCCCGCAACGTGCTTCCAGGCCGCGACTTCAGCGTCGGAGCCGGACCACATGAACCAGGTGAGCGTCACAGGCGCAGCGTGCGCCGCCGTGCTCATCACGAGCGCGCAGCCCGCCGCGGCAGCGAGCCGGGCGGCATTCTTCAAGATGTCCATTCGATTTCCTCCAGCTGGACGGTCGATGACGACGCAGGCCGCCGGCGCGGCTCTTGCTGTTGGCGGACGGAGCTGCGGCTTTCGCAGCGCTCCGCCGCAACGGGCCCTCTCAGGCCTTCAGGAAAATCTCGATCACCGGAACGGTGACGGGCGGCTTCCTGACCGGCAGCTCGAGCGTCAGCGAATCCGAGCGGACTTCCATCTCGGTATTGCTCCAGAGCGTGAGCTCGGAAGGCGGCAGCCATTTGACCTCGCTGCCGTCATGCAGAAACTGCGCATACTCGACCTTGCCGCCGCCCAGACCATCGAGATGGATGTGGCGGAACGGCCAGTTGAAGATGTGGAGATAGAGACGGTTGCCGTTCTGGGTGTAGCGGCAGTCGCGCGGCGGCGGCAGCTTCGATTCCGTGCAGCCATAGATGCTGCGGGCATTCAAGGCCATCCAGTCGCCATAGACCTCAAGCGCCGCCTTGGCGCGGCTATCAAGCGTGCCGCGCGCGGTCGGCCCGACATTCATCAGGAGATTGCCGCCCATCGCGACATTGTCGATGAGCAGCTGGACCAGTTGCTCCGGGCTCTTCCAGGTGTCCTCGTCGCGGTGATAGCCCCAGGAGCCCGACAGCGTATGGCAGGCTTCCCAAGCGAGGCGCTGCCCGTTTCGTTCCGGCCATTTGCGGGGCACATACTGTTCCGGCGTGGTGATGTCCGGCGGCAGATCGGCGAGATCGAGCCGATTGTTGATGATGATGTCGGGCTGGAGTTCGCGCACGGTCCTGACCAGGGCCTCGCTCTCCCACTCGACATGGCCCTTGCCCTTCAAGCCCTTGAACTCGCGCTGCGGGTAGGAGAAGTCGAACCAGATGATGTCGATCTTGCCGAAATCGGTCAGCAGTTCGCGAACCTGGTCGCGCATATAGGCGGCGTAGCGGCGGATATCCTTGCCCGCGCCAAGCGCCGCGGCGTCGGGCGCATTGCGCTGCGGATGATGCGGATCGGCTGCAAAATCGGGATGATGCCAGTCGATCAGCGAATAATAGAAGCCGACGCCCAGTCCCTCGGCGCGGAAAGCCTCGACGAAGGGCCGGAGCAGATCCTTGCCGTAGGGCGTATTGGTCACCTTATAGTCGGTATGATTGGTATCCCACAGGCAAAAACCTTCGTGATGCTTGGTGGTGAGCACCACATACTTCATGCCCGCCGCCTTGGCGCGGCGCGCCCAATCCGCCGGATCGTAAAGATCGGGATCGAAATGGTCGAAGTAGCGCTGGTAGTCGGCGTCCCCGATCTCTTCGCGGCTCTTCACCCATTCGTGGCGGGCCGGCAGGGCATAGAGACCCCAATGCACGAACATCCCAAACCGGTCATGCGTGAACCACGCCTTCTTGTCGTCCGGCAGAGCCAACGACCGAAGATCTGACGTCATCTTGTCCATTCCTCCCAGACAGCTACCGTCGCACCCTCGGACTCCCACCAAGGGTCGGCGCCTCCTGCCGAACGAGCCTTTCCGACGGCCTGTCGGAGCAAGCCATCCGCCGACAGAAACTTGTCGAACCGTTTCGGCAAAATCGATTAAGCACCCGACTCATCGGCTTGGCAATCCCCCAAAACGCTCGTGCGATGCACACGAACCCTTCCGCAATGCAGCAATATTCACGCGATTTGTTCGCAAAAGGCGGATCGCATATGGTGTTCAGAACCGGGGCACCATTTTGGCGAACCGGTTCGCAACTTAGGGGCGTAGATGGCGACCATCCGAGATGTGGCGAAGCGCGCAGGCGTGTCGATTTCGACCGTGTCGGCCGCCTTCAACGATGGTCGCGTCAGCGAAGAGACGAAGCAGCGGATCGCCGAAGCGGCGCGCGCCGTCGGCTATGCACCGAACGCGCTGGCTCAGAGCCTCAAGAACGGACGCAGCCGGCTGATCGCCCTCGTGCCCGGCGACATCACCAATCCGTTCTTCTCCAATTGGCTGATTGTCGTCGAAAAGCACGCGCTGGCCGAGAACCGCGCCGTCATCGTCTCCAATTCGCGCGGCGTCGCCCGGGAGAGGTCGGCGCTTGACATGCTCGCAGCGCAGCGGGTCTCGGGCATCCTGATCAATCCGCAGGGCTTTGGCGACGACTATCGCGACTATCTCGCCTCGATCAAAATCCCGATGGTCACGTTCGACCAGTATATCGAGGGGCTCTCTCTCGATTATGTCGGCACAGACAACGTCCTCGCCAGTCGGATGCTGACCGAATACCTCCTGAGGCTCGGCCATCGCCGGATCGCCTTCATCGGCGGCAACCCGGGACTATGGACGACCGAAAGACGCATGGAAGGATTCGTGTCCGCGATGGAGCGGGCTGATGTCCCGATCGAGCCCGACTTCCTGCCTTTCGCCAACTATGACGGCGATCAGGCCTATACCGAGACGGTGCGGCTCCTCACCGGTGTCGAGCGGCCGACCGCGATCCTCGCCTCCAACAACGTGATGGCACTGGGAGCGCTGCAGGCGATTTCCGATCTCGGCTTCCGCTGCCCGCAGGATGTTTCATTGACCAGCATTGACGACGTGCCCTGGATCAGCCTCGTGAAGCCACGGCTGACCCGCGCCGTCCAGCCGATTGCGGACCTGGCCGGGACGGCGATCGACTGGCTGCTTGAGCGGATAGAGTCGCGGGACCAGACGTCGATCCCGCCAAGACGGGCCATCTTGCCACCCAAGCTCGTTCTGGGTGAATCCTGCGCGGATCTGCGTGCGTGAGGCTGCGCTTCTGTGTTCGGCCCTTCGGCACGCCGAAACGGCCTGCGGCGCCGGGACCTTTCGTCAAGGCGCCAGCGGAAGCATCACCTCGTTGCGGCGCATGAACCAGAGCGTCCAAGGCGGATTATACTGAGCAAGCCAGGCGGGACCGGTTGCTTTGAGATGCCGCTGCTTGACGAAGGCTTCAAGCTCGGCCGTTTTCGCCTTCACCATCGCTTCATTGGCATAGCCGGAAAACCGCACGACCGCGAACCGGGCAGGAGGCACCGCTTTCAGCCGGACCCTTTGATCATTCGGCTCGGGCAGCGTTGTCAGCGTATAGGCGCTCGGCATGGTGAAGCGAACGACCCACCCGCCATCGGTGGGGACCTGACTGACGGGCGCCGTCATTGCGATCGTTTCGCTCGTCGGCTTCTGCGACACGGGGGCCGTCATCGCAATGCTCTGACGCTTCGTGTTTCCGCCGAAGATATAGCCGGCGAGCAACCGAAATCCTTGCCGTGCTGCGGCCTTCTGGTCGCCCGCGACCGTAACCTCCGCGACGATGGTCCCGGCATAGTCACGGACTTCAAAGGCGCCCTGCTGGAGAGCAACGGTGAATTTCGGTTCTTCGATGGCCAAGGCGGGCGATCCTTTGAGGCTGACGCCGAGCAACAGTGCGCAGGCGAGGCCCATCAGCGCGGCCCTTCCGCGCACACCGGGCCTTAGCCGCTCAAACAAGCTCCGCAGAGGGGTGGCTGCCATTGTGTTCGACATAGTGAAGCGCCGCCTGATCGTTGTGAAAAGCCCTTGCTTGCCATGGTCAAGGGCATTTCTGGTCACGTGATAGGCTCGGATATAGTGTTCCGCGCGGCTATGTTCAGAGGCCGTTGCATGGTGTCGTCCGGCTTCCTCATGATGAAGGGCAGCCGCAGCGTGATGTTCCGAGCCACTCGGCATCACAGTCGGCATCAAGGCCGTCGAACCCGATCCATCGGCTGATCGCCTGAGATAGGCCGGCGATCGGCCGTATTCCTGCTCGGTATAGAATGCGCCGGCTGCAGAGCCATGATCGAGAGCGCGCAACTCTTGGCCATGGGCGATCACCGCCTGTAGGGCAGCGCCGTCGTCGCCGGCCCGATAGAGCCGCGCAGCCCTGGGGCGGCGCCGGAGCCTTGAGGATCTGCGGCCCAAGAGACCGACTGTTTAGGCTGCCCCTGCGCGCACCGCGCAGGCGCTCTGATTTCATCAGAAGCGGGATGGCAGGCCGAGTTCGGCTGTCATGGGCGATCCACTAGAGCATTCGAGCCGTCAGCCGCTCCGAGATCTCGGCGCGCACATCGCTTGGAACTGCGTCCTGCAGGACTTCGCTCAAATGCCGTACATGCCGCCGAAGATCGTAGAGTTGGTCGATCAACGAGAGAACAACGGGCAGCGCCGCGTCGTTGACATCGAGGTCATCGCGCAGCTCGCGGATCAGGATCACCCTGGCAACGTCGATCTCGCCGAAACAGAGGACGCCGCCAACCACCTCCGGCCTCACCCAGTCATTGCGGATCCAAAGCTCCAGATCGACGCGGTTCAGTCCCTCCGTCTGGTTCACCAGAACATCGATGGTGATCATGACTGGGCCTCCAATTCTGCTCGCGGATTGAAAGGCTGTGCCGGCATCCAGGTCTTGAGGAATGCCTCGAGAGCCGGATCGAGTGGCCCTATGACGACACGCAGCGTGGCCCGCAGATCGCCGGCGGGGACGTCGGCATGGTTCGGAACGCCGCGCCCGCGCAGTCGAAGTTCCGTACCTGTGTCGGAATGGGGCGGAATGGGGCGGAATGCGCATCATCACGGGACCCGCGGGCGTTGGAACCTTGATCGATCCGCCGAGGGCAGCTTCAGCAACCGTGACTGGCAGGACGAGGCGGATATCATTGCCGCGACGCTCGAAGAATGGATGAGGATCGATATCAATCTCGATCAGGGCGTCCCCATCGGCGCCGCCTGCGATGCCGCCGCCACCCTGACCACGCAGCCGCAAGACCTGGCCTTGAGACGTGCCGGGCGGGATCTTCACATCGAGCGCGCGCCCGTCCGGCAGCGTCAAACGCCGGGTTGCGCCATTGACGGCATCGAGGAACGCCGCGGTCAGCGTGTAGTGCCGGTCCTCACCCCGCCTCGGGCCGCCGCTTGCGCGACGGGACTGATTGAACATGGATCCGAAGAGATCGTTGAAATCGGCCCCATCCCACGCCTCGTCCTGTGGGCCGGCGCGGCTGTAGCGATGGCCTGCGGCACTCTCTGCCTGATCGCGGTAACCGGCTCTTTGCCGCTCCTGGCCGGCTGCATCGATCTCGCCGCGGTCAAACCGGGCGCGCTTGTCCGGATCGGACAGCAATTCGTTGGCGGCGGAGACAGTCTTGAATTTCTCCTCAGCCTCGGCATTGCCGGGATTGAGGTCGGGGTGATGCAGTTTGGCAAGCTTGCGATAGGCGGCACGGATGTCGTCCTGGCTGGCGTCGCGGCGGACGCCGAGCGCAACATAAGGATCTTCCAACGCGTTCACCTCGAGTTGACGCAGTCTTGCGTACGGGAAAGGCAAGCCAGCGCGGCCTGTACCCTCGGAAATTACCCATTCAGAAAGCAAGCCTCAATCAGGAAGCGTCGCGCTCCTCGGAGGGATTCGACGCCGCGGCAAGAGCGAGGCGAGCCAGCGCTGGAAGCGAGTGCGCGCCGGTCTTTTTCATGATGGCCGCCCTATGGTTTTCGACCGTGCGCTGGCTGATATGGAGATCGGCGGCGATGTTCTTGCTGGGATGCCCTGCAAGGACGAGTTCCATGATCTCGTGCTGCCGCGCCGTGAGCGAGGCGAGATGGGCGGCCGCGCTCGCCCGCCATGCGGACAGCTTGGTCGCATCTCTGGACTGTTCGAGCGCACGCTCGATGGAGGCGATCAACTCATTGCGCTCTGCCGGCTTCTCGATGAAGTCCGATGCGCCTGCCTTCATGGCGGCGACGGCCATCGGCACGTCGCTCGACCCGGTGATCATGATCGAGGGCAGGCGATCCCCGCGACCCTGAAGCAGCAGTAACAGGTCCAGGCCGGATAGGCCCGGCAGATAGGCATCGACCAGAAGACAGCCCTCGCGGCCGGACTGATAGGCATCGAGGAAAGCCTCGCTCGATTCGAAGTCTTCGACGACATGCCCGCTCTCCTCGAGAAGGCGGCGCATGCTGTCACGAACATGGCGGTCGTCGTCGACGACGAAAATGACCGACGCGAGCGCGGATATCGGCGGTGTGTCGTGCGGCCGTCTCTCGGCCGCCTTTGCGGACTGCGCCGCGGGCAGCAGCCGATCAATGGCCTGCATCACATCCGCCGTCTTCACCGGCTTGTTGAGCTGGACACAATCCTGCCCGGCGATACGGCGCAGCGTGTCCGTCGAGATGTCTCCGGTCAGAATGACGACCGGGATCAGCCGATTGAGACGGTCGCGGATCTTTGCGGCGGTCACCAGTCCATCAAGACTGTTGGGCAGATTATAGTCTGCCAGGATCAAATCTGGCATCACGCTGCCCGTGTCGAGCATCTCCAGTGCCGCGACCCCATCGGACGCAGAGACCGGGTGAAGACCCTCCTCCTGGAGCACGACCTCAAGCAACTCCCGAAGCTCGGGGTCATCCTCGACTATGAGAATATTCGCGGGGGGGCGAGTACTGACCGAACGCGTGCCGGACGGCGCCGGAACCGATCGTTCATGTTGCTGCGGATCGCTGCCTTTTTGCAGCATGACGTTGATCGAAAATACCGAGCCTCTGCCGGGTTCCGAACGCACCTCGATTGGATGATCGAGGAGGGTTGCCAGACGTTTGACGATCGACAGTCCCAGCCCGAGCCCACGTTCACGCTCATGGGCCTTGTTGTCGAGCTGATGGTATTCGTCGAAAATGGTCAGCAGATCGTGTTCCGCGATCCCGAGGCCGGTGTCCCAAATCCCGATGCTGAGGACATCACCGCGACGACGACAGCCCAGCAGGACCTTGCCGCGCTTGGTGTATTTGAGTGCGTTGGAGAGCAGATTGCGGAGGATTTGCTCCAGGAGCCGCGGATCGCTGTAAACGGTCAACCGTGATGAGACCATGCGCAGTTCGAGCCGCTTCGCCCCGGCATGGTAGGCGAACTCGTCATGCAGCCGCGACAGCAGGTCGTTGATCGGAAAGCTGACAAACTGCGGACGGACCGTTCCAGCTTCCAGCTGGTTGATGTCGAGCATCGAGTTCAGCATGCCGGTCATGGCCGCGGCCGTCTCGTCGAGACGCTCGACAAGGGCGAGCGCTTCTTCCTTGCGATCGTCCCTGATCCGTCGCGCGAGCACGCCGCGCATCAGGCTCAGCGCTTGCAGAGGTTGCCTGAGGTCGTGGCTTGCAGCGGCAAGGAAACGCGACTTGGCAACATTGGCCTGCTGCGCTTCCTTGCGCGCCACATCCACAGCTTCGGCCGCTTGCCGACGCTCGGTGACGTCGACAAAGGTGATGACGACGCCTTCGATCCGTTCATTCTGAGCGCGATAGGGCAGGATTCTGCGCACATACCAGAGACCGCCGCGTGCCTGGACCTCGCTCTCGATGGGCTCCGGCGACTTGAGCACGGCGCGCGCGTCGGCGAGCAGCATGCTGTCGGCTGCCAACTGGTTGAGGTCCTCGAGGGGACGGCCGATATCGGACGGTATGATATTGAACAGCGCCTTCGTCGCCGGCGTGAAGTAGCGAATGCATAGATCCATATCGAGAAAGATCGTCGCAACATCGGTGCTATAGAGAATATTCTGAAGATCGCTCGCAGTTGTTCTCTGGCGCTCCAGGGTTTCATGGAGCTGCGTGTTGAGTGCCGTCAATTCCTCATTCAGAGATTGAAGCTCTTCCTTTGAAGTCAGAAGCTCCTCATTCGTCGATTGAACCTCTTCGTTGACGGACAACGCCTCCTCATTGACCGCCTTCTGCTCTTCGTTCGACGTCTCCAGGCTGAGAATCGCCGACTGAAGCTCGCTTCGCGTCGCTTCCAACTGCTGCTCAAGCTCAGCGACGCGGGCACCATCAGGCGGCTCTGTTGCGCTGGCCGGCCGGGCGGATGAGGCGGGATCGTCGATGAAGCAAACAAGCACGAGATCGTCACCATCGACCGAGGCCGGCTGGACGGCGATCGCGAACGAGGCGGATGTCCCTGCGTGGTCCATGCGTCCGCCGGCGACGAGAACGCGCTTCTTGTCGAGGAACACCTGCTGGATCGCGGCGCGAAGCTTGATGCGCAGATGCAGCGGCACCATGGCGAGCAGATCGTAATTCGGATGGCCGGAGGGGATCCGCAGATAGCGCTCGGTCGGTCCGAGCGAATACAGCCATTCCATCTTGCGATTGATCAGCACAGCCGCCGGCGCATAGCCATCAAGGATCATGCGGCGGGTCTCGTCGGCAAGCCGGGTCTGCCGCGATGCGAGCGAGCCGGACGCCGCCCGCGCCGGCTGACGGACGAAGTCCGCCCCGCCAAGCAGATAGCCGGCCTCGCCCGGCCGACTATGTCCGATATGCCGGTAGAGCCGTTCCGCCTTGGAGATAACCTCAAAGCGGCCAGTCGATTCTCCGACCGTCTCGGCACTGCCGAGCAAGAGGATACCCCCCTCGCGCAGCGCGAAATGGAAGAACGCAAGCGCCTTCTGCTGAGCCGCTGGCTGGAGATAAATCAGAAGGTTGCGGCATGAGACCATGTCGAGCCGCGAAAATGGAGGGTCGGAAAGAAGATCCTGCACCGCGAAGACGATCGTCGCGCGGAGTTCCGGCAGAACGGTGTAGCCACGATCGTCTTTCGAAAAGAACCGGGCCAGTCGGGCGGCCGAGACTTCGGCCTCGATGGAGGCCGGATAGAGCCCGTCGCGCGCCGATGCGACGGCATCTGCATCAATATCGGAGGCGAAGATCTGCAGTTTGATCTCGCGCTTTGCAGCCGTCACCGCTTCCCGAAAGAGCATGGCGAGCGAATAGGTTTCCTCGCCCGTACTGCACCCAGCAATCCAGATCCGGAGTGGCTGGTCGATCGAATGCGTGTTGACCAGATCGGGAATGATCGTCTTCGCCAGCGTTTCGAAGACGCCGGGATCACGGAAGAAGCTGGTGACGTTGATGAGCAGATCGGCGGCGAGGAGGCCGAGTTCCTTCTTGTTGTTTTCGAGCTGCGTGACATAGGCATCGATATCATCGACGGCGATCGACGCCATCGCCATACGCCGCTCAATCCGGCGCCGGAGCGTTCCTTGCTTGTAGAGACGGAAGTCATGCCCTGCCGCCGTCCGCAGCAATTCGATGATCCGCGCAAGTCCGGCTACCGACGATGAGGGCTCTCGACGGGCGCCGGTTGCCTCGCCTTGATTCATACGGCCATAGAACGTGATCAGCGCATCGGGAATGCGTGCGATGGGCAGGACGGCATCAACGACACCCGTGGCGATGGCGCTTCGCGGCATGCCGTCATAGCTCGCTTCCTCCGGGTCCTCGGCAATGATGTACCCACCCTGCTGCTTCAGCGACAGAAGCCCGATACTCCCATCGGCTCCCGTCCCTGACAGGATCACGCAGGATGCGCGTCCGCCGAGTTGTTCAGCCAGCGAATGGAGCAGGAAGTCGAAGGGCAGCCGCGCGCCATGGCGCGCGTCGGGCGGCGAGACATGCAGCGCTTTGCCATCGAGGACCGAAAGATAGGTGCCGGGAGGAATGATGTAGAAATGGTCGGGCTCGAGCGCCATGCCCTCGCTCGCCTGGACCACGGTCATCGTGGTGTGGCTCGCCAGCAGAACCGCCATCAGGCTTTCATGGGTCGGATCGAGATGCTGGACGAGAATGAAAGCCATGCCAGCGCCGGCCGGCAGGGCATTGAGAAACTTGGTGCAGGCCTCCAGACCGCCCGCCGATGCGCCGATGCCCACGACGGGGAACTGAGGCTCGTCGCCAGACGGGGGACCGCGGCCAAGCGCGATCGGTTCGGCGGGTCGCGATTGACCCGTCTTGCGTCGATGGGGCCGGGACTGGGTCATGAGGGGCACACTTCCGCCGGAGCCACACTACGCAAAAAGCGAAACTAAGCGGGCCGGTCGCGGCAATCGTTGATACGTATCAACGGCCTGACAACAGCGACATCCAACCGGGCACTATCCTGTCACGGCAGCCGAGCGGGAGATATCGCCGCAGTGTCGCTGTGATCACGAGGGTCTGAGTATTTTCTGAGCCCCATCACAATCTCTCGGTCGCGCTGCGATACAAAATCGTAGATCGTCTCAATCGGGGCGGGATGAATTCGATATCCGATGGATCGGTAATCCGGACTTTGACTGGAGAATGATTATGTCCGAGAACGCGCCGATTCTCGCAGCCAGAATTCTCATCATCGAAGACGATGATTTTATTGCCATGCTCTACGCGGATTCGCTCTGCGCCATGGGTCACGGCGTCTGTGCAATCGCGGCCACTGAGCAGGCGGCCATCGCAGCTGCCGAGCGATACCAGCCGGACTTCATGATCGTTGATGGATCGCTGCAAGTGGGCAGCGGGCTCGCCGCCGTGGCGGAGATCCAGCGCGGCGGCTTCGTGCCGCATCTCTTCGTCAGCGGCGATGGCGCGCGGATCGCGGCGAAGATCCCGAACGGCAACATTCTGCAGAAGCCATTCCGTACCGCCGAACTAGGCGCGGCTATCCAGCGTGTGCTCGCAAGGCCGCCGCGAACCTGAAGCCCGCAATATCGGGCACGGGCGCCGCAGCGTCCGTCCGACGGACCAATCTCTCGTGGCTCCCGTTCCGGGGCGGCTGTCGCGAGCCCGACCGCCTCTCAGCGCGCGCCTGAGTAGTTTCCGAGCCTGCCCGTCGCTGATCAGCAGGTGCAGTGTCCTCGCCATGGATCGACGCCCTGGATCGACGCGGTCCGCACGATCAAGGCGCGGACGGTGATCATCGCGGCGCGATCGACAGAGATCGGCGCGCCGGAAACACCAGCGCGCGCGCCAAATAGGCAGGAGAGAGACATGACATATCAGAGCCTTAGCCCCTTTGACGGCAAGCTGATCAAAGGCTTCGACGACATCGACGCTGCTGAATACGAGACCAAGCTCGCGGCGGCCCAGGCCTGCTTCGAAACATGGCGCCACAAGAGCTATGCCGAACGGGCGGTGATCATCGACGAGGCCTCGAAGCTGCTGCATGAGCAGGCCGATGCCTTCGCCCGGACCATGACCATGGAAATGGGCAAGCGCATTGGCGAGGCGCGCGGCGAAGTCGAGTTCAGCGCCCGCATTCTTGCCTACTACGCCAAGAACGCCGAGCGCTTCCTTGCCCCCGTCAAGCTCAACCCGACGGTCGGCGAAGCGCATATGGAAAGCAGCCCTCTCGGGGTGATCTTTGGCGTCGAGCCGTGGAACTTCCCCTATTACCAACTCGCCCGTATCGCCGGGCCGCATCTGATGGCCGGCAATACGTTGGTGGTGAAGCATGCCGGCATCGTGCCGCAATGCGCGATCGCTTTCGAAAAGCTGCTGCTGGATGCCGGCGCCCCGGTCGGTCTCTACACCAACCTCTTCATCTCGCATGCGCAGGCCGACGCGATCGTCGACGATCCTCGGATCAAGGGCGTGTGCCTCACGGGCAGCGTCGCCGCAGGGCAGACCATCGCCGCCCGCGCCGGAAAGAACGTCAAGGTCTCGTCGATGGAACTCGGCGGCAGCGATGCCTTCATCGTTCTCGAAGACGCTGATCTTGATCTGACGATCCCCTGGGCCGTCTGGGGCCGGATGTACAACACTGGGCAGACCTGCTGCGCCGCCAAGCGCTTCATCGTTGTCGAGTCCATGGCCGACAAATTTCTGGCCAGGTTCCAGGCCGCGCTGGAGGCGCTCAAGGCCGGCGATCCGATGGACGAGGCGACCACGCTCGGCCCGCTGTCGAGCGAGGCGGCTTTGGTCCAACTGCTTCAGCAGGTGGATGACGCCGTCGCCAAGGGTGCCAAGCTGCTCACAGGCGGGAAGCGCATCGATCGCCCCGGCTCTTACATGCAGCCCTCGATCCTGACGGACATCAAGCCGGGCAATCCGGCCTTCCGTGACGAGTTCTTCGGCCCGGTTGCGATGTTCTTCCGCGTCAAGGACGAGGAAGAAGCCATCGCCCTCGCCAATGACTCCGATTTCGGCCTCGGCGGCTCGGTCTGGACCAAGGACGTCGCGCGGGGCAAGCGCGTCGCCAGCCGTGTCGATACCGGGATGATGTTCATCAACAATATCGACTGGTCCGACGCGGAACTGCCCTTCGGCGGCATCAAGGACTCCGGCTATGGCCGCGAGCTTGGCGACATGGGCATCCAGCAGTTCGTCAACAAGAAGCTGGTTCGTCACGCCACGATGCACGCCCCGGCCTGACCGTCACGCTCATAGGGCCAACGGCGCACGCGCCGTTGGCCACGATCGAACGGCAGAAACCGGAGCCTTGCCCATGTATGTCAACATCGCCGTTCTCAAGGAAACGCAGCCGCATGAGCGGCGCGTCGCACTGACACCATCCCTCGTCCCGAAGCTGATCAAGCTGGGCGGAAGGCTGCACATGCAGTCCGGCGCCGGTGCCGGCGTGAAGCTGCCCGACACGGCCTTTGGCGACGTGGCGATCCTTGACGACCGCACGCAGATGGTCAGCGACGCAGACGTCGTTCTTGCGGTCCAACCACCTGCGCTCGATGTCATTGATGCGATGAAGCCCGGCGCCATTTTGATCTCGTTCGTCTACGCGGCGAACGAGCCGGAGCTGGTGAAGAGGCTTCTCTCGAGGAAGATCACCTGCTTCGCCATGGAGCGGATCCCGCGCATCTCGCGAGCGCAGGCGATGGACGCCCTGTCCAGCCAATCGGCATTGGCCGGCTATTACGCCGTGGCGCTCGGCATGACGCATATGCCGGGCGTGCTGCCGAAGATCACCTCCGCTGCCGGTGTCGTCGGGCCAGCCAAGGTGCTGGTGATGGGGCTCGGCGTCGCGGGTCTGGAAGCCATGGCCACCGCGCACCGCCTCGGTGCCCTCGTCGAAGGCTATGACGTCCGTCCCGAAACCAGGGAACAGGCGCTGTCGCTTGGCGGCACCTTCGTCGATACCGGCGTCGATGCCACGGGCAAGGGCGGCTATGCCCGCGCCCTCACGTCCGAGGAGAAGGTCAAGGTCGACGCGGCGCTGACCAAGCACATTCAGGCCGCCGATCTCATCGTCACCACGGCTGCCATTCCCGGCAAACCATCGCCCAAGCTCATCAGCAAGGCGCAGGTGGCCGGCATGAAGGCTGGCGCTGTTATCGTCGACCTTTCGGCCGAAGGTGGCGGAAACTGCGAGGACACCGAACCGGGACAAACGAAGCTGGTCGGCGGCGTGACGATCGTGGCGCCGCTCAATGTCCCTTCGCTGCTCGGCCGCGACGCCAGCGAGCTCTACGCCAAGAACCAGTACGCGCTGCTCGCGCTGATGCTGAAAGACAACGTCATCACCATCGACTGGACAGACGACGTTCTGGCCAGGACCGCTCTGACCCATGACGGCAAGCTCTGCGATGCCGCCCATGCCGGCGATGAGCCAGCACCGCAATCCAGCAAGAATCCCGCGAAAGCCGCGTGAGCCGCGCCCCGGAGGGCACCATGGACGTCTCGATTACAATCACCGGCTTTGTCGCCCTCTACATCTTCATGCTCGCCGGTTTCGCCGGCTGGGTGATCATCGGACATGTGCCGGCGATCCTGCACACGCCGTTGATGTCCGGCTCCAACTTCATCCACGGCATTGTCGTGGTCGGCGGCCTTTCTGCCCTGCTCAACGCCAGCACGGTCCAGGAACAGCTGATCGGCTTCGTCGCGGTTCTGCTCGGCGCGGGCAACGCCGCCGGCGGCTATGCCGTCACCACGCGCATGCTCGCGATGTTCAAGACCAGCGGTGCCGCGCCCAAACCTGCCCATGCGCGGGTTCACTCCATCAAGAAGAGCTGAGGCGCCATGTTCACCCTGCTCCCACCACTGATCATCGGAACCGCGGACCTCGCGGCGGCCTTCCTGTTCCTCTATGGCCTCAAGCGCATGTCGTCGCCGGCGACCGCGCTCTCTGGCATCTTTCTCGCCGGCATCGGCATGGCGGCGGCGATCATCGCCAGCTTCCTCTACGTTTTCACCGTCAGCGACGCCGCCAGACCACACCTCATGACCAATGTCGCGTTGGCACTGATCGCGCTGGCGATTGGCGGCGGACTGGCCTGGTGGAGCGGCAAGAAGGTCGCCATGACCGCCATGCCCGAGATGGTGGCGCTCTATAACGGCATGGGCGGCGGCGCCGCCGGCGCGGTCGCCGCGGTCGAACTCTTCAGCGCACAGACGAACGGCGTCACCCTTCCCGTCGCCTTGCTCGGCGCGCTGATCGGCGCGGTCTCCATGTCCGGCTCGCTGATCGCCTGGGCGAAGCTCAGCGGGGTTCTGAGCAAGCCGTTGCGGGTCAAGGGCCAGCAGATCGCCAACGCTGCCGTGATGATCATCACGCTGGCGATCGGCGGATGCATCCTCTACGCCGGCTTCACCGGCGCGCCATTCCTGCTGCCGACATCCACCTGGATCTATGCCTTCTTCGGCTCAGCGCTGCTGTTCGGCATTCTGATGACCCTGCCGATCGGCGGGGCGGACATGCCGGTGGTGATCTCGATCTACAACGCCCTCACCGGTCTCGCCGTCGGACTTGGCGGGTTCGTGCTGCAGAACCCGGCGCTGATGATCGCCGGCATGGTGGTCGGCGCGGCCGGGCTGTTGCTGACGCTGTTGATGGCCAAGGCGATGAACCGCTCGGTCGCCAATGTCGTCTTCACCAATTTCGGCGAGGTCGCCAAGCACAAGGCTGGCGCCATCAAAGGCAGCCTGCGTCCGGTCGCTGCGTCTGATGCCGGCATCGCCATGCGCTATGCGAGCAAGGTCATCATCGTCCCCGGCTATGGGCTCGCGGCCGCGCAGGGCCAGCAAAAGCTCTACGAGTTCGTCAAGCTGTTGCAGGCCGCGGGCGTGGGCGTGCGGTTTGCGATCCACCCCGTCGCGGGCCGCATGCCGGGCCAGATGGACGTTCTGCTGGCGGAAGCCGGCGTGCCCTACGACATGATCTTCCAGCTGGAAGACATCAATGACGACTTCGCGACCACCGACGTCGCCTTGGTCATCGGCGCCAATGACGTCGTGAACCCGGCAGCGCGGACCGACAAGTCGTCGCCAATCTTCGGCATGCCGATCCTCAATGTCGACAAGGCAAAGCAGGTCTTCGTCGTCAAACGTGGCGAGGGCAAGGGCTATGCCGGTATCCAGAATGCCCTGTTCTACGGCGACAACTGCAACATGGTCTATGGCGATGCCCAGGCTGCGTTGGTGCAGATGATCGAAGCCGTGAGAGGTCTGGGGGCGGCAGCCGCCTGAACCAGGTTTGACGCGTCGCCCACCCGTCCAATATCCAGAGAAGGAATCCAGCCATGCTGCCCAGTAAAATGCAGGCCGCCGTTGTTACGGCGTTCGGAAAGCCGCTCGAGTTTCAGGAATGGGACGTGCCCACGGCAGGCCCCGGCCAGATCCTCGTCAAGACCGAGGCTTGCGGCGTCTGTCACACCGACTTGCACGCCCGCAACGGCGACTGGCCGCTGAAGCCCAGCCTGCCCTTCATCCCCGGCCATGAAGCGATCGGCATCGTGGTCGCGCTCGGCGCTGGCGTGACGATCGTCAAGGAAGGCGACCGCGTCGGCGTGCCCTGGCTCTATTCCGCCTGTGGCCACTGCGAACATTGCCTGGCCGCATGGGAGACGGTCTGTGGCGAGGCGGAGTTCGGCGGCTACACAAAGAATGGCGGCTTTGCCGAATACCTCGTCGCCGATCCGAACTATGTCGCCCATATCCCGCCCGGCCTCGGCGCAAGGGAAGCGGCGCCGCTCATCTGCGCCGGCATCACGACCTACAAAGGCATCAAGGAGACGCGCGCGAAGCCCGGCGAGTGGATCGTGATTTCCGGCGCCGGCGGCCTCGGCCATCTCGCAATTCAGTACGCCAAGCAGATGGGCTTACAGGTCTGCGCTGTTGATATCGACGATGGCAAGCTTGCCCATGCAACGCAACTCGGCGCCGATCTCGTCGTCAACGCCAAGAACGGCGATCCGGTCGCCGCGGTTCGGAAGGGCACGGATGGCGGCGCCCACGGCGTGCTGATCACCGCGCCCTCGCTCAGCGCCTTCAACCAAGGCGTCGGCATGACGCGCAAGCGCGGCACCTGTGCCCTCGTCGGCCTGCCGCCGGGCGATTTTCCGCTTCCGCTTTTCGACGTGGTCGCCAACTGCATCACCGTGCGCGGCTCCTTTGTCGGGACACGGCTGGACATGGCTGAATGCCTCGCCTTCGCAGCCGAGGGCAAGGTGAAGGCAGACATCGAACTGCAGCCGCTCTCCGCGATCAACGATGTGTTCGAACGGCTTGCGCATGGCGATGTCCCCTCGCGCGTCGTGCTCGACTTCTCGCCGCAGACCGGCGCTCCCAAGGCCGGGCTGGAACGGACGCTCGAGGTCGTCTGATCAGGCACAAGGGCCCGCGAGAGGCTTCTCGGTCCCGGATCACGCGGCGAGGCGCCGCGTGATCCGCAGCAGAGCATCGCATCGAACTGGAAAAACAATGGCTGCCCCGGCCCAATCGTGAGCCGGGCGCGCCGCGGTCACGAACACCGCCGACAGGAGGATTCGCCATGCTATTCGCCATTACCGGCTTGCTGGGGTCGCCAGTCAAAACAGAGGACGGCGACGCCGGAACGGTCAAGGACTACCTGTTCGACGATCGAAGCTGGAAGGTCCGCTGGATGGTCGTCGATACCGGCAAGTGGCTGCCTGGCCGCAAAATCCTCATTCATCCCTCGGCAATCGAGCCGCTCGCCATCGACCCGCCATGGAGCGGCAGGATGGGTATGCTGGGTGGCAGTGATCAGCTGGTCGTCTCCGTTGCGCTCACGCACAGCGAGGTCAAGGCAAGTCCCGAGTCGACCGAGGACGAGCCCGTGACCCAGCAGATGGAGGATCACCTCTACGACTATTACGGCTGGGACCCCATCTGGGGCGCCACCAATTTCGGAACCAATGCGATCAGCGCGCCGATATCAGCGCCGTCGATCGCAGCGTATCCCCGCGCACACGGGGGCATTGAAGCCGATGTGCGCGCGAGCGGCGGCGATACGCATCTGCGCAGCGTCGCGGCCGTGAAGGGCTACCATGTCGAGGCGAGCGATGGCGAGATCGGCCATGTCGAGAATTTCCTGATCGACGAATCCGACTGGCACATCCGCTATCTCGTTATCGCGACGCGCAACTGGTGGCCCGGAAAACATGTGCGGTTGGCACCCTATGCGGTCGACGCCATCGACTGGTCGCAGAAGCGCATCGTGCTCAACGTGACCCGGGAACAGGTGAAGTCCAGCCCCGAATGGGATCCTGCGACGGCCGCGGGTGAACTCGGCGAGCAGGCGCTGCACCGTCACTATGGCTGGCCTGGCTACGGTTGGTAGCAGAGTCTCGTTCATTTCGGGAACTGGCGTGTCCCTCGCTCTGGCTCAGATAGAGCCCGAGCGGTTCACCGGCTCGCGCTGGAACGGGCGCGGACGAGTTGTTCGGTCCCGGGATGGGATGTCGGCTGGCTGACCGCCGGGCAACGCCTGCCGCCGCGGCTTCACCGCTTCCGAAGCAGCTCGCACCGGATCGTCCTCCGTGTGCACGCATTTCATGAATATGGTCGCCGCCTTGTTGGTGGTGAGCGCCACGCCGATCTTCACTGGAACGCCCGAGTTGGCGATGTCGGTCGCCGAGCGATGCCGGATGCCATGCGTTCCGATATGCGGCAGCCCGGCGCGCTCCGGAATGTGCCGCCAGCGCTAGCAATAGGTGTGCTTCGACATCGGCAGGTTGGGGTCGAATAGGGACGGCGATCCGTCAAGGAGCAGAGCGGCCTCGAAGAGCCGCTTCGCTTCAGCGCTCACAGGCTTGGACATGCCACCGGTCTTTCTGTCTGGCCAGACCATCCGCCGACTGTGTTAGTCGATCCGCGACCACTCAAGCTGGAGGGTCTCCGACATCCGCGCGACGCACCATGCGCTCCACCGCCCCGACGATTTCCCGCTCTCTGCGCGAGAGGCATCACAGAGACGTGAAGCTCAAGCTTGTAACGAGGCAACCTCACGATCCGAAGACTGGTGTGCACCCCCAGAGGGCGCGAAACAGTGCCACATCGGAGAACACCATGTTTGTAAAGACCGCCGTCAGCTCTCTCGTCCTCGCTGGCGCCCTCACGACTGCCCTTGCGTCGATGGCCGCTGCCGCGCCGCTGACCAAGGCCGAGGTCAAGGCTGCCATGGGCGCCCATAAGGAGAAGTGCTTCGGCGTCGCCCTGAAGGGTCAGAATGATTGCGCGGCCGGGCCGGGCACGACCTGCCAGGGAACGTCCACCGTCGATTTCCAGGGTAATGCCTGGAAGTTCGTCAATGGCGGCACCTGCACCTCGATCGTGCTGCCGAATGGCGGTCACGGCACCCTGAAGGCGATGTGATCGCGGCCTCAGGCCCGAATTGACAGCCGGAAGGCGGAGAGACTCCATGATTGCAACGACGTTCCCCGCGACAGCAGACGTGCGATCTCTTCGCTTTCCGGAATTTTCCATCGCCGGCCTCGCTGGCACGAGCTTCAAGCACCAGCATCTGCCCGCCATCAGCGCGGATGAAAAGCAGGATGGCTTCTTCGAGGTCCATGCGGAGAATTACATGGGCGCCGGCGGCCCGCCGCACCGGGCGCTGGAGGCGATCCGCCGCGACTACCCGGTCTCTCTCCACGGCGTCTGCATGTCGATCGGAGGCCCCCAGCCTCTCGACAAAGCACACCTCGCCCGGTTCCGGGGGCTTGTCGAGCGCTATGAGCCGGCGTTGGTCTCGGAGCATCTGGCTTGGTCCACGCACGAGACGACCTATTTCAATGACTTGCTCCCGCTCCCCTACACGGACGCGACGCTGGCCCGTGTCTGCGAGCACATCGACGCGGTGCAGCAGGCGATCCGCCGGCCCATGCTCCTGGAGAACCCGTCGACCTATGTCCAGTTTCGCCAGTCGACGATGAGCGAGACGGACTTCATCCGAGCCATTGTCCAGCGCACCGGGTGCGGGCTGCTCCTCGACATCAACAACGTCTTCGTTTCCGCCACCAATCACGGCTATTCCGCGCTCGACTATCTTGCGGACTTTCCGCTTGCCCATGTCGGCGAGATTCATCTCGCCGGCCATGCGAAACAATCGGACGACGAGGGCGATCTGCTGCTCATCGACAGCCACGACGGCCCGGTCGCCGATGCGGTCTGGTCCCTCTACCGGATCATCATCGACCGATGTGGGCCGATCCCGACATTGATCGAATGGGATAGCAATATCCCTGACTGGCCCGTTTTGAAGGCGGAAGCGGCGGCGGCGCAATCGATTCTGGAGCGCTATCGCGTCCCCGCCCAAGTGGAGGCGAGTCATGCGGCCTGAGCCTTCAAGCGCGGCCTTCGACCGCTGCTCCTATGCGACCGAGTTTTCCGGCGCGCTCACAAACCCGGACCGCGAGACCCCCGCGCTCGTCGCCGGCCCGAACGGCAAGGCTGCGATCAAGCGCTACAATGTCTACCGCAACAACGTCACCGTCAGCCTGATCGATGCCCTGGCGGCGACCTTCCCGGCCGTGCGACGCATCACAGGCGATGACTTCTTCCGCGCGATGGCACGCTTCCACATTCGCGAGACGCCGCCAAAGTCCCCTTTGTTGTTCGAGTATGGCCGCGGCTTTCCGGCTTTCATCGAACGCTACGACTATGCGCAGGCCATGCCCTGGCTCGCCGACACAGCCCGGATCGAACGTGCATGGCTCGACGCCTACCACGCGGCCGATGCGCCGCCGCTGGTGCCGGACGCTCTGGCTTCCATGCCGCAGGACCGGCTGGCCGACCTCGTCTTCGAGATTCACCCAGCAACCTACATTCTACGATCGTCCTTTGCGGCCGTGACGATCTTCGCCGCCAACCGGCGTGAGGGCCCGGTCGAACGGATCGATGCCGGCGTCGCCGAGGATGCGCTGATCACACGTCCCGAGTTCGACGTCGCCGTACATAGCCTTCCACCCGGCGCCGCCGCATTCCTGTCCGCCCTGATCGATCGGCAGCCGCTCGGCGAAGCAGCCGCGCTCGCCGTCGCCGTCATCCCCGCCTTCGACATCGGCGCTTGCATCGCTGCGGCCATCGAAGCCGGCGTCTTCACATCAGTCACGCTTGGAAGTCGGTCATGACCACCACGGATCACCCTGTCATCGTCGGCAATCGGCCGATCGTCGCTGCCGTTGCCAAGGCTGACGCCATCATCCGCGCCATCGCGCAGCCTTCTCTCGTTCAACTCGTTGCCCGCCTGGCGCTGGCCGTGCCGTTCTGGCGTTCCGGCATCCTGAAGTGGGACGGGTTCCTGCAACTGAGCGATACGGCCGTCTACCTCTTCAGCGACGAATTCATGCTGCATCTGCCGGGCGGTCCCTATCCGTTTCCCGCGCCCACCATAGTCGCCTTCCTGTCCGGCTCGGGCGAGATCATCCTGCCCATCCTCCTGCTGCTCGGGCTCGCGACGCGCTTCGCCGCATTCGGCCTTCTGATCATGACACTCATCGTCGAATTGACGGTACCCGACGGTTGGCCGGTCCATCTGACCTGGTCGGCGATGGCGCTGAGCATCATGGCCTGGGGACCTGGCCGCGTCTCGCTCGATCATCTGATCGCGAAGTTCGTCCAACGGCCGGCGCGACAGGCCCCATCCTCTGGCGCATAGTGGGATGGACCCGAACGTCGATCGACGCGGCGTTCGGAGGGGCGTCCCTGCCAGCTCCGGCTCTCCCCCGCCTGACCCACAATGACTACGTCGATCGCTGCCAGTTCAGCATGTCCGTGAGAAAACCCATGATCCGCTTCTATTACCACCCAACGCCTAACCCGGCGAAAGTCGCGCTTTTGCTGGAGGAGGTGCGCCTGCCCTATGAAACCGTCCCCGTCGATACGAGCCGGGGCGAACAGCACGCACCGACGTTCCGCGCCATCAATCCCAACGGCAAGGTGCCGGCGATTGTCGACACGGACGGACCCGGCGGCAAAGAAGCGCGCGTCTTCGATTCAACGGCAATCCTGATGTACCTTGCCGAGAAGACAAATCAGTTCCTCGGTGCCGCCGAAGACCGACCAGAGCTTCTGTCCTGGCTGCTATTCATCGCCTCCGGTCTCGGGCCCTTCTCGGGTCAGGCGGTGCACTTCCAGTTCGCGGCGCCCGAGGACCTCGATTATGCCGTGAACCGCTACCGTCGCGAGGCCGAACGGCACTACCAGGTACTGGAAGATCATATGGCCGGCCGTACCTACATCGTCGGCGACAGCTACACGATTGCCGATATGTCGGCCTGGGGCTGGCTCGACCGCGCCTCGCGCGTCATGAAGGGCGAGGATGATCCGCTGGCGGCCTATCCGAACGTCAAGCGCCTGTTCGAGACGGTCGATGCGCGTCCGGCCGCTGCACGCGCCCGCGCCGTGGGGAAAGATCACGCGTTCAAGCGAACCAATGACGAGGAGACGAAACGTGCGCTCTTCCCGTCGAATTATCCGCCGGCGATCTGAGCAGCACCACGCAACCGCGAAGACGAGAACGGCGGGATTGGGCCGACGAGATCCGGTGGCTAATGAATTACCCCCCCCCCCCCGTGAACCGAATTCGTCGCCTCGTGTCGACGCCCGCCAAGCAACATCATCTGACAAAGACGATGTTTCTCCGAGTGGGCAAAAGGTTACGGCGGTCTCGGTCAGCCTTGTCCGTATGAATTCGCCGCGGCCATTGAGCGGATAGTGCAATCCTTCGGGGCAACTCGCATTTGGAACCCGTTGTGGCTGCTATGGCTATCTCCGTTGAGTGGATGATGTGCGCTCTGCACAGACCGACTGGCTGCCAGAACAGCCGGGCTGCAGCGGCGCCGAGCGAGGCAGAGTCAAGGGAACCCGACAACCGCCTTCGCGTTGCCAATCTGAGGTCTGCTTTCGCACCGGCGCTTTGCCTTTGAGACGAAAGCGATCAGGCGCCCCGCCTGCGGCCCGAATTGAATGGCAGCTTCACGATGTATCGTATCCTCCTTTCGCTCCTGACCGCTCTGTTGGGGCTGGCGCTTCTGCTCGGCGGCGTCTGGCTCGCCTTCCTCGGCGGATCGTGGTTCTTCATCCTGATGGGCGGGCTCGTCCTCGCATCGGCTTTGATGCTCTTCAATCGACGATCGGCGGGGCTGGCGCTCTACGGCCTAACGGTGCTGCTGACGCTGGCCTGGGCGATCTACGAGGTCGGTTTCGACTGGTGGGCGCTCTCGGCGCGCGGCAGCCTGTTGGTGGCATTCGGCGTGCTACTGCTCATGCCGCCGATGGTCTGGTCGCTGCACCGGAACGGCACGGGCCGAGCGCGCTATGGCACATCGAGCGGCGTGCTGTTGCTGTCGATCATGGTCGCGCTCGTCGTCGCGGTATACTCGATGTTCCAGAGCCCGCACGATCTCGCTGGGTCCTTCCCGGACGCGACGATGGCGGCGACGCGGTCCGTCGACAGCAGCATTCCCGATGGCGAGTGGCATTCCTATGGGCGGACCGAGGCTGGCCAGCGGTATTCGCCGCTCGACCAGATCACGCCTGCCAATGTGGACAAGCTGGCCGTTGCCTGGACCTATCACACCGGCGATATCCGCGGTCCCAACGATCCGGGCGAAGCGACCTATGAGGTCACGCCGCTGATGATCGACGGCACGGTCTATATCTGCACGCCGCACAGCCTCGTCATCGCGCTCGATGCGGTGTCGGGCAAGGAGAAATGGCGCTTCGACCCGCAGCTGAAGCAGACAACCAGGCAGACGACGCAGCATCTCACCTGCCGAGGCGTATCCTACTACGATGGAATCGCCGCGGCTGCGACGGACGCGGCGGCGCAGCCGGCTGGCGCTGCGGCGACAGAGCCGGAGGCGCAGCGGCTCGCTGCGAGTGCCGCGGAGGTCACGACTGAGGCGGCCGGCGTGCCGCAGAATGTCGTCACCGGCCAGGCCAAGCCCGGCGCGCCCAATCCGATCGTCGACCGCAAGATCGTCTCGGCTCCGGCCGCTCTCGATCCGACCTGCGTGAAGCGCCTGTTCGCGCCCACATCGGATGGACGCCTGATCTCGCTCAGTGCCGAAACCGGCAAGATCTGCCCCGGCTTCGGCGGGGATAGCGGCACCATCAATCTCTGGGCGAACATGCCCAATATCACGCCCGGCTCGGTCTATTCGACGTCGCCGCCCGTGGTGACCGACAAACTGGTGATCGTCGGCGGCACGGTGAACGACAATGTCGCGACGACCTCGCCTTCGGGTGTCATCCGGGCTTTTGACGTCAACACCGGCGATCTCGTCTGGAACTTCGATGCGAAGAACCCCGATGCGACCGCGCCGATCGCCAATGGCGAGACTTATACTGAAAACGCGCCCAACTCCTGGAGTGTCTCCAGCTATGATCCGAAGCTCGGGCTGATCTACCTGCCGATGGGCAACCAGTCGCCCGACCAGTATGGCGCGGGACGAAGCACGAGCGTCGAGAAATACTCCTCGTCAATTCTGGCGCTTGATGTGAATACCGGCAAGACGGCCTGGGTGTTCCAGACGGTCCATCATGACCTCTGGGACATGGACGTCCCAGCGCAGCCGAGCCTTGTCGATCTGACGATCGACGGCAAGGACGTGCCGGCGCTGGTCGCCCCGACCAAGCAGGGCGAGATCTACGTGCTCAACCGCAGGACGGGCGAGCCGGTGCTGCCCGTGACCGAGGAGCCGGCGCCGTCTGGAGCCGTCAAGGGAGACACGACTGCGCCGACGCAGCCGGTCTCGACGATCTCCTTCAAGCCGGTGCCGCTTCAGGAAAAGGACATGTGGGGCGCCACGCCGCTGGACGAGCTCGCCTGCCGGATCAAATTCCACACGCTGAATTATGAGGGGCGCTACACGCCGCCTTCGGAAAAAGGCTCGATCGTCTATCCCGGCAATTTCGGTGCGTTCAACTGGGGCGCGGTCGCCGTCGATCCGAACCGCCAGGTGCTGTTCGCGATGCCCGTCTACCTCGCTTTCACGTCAAAGCTGGTTCCGCGTCCCAACACGACGGATCGGGTGGTCACCAAGCCCGGCGAGGACGTGTTCAACGAGAACTTCGGTGCGCCATACGCTTCAAAGATGGGGGCGTTCCTCTCGCCGGTCGGCCTGCCGTGCCAGGCGCCGCCATGGGGCTACGTCGCTGGCGTGGACCTCACGACGGGCAAGACGATCTACAAGCATGTCAACGGCACCGTGCGTGACCTGTCACCGATTCCCTTGCCGTTCAAGATGGGCGTGCCCGGCATCGGCGGCCCGATCATAACCAAGGGCGGCGTGGCCTTCCTCAGCGGCACGCTCGACAACTATGTGCGTGGCTATGACTTGCAAACGGGCGCGGAACTCTGGCGCGCCCGGCTGCCGGCCGGTGGGCAGGCGACGCCTTCGACCTATCTGGGAGCCGATGGACGACAGTATCTCGTCGTCGTGGCCGGTGGCCATGGCTCGACGGGAACAAAGGCGGGCGATGCCATCATCGCCTATGCGCTGCCAAAAAGCAGCTAGAATAGGCGCACCCGTCATGGCGGGCACAACGGCGCTGGCGGGGCGGCTATCGTGAAGGCAAGACTGCGGCAGTTTCTGGCATCCCTGTCCGAGACCTTCTGGCTTATTCCCGCCGCCATGACAGGCGGCGGGATTGGGCTGGCCCTCGTCCTGATCGCAATCGATCGCAGTGGTGCGCTGCCTGTGTGGTTGCTCGACAATGCCTGGCTCTACAATGGCGGGGGAACCGGCGCGCGGACGCTGCTCGGTGCCGTCGCCTCCTCGTCCATCGGCGTCGCCAGTACCGTATTCTCCATCACCATCGCCGCTCTCTCACTGGCGGCCGGGCAGATGGGGCCTCGCCTGCTGCGAAACTTCACGAAGGATCGCGGAAACCAGATCACGCTCGGCGCCTTTCTCGGCACGTTTTCATATGCGCTGATGGTTCTGCGTACGGTGCGGACTCAGGACGAAGGGGTGTTCGTCCCGCATTTGTCACTGACCGCCGGTATTCTCCTCGCCTTCGTCTGCGTCGCGACGCTCATTTACTTCGTCGGCCATATGGCCGGACGCATCAATGTCGATACCGTGATCGCGCTGGTCAGCCAGGATGTGACGGAGGCCTTTCAGCGCATCGCCGAAAAGGAACAGCAGCCGGACGCTCCGCCGATGGCGTTCTGGCAGGATGCGGTGGTCGTTCGCGACGGGCGGCGCGGCTATCTCCAGCAGCTGGACGATACGGGACTGGCGCAATGGGCGATCGAGAAGGGCACGGCACTGCGGCTGCTGGTCCGTCCGGGGGACTATGTCTTTCCCGGCGGGCCCGTCGCGCTGATGGTGCCGCCGGTGGATGGCGCCGAGGACGCGATCCGCTCCGCGACCGCGCTTGCGGCCAAACGGGACAGCGCGGCCGACATTGAATACGCGATCCGCCAACTGGTCGAGGTGGGCGTGAGAGCCCTGTCGCCCGGCATCAACGATCCCTATACGGCGGTCAGCGTCATCGACCGGCTGGGAGCGGCGCTGTGCGAACTGGCGCCGCTCTATCTGCCAAGCGGCGTGATCCTGCATGATGATCGGCCCGCCCTCGTCGTGCCGAGCGTCGATTATGACGGTCTCGTCGATGCGATGTTCCACATGATCCGGCAGAGCGGCGCCGATCATGTCGCCGTATTGGTCCGCATACTCGAGGTTCTGACCGCGGTGGCCAGTTGCGAGCATGATCCGGCCCGCCGCACGACACTGCGCCGACATGCGGACCTCGTTCGCACCGATGCTGAGCGCGAGATCGACAATCCATCCGATCTCGCCGACATCATCGGTCGGCACCGCAGTTTCATCGCGATGATCGAGCTGGGGCCGCTTGCGAGCCTCGGCGTACCGGTGGCCGGCGACCGGACCTAGAGCAGTTCCCGTGAACTCCGGTTTATCGGAACTGCTCTATCCATTTGTTTTCACTATTTTTCATCACGCGATCCGGTATCCACTTCGCATCGAAAATGCTCTAGGCGCCGCTCTTGGGCGCAAGCACGGTGCGACGGGCAACCCAGCCGAGCGTCGAGCCCTGGACGATCACCGAGAACAGAACGACGGCATAAGTCGAGGCGAGGATCCATGGCTTTGCGGGGTCCTCGGGGATCGAAAGCGCCAGCGCGATCGAGATGCCACCGCGAATGCCGGCCCAGGTCAGGAACGCCACATTGCCGCGCGACATGACCCGACTGGCCAGCGGTGCCAGCGTTGGCAGGCCGACAGCGATGAAACGCGCCGCGACGACGATCGGAATGGCGATGGCAGCCAACAGCAGGGCGCGCGGCTCGAAGCGCAGGATCAGCACCTCCAATCCGATCAGGAGGAACAGCAGCGAGTTCAAGACCTCGTCGATGAGGGTCCACAGACCGAAGACATAGGTCTGGGTCCGGTCGCTCATGGCATCGCGCGGTCCGCGATACCCGATCAGGAGGCCGGCTGCGACCACCGACAACGGGCCGCTGACATGGATGCGCTGTGCGATCGCATAGGTGGCTGTGACGAGCGCGAGCGTGATGAGCACCTCGATCGAATAGTCGTCGATCAGTCGCATCGCCCGATAGGCAAGATATCCCGTCGCAAGACCGAGCAGGAGGCCGCCGCCTGCCTCCGCGACCAGCAGTTCGGTGATGGCCGACCACGACGTGTGATCGCCGCCCTGGCCTGTCCCGAAGGCGAGCAGGATCGTGAAGATGACGATGCCGACGCCATCGTTGAACAGCGACTCACCCTTCATCTCGACCTCGAGGCTGGGCGGGACCTTCACCGTCTTGAGCGTGCTCATCACCGCGACCGGGTCGGTCGGGCTTATCAGCGCACCGAACACCAGCGCCCATGGCAACGTCAGCGGCTGCCCGAACAGGCGCGCAGCCTGCCACATCAGGAAGCCGACGATGAAGGTCGACGCCACAGTCGCAAAGGTTGCGAGCACGATGACCGGAACGGCACGGTTGGCCAGCGTCTTGAGATCGACATGCAGCGCGCCGGCGAATAGCAGGAAGGCCAGCATCCCATCCATCACCACTGCGGTGAAGTCGATGTGCAGCAGCGCATTTGTCAGCGGCTCGAAGAGATGCTGGCTTGGATAGAGGATGTCGATCGTCACCAGAATGAGCGACGCGGCGACACTCATCGTCAGAAGACCGACGCTGCGCGACATTGGCAGGAATTTGTAGTTGATGAATCCGAGCGTCGCCGAAAACGTCAGGAGCAGTGCCGAAAGCTCAAAGATTGACAGCACTTGCGTTCTCTCCTTGGTCGACGTTCAGAGCCCGTGGCGAGTGATGATCGCGCCGCAGTCCGCTAGGAACTAACTCGCTGGCGTCTGCATCGTCGCCAGCCTTACTCTCGGCGCCAATTGTGTCCGCACCCTAGGTTGTCATACCCACCATCCGCATTGTCAGGCGGAACCCCAACGCGATTACCCCGAGCCCAATAACGCTCGCCGCCCAGATCAGCAGCAGCCAACCAACGCGTCGCAGCCAAAGTGCCGGGCCTGAAACGGATGGTCCGGCCATCAGTGATAGCCCTCGCCTGCCTTCACCTTGCCGCGGAACACATAATAGGACCACGCAGTATAGATCAGGATGAAAGGGATGATGAAGAGCGCACCGACCAGCGCGAAGCCCATCGACTGCGGGGGGGCCGCCGCGTCCCAGATCGAGAGTGCCGGCGGCACGATGTTGGGCCAGAGGCTGATCGCAAGTCCGCTATAGCCGAGGAACAACAGCGCCAGGGCGAGCAGGAACGGCCCCGCATGGCTGTCGCGACCGAGCAAGCGGATCAACCCTGCGGCCGCGAGGGCGACGAGGACTGGAACAGGCGCGAAGAAGAAGAGGTTCGGCAGCTGGAACCAGCGCTCCGCGACTGCCGCGTGCTGCAGCGGCGTCCAGAGGCTGGTGATGGCGATCACGGCGAGAAGCGCGAAGGTGATCGGCCGCGCCAGCCGCGTCATGCGCGCCTGCAAGGGGCCGTCCGTCTTCATGACGAGCCATGTGCTGCCGAGCAAGGCATAGGCGACCAGGAGCCCGAGACCTGTAAAGAGGCTGAACGGCGTCAGCCAGTCGAACAATCCGCCGGCATAGGCGCCATCGACAACATTGAATCCATTGATGAAGGCACCGAGCGAAACGCCCTGGAAAAAGGTCGCCACATAGGAGCCGCCGGCGAAGGCGAGGTCCCAGAAGCGCCTGTGGTGCTCATCCGCCTTGAAGCGGAACTCGAACGCGACGCCACGCCAGATCAACCCTGCAAGCATCAGCACCAGCGGCAGATAGAGCGCGCTGAGGACGACGGCATAGGCGATCGGGAAAGCTGCAAGGAGGCCAGCGCCTCCAAGCACCAGCCAGGTTTCGTTGCCGTCCCAGACGGGCGCCACCGTGTTGACCATCGTGTCGCGATCGGAACGATCGCGCACGAAGGGAAAGAGGATGCCGATGCCGAGGTCGAAACCATCCATCACGACATACATCATCAGCCCGAAGCCGATGACCGCCGCCCAGATCAGCGGAAGATCGATTCCCATGATTCCTCCTCCCTTCAGTGTCCGACACGCGTCGGATCGATATCGTCCGGCGCAGCGGAGAGCGGCCGTGCCGGACGCAAGCTCTGGTTCTCGTCATGCGCGACATCGGACGGTGCGGGATTGCGGATCGTAGGACCGCGCGCCACGAGCTTGAGCATGTAGCTGACGCCGATGCCGAAGACCGCGAAATACATCGCGATGAAGAGGATGAGCGTCGTCGAAAGTGCGAGCGCCGAATGGTTGGAGACACCATCCGCCGTTCGCATGACGCCATAGACGACCCAGGGCTGACGGCCGATCTCTGTGGTGAGCCAGCCAGCGAGAATGGCGATGAGACCGGTCGGCCCCATGAGGAGCGCGAAGCGAAGGAAAGGCCTCGAGGTGTAGAGCGCGCTGCGCCAGCGGGCCCAAAGCGCCCAGAGCGACAGCAGCAGCATGCCCATCCCGAGCCCGACCATGACGCGGAAGGTCCAGAAGACGATGAGGGAGTTGGGCCGGTCCCCGGCCGCGAACGACTTCAGGCCCGGAATCTGCCCATCCCAGCTATGGGTCAGGATCAGGCTGCCAAGGCGGGGAATCTCGATCTTGTAGCGGGTCGTCTCGGCCGCCATGTCCGGCACGCCGAACAGGATGAGCGGCACGGCCTCGCCCGGCTCGTTCTGCCAATGCCCCTCCATCGCTGCGATCTTGGCGGGCTGGTATTCGAGCGTGTTGAGGCCATGCGCGTCGCCGACGAAGATCTGGACGGGTGCCGCGACCAGCAGCATCCACATGGCCATCGACAGCATCCGGCGCATCGCGGGGGTATCGCGGCCCTTCAGCAGGTGCCAGGCGCCGGACGCGCCGACGAAGAGCGCCGTCGAAAGATAGGCAGCGATCGTCATATGCGCGAGCCGATAGGGGAAGGACGGATTGAAGATGACCTTCAGCCAATCCGTCGGCACGATCCGTCCGTTGAGGATCTCGAAGCCCTGCGGCGTCTGCATCCAGCTGTTGGAGGCTAGAATCCAGGTGGCCGAAATAAGCGTTCCGAGCGCGACCATGCCAGTGGCGAAGAAATGCAGGCCCGGCCCGACCCGGTTCCAGCCGAACAGCATGACGCCGAGGAAGCCGGCCTCCAGGAAGAAGGCCGTCAGCACCTCATAGGCCAGCAGCGGACCCGTCACGCCGCCGGCGAAGGCCGAGAAATAGCTCCAGTTCGTGCCGAACTGGTAGGCCATCACGAGGCCGGAGACGACACCCATGGCAAAATTGACGGCGAAGATCCCGGACCAGAAGTGATAGAGGTCGCGATAGACCTCCTCCCTCTTCCACAGCCACAATCCCTCCAGCACGAACAGATAGCTGGCGAGACCGATCGTGATCGCCGGAAAAATGATGTGGAACGAGACGGTGAAGCCGAACTGGATGCGCGCCAGTTCGAGAGCGGTCAGTCCGAACATCGGTCTACTCCTGCGCCGAAGGGGGACGCCTGCGGTAGGGCGGGACAGGACCCGGCGACGCTGGCCGGGATCATGGCCTTGGTGTTGACGACGAGCATGTGTCGGAGAGCAGAGGCGGCGCGCGGACGAAGCCGGCCTCGACGAGGCTTCCGGCTATGAGCGTTCTCGCCTCGCAATCGGATCAGGCGGCCGCGCGGGATTCGATCCAGCCGAGCGAACGCCCGACCGAAACCAAACCTCGCACCAGTGCCTTCATGTGGTCTTCCGTATGGAAGGGCGTCGGCGTGATCCGAAGCCGCTCCTGGCCACGCGCGACCGTCGGATAGTTGATCGGCTGCACATAGATGCCATGCTCGGCGATGAGACGCTCGCTCGTCTGCCGGCAGAGATGCGCATCGCCGATGATCACCGGCAGGATGTGGCTCGGCGTGTCGAGCACGGGAAGGCCCTCGGCCTGCATCATCGCCTTCAGCACCGCGACATTGCGCGCCTGGAGGCGGCGCTGTTCCGGATGCGCCCTCACCTCCTCGACGGCAGCCAGCGCCCCAGCGGCAAGATGCGGGCACAGCGACGTGGTGAAGATGAAGCTGTCGGCGAGACTGCGTACGACATCAACCAGCAGCGCGGGCCCGGCGATATAGCCGCCCATGACACCGAACGCCTTGGCGAGCGTGCCTTCGATGATCGTCAGCCGATGTGACAGTCCCTCTCGATCGGCGATGCCGCCGCCGCGCTCTCCATAGAGGCCGACAGCATGGACTTCGTCGAGATAGGTGAGCGCACCATGGCGCTCGGCGACGTCGCAGATCGCGGCGATCGGCGCGATATCGCCATCCATGCTGTAGACGCTCTCGAAGGCGACAATCTTCGGCCGTGCCGGATCGATCGCCGACATCAGTTCGTCGAGATGGTTCGGATCGTTGTGGCGGAAGATGAACTTCTCCGCGCCCGAGCGGCGGATGCCTTCGATCATCGAATTGTGGTTGAGCGCGTCGGAGAAGATCGCTGCATCGGGCAGCACGCGACCGAGCGTGCCGAGAGCGGCGAGGTTGGATATCCAGCCGGACGTGAAGACGAGCGCCGCTTCCTTGTCGTGCAGATCGGCAAGTGCCGTTTCGAGCGCGACATGCTGACGATTGGTGCCCGAAATATTGCGTGTCCCGCCGGTCCCGGCGCCTGAGGCATCAATCGCCCGATGCATGGCCTCGAGAACAGCGGCATTCTGGCCCATGCCGAGATAGTCGTTGCTGCACCACACCGTCACGCGCTGCGCGCCGCCCGGCCCATGCCAGACAGCCGACGGAAATTCGCCCGCCAGCCGCTCAAGCTCAATGAAGGTGCGATACCGGCCGTCCAGCTTCATGTCTGCGATCAGGCCGGCAAAACGCGCATCAATGTCCATCTATCGCTCCCGGCGAGAATAGCGCCGCCGCTTGTAGTCGCATCAATAATCATGCAATGTCCATATATTGGGAGATTGAATGCATGACAATCGACATTGAGGCGGCTGCGACAAGTTGGACCCCCCGGATCAAGAAGGGCACGGGGCCACTTTATGTCGCCATCGCCGACGCTCTCGCCGCCGACATCCTGGCCGGGCTGCTTACCGACGGCTTTCGTCTTCCGACGCAGCGTGCGCTCGCTGATACGCTCGGCGTCGACTTCACCACCGTGGGTCGAGCCTATTCCGAGGCTGGACGTCGCGGCCTTGTCGTGGGGCGGGTTGGGCAGGGCACTTTTGTCAGGTCGCGGCAGCGGATCGCGTCGCCGGACAGCGGCGGCCTCATCGACATGAGCATGAACCTTCCGCCCCACTTTGATGACCCCGCGCTGGTTGCGCGCATGTGGGATGAGCTCGGCAGCCTCAGGGGCGATGATGGACTGGATCTGCTGCTGCGATATCAGGCGCCCGGGGGCACCGTGCGCGATCGCGAAGCCGGAGCGCGCTGGCTGACGCCGCGTCTCGGCGCGCGCGCGGCAGAACGGATCCTGGTCTGCCCCGGCGCGCAGGGCGCGTTGCTGGCGCTCCTCGGCGTTCTCGCCGCACCCGGAGACACCATCGCTGCCGAGGCGCTGACCTATCCCGGTCTGCTGGCAGCAGCCGCCCATCTGAGGCTCGGTGTCGATGCTGTCGCGCTCGACGCGAACGGCATCATTCCCGACGCATTCGAAGAACTCTGCCTCCGAAGGAAGCCGAAAGTTCTTTGCGTCAATCCGACCCTGCATAATCCGACCACGACGACTTTGCCGCTGGATCGTCGGCAGCGGCTGGTCGACATCGCGCGGCGGCACGGCGTCCCGATCATCGAGGACGATGCCTATGGCGCGCTGGCGCCGGATGCGCCGCCGCCGCTTGCTTCAATCGGCGCGGACATCGTCTATTACATTGCCGGTCTGTCCAAATGCCTGTCGCCCGCCCTCAGGGTTGCCTATCTCGTCGCGCCTGACGCGCAGCATGCCGTCTCGCTGATGGTTGGGATCCGCGCCACCGCCTCGATGGCCTCGCCGCTAACGGCCGCGCTGGCGACGCGATGGCTCGAAAGCGGCACGGCTGATGCGGCGCTCGATGCCATCCGGCGTGAAACGAAAGCCCGGCAGACGATTGTGCGATCACGCCTTGGGGACGGTGTCAGGATGTCTGCAGGCGCGTTCCACGCTTGGCTGATTCTGCCGGGCCAATGGACGCGCGAGGCCCTGGTCGCCCGGCTCAGGACCGAGGGCGTGGGCGTGGTGTCCAGCGACGCCTTCGCCGTTGCAGAGCCGCCCGAGGCCGTACGCCTCAGCCTCGGTGCCCCACGCAACACGGAAGCCCTGAAGCAGAGCCTCGATATTCTCTCCAGTACCCTCTCCCAGCGGCCTACCGCCTCGACACTCGTCGTCTAGGCGGCGACGCGCGATACTGTGGCGAAGCGGATGTGACACCAGACAGTCGGATATGTGGATCAATTGATGTTCGGATCCCTGCGTACCATCGCCGCCCGGCCCACGCTGCTCCTTCTCGCCATGATGATCTTCGCGCAGGGCTCAGCCTACGGATCGACCCTGCCTTACCTCTCGGTTGTGGCGATCCAGGAGCTTGGGCTCAGCAATGCCGGCTACTCGCTGCTGATCATCGCCTCGTCCTGTGCCGCGCTTCTCACCAGCATCACCATAGGCATCCTTTCGGACCGGATCCGCGACCGCAGCAGGGCGACCGCCCTACTCGCCATTCCCGGCGTGATCGGCTACGGCGCGATCTTCCTGGTCCCGAGCGTGCCGGTCTTCGTGATTGCGACCGTGTTCGCGATTCCCTTCTTCCAGGCCATCGGCCCGTTGATCTTTGTCAGGGTCAGAGGCGAGACCGAGGCAGACGGCACGCAGAACGCGGCCGCGATCAATGCCACTGTTCGTGCGTTCATGTCGGCGTCCTGGGTGGTTGCACCCGCGGCGGTCGGATTGGTGCTCGCAGGGTCGTCGAGCATGGTCGGCGCCTGGGGCATCGCGGCGCTCTGCGCCCTCTGTATCCTGCTCGGCTCCGTGTTCGGCCCGCGCCCTCGGCCGAAAGCAGACGATGGACGCGCGAAACCGCCGGGAATCCTGCAATCGATCCGGACGCTGGCCTCGCCGGACATGCTCGCCCGCGTCGTTGCGATGGGCGCCGTCACCGGCACGATCCGGCTCTCCGGCGCGCTCGTGCCGCTGATCCTGACGGCCGGGCTCGGCGCGCCCATTTCGAATGTCGGACTTGTCGCCGGCCTCACGGCGCTGCTGGAAATCCCGTTCATGCTGGTCTGGGCCGGCCTGCTGCGACGGCTCAGCTTGATGAAGATTCTGGTCAGCGCTGCCGCCATCTACGCTGCCTATATGAGCTTCCTACCGCTCGCGACCGCGCCCTGGCATATCTACGGCCTGTCAGTTCTCGGTGCCGCGGGCGCGGCGGCGTTGCTTTCAATGCCACTGAGCTATTTCCAGGACCTGTTTCCGGATCGGCCCGGTCTCGGCACGGCGTTCAATCCGATCAACGCCCTCGTAGGCAATGCCCTCGCGGCCGGCTGCTTTGCCATCGGCACCCCTCGTCTCGGCTATTCAGGCACGGCTCTCCTCGGCTCGGGCATGGCGATCGTCGGAATCGGCGGCCTTATCCTGCTCGAAAGAAGGCCGTGTCGGCGTTGACCGGCAGACGAAGTGGTGGCCATGCTTGACATCCCAGACGGGGCGACACGCTCCTTCTCTGTCACGCCGGCGGCGTTGAAGGGCTTGCCGAACATCGCGGCGAAATCGGCTCTCTTCGCGACGGCGCCGCGTCGATAGGCCCGGCCTCAGCAGCCTGTCTCCGCGCCCGCGGCCTCCTTTCGAGCGCGCACGGAAGGTGACCATCGCGTGGGCTCCGAAGCGTTGTGCTGATAGAACCGCCCGGAATTGCCTCATGACGGAATATGCTGCCGCGCCGGTCCATGGCGGCCTGGTGGGCGATACCGCAGATCTAAAGTTTCAATTGGGCGCAGGCATCGATATAGGCCCTGGCACGCGAACGGATGTCGTCAAGCGATCGGCCAGGGGCATACAGATTGCCGCCGACGCCAAAGCCGCTGGCCCCCGCCGCGACCCATGCGCCCATCGTCTCCGGCTCGATCCCACCCGTCGGCAATAGCGGGATCGTCTTTGCGAAAACGGCTCGCCAGGCCTTCAGAACGGCGGGAGAAATGGCTTCGGCGGGGAAAACCTTGAGGCCGACAGCCCCTGCCGCAAGGGCGGCAAACCCCTCCGTTGGCGTGGCAACGCCTGGAACGCAGGCGAATCCACGCAGCTTGGAGCGACGGATCACCTCGACATCGGCATGCGGCATGACGATGAGCCGGCCACCGAGAGCCCCAACCCGGTCGACATCATCAGGCGACATCACGGTCCCGGCACCGATGAGGGCATCGCCTTCGAAGCGGCGGACAAGCTTTTCGATGCTGACATAAGGCGAAGGAGAATTGAGAGGGACCTCGAGCAGGCGGAAGCCTGAATCGATCAGCACCTCTGCCACGCTCTCCACCTCGTCCGGGCTGATCCAGCGCAATACTGCGATCAGTGGGCAGGCCTGAAGCGCTTGCTGAAATGTCTGGGTTGCATCCTGGGTCAATGTCGAAATGCCTTTTCACTTTCAGCCGGCCTTGCCTCCTTGCTGGCATGGCCGCCTGACACCTCTGTCGCTGGACGATCCAGGCGACATCCGCCCGCGCTGACCGCTCGCCTCCGACTACACGAGCCACATAAACACCGTTTGAATGCATATAATCAACGACAATGATGGCATTGAAGCAGCCTGCACCGAAATATTGCGGCTGGGCCTCGCTTCGGCACACGGACGCTCGGATACGCTTCGTCAAAAGGGCGTCGGAATTGCAGTCGATTGATCCAAGGGCACGGTCACAATCGGCCAATACCAGGTGGCCTATCAGCGTATCGGCGATCGCAAGCTGCGCGATGCGACTTGCCATCGCTTCGGTACGAAACCGCATCGCGTGCAGGTGTGTTGAGGACGATGTCGGCATGAGCACGCAGGGGCGACTTGCCGACAGGGGCGACTTGCCGAAATTGATGATTGCGATTGTCGTCGCACCCGCCGCCTTGGCCAGCGGGGTCGCGGCCAGGATCAAATCGTGGTCGGGAAGAGTGGCGAGATGCGGCCGCGTCTCGAAATTGTAGTTCCCGGTCTCTGCGGAACCGGAAAGCGGGACATGCGTCGCGGTGATCGCCGGACGGTCATCGCATCAAGGGCCACGAGCAACCGCCCGTGCGGGCGGATCTTGGCTTGTCATCGCCACTGAAGGCTGATGAGGGTTTGGAGCAGAGAATGCTGGATCGTGAAAGGCTGTGCCGGCAGCGGGTCGCTGTCGCAAACTTGGGCATCGCAATTGCGGCGCGCGGCTTCATTCCCCTCAGGAAGTCAGCCGAAACCGAGATGGTGGTGCGGGTGGTCGGAATCGAACCGACACTCCTTTCGGAACCGGATTTTGAGTCCGGCGCGTCTACCAGTTCCACCACACCCGCACGGTGCCGAGCCCCTGCGTGAAAGCGCCTGGGGATAGCCGGGAGCTCCTATACAGCACCTGCGAGATCATTTCTAGACGCCGGCTGTGTCCAGCCTCTGACGAATTTTCCGTCTCTTACGGTATCAGCGATGCAGTGACGGCAGCGAGGCAGTCGACTGCGTTTCGGTTCTCTCGCGGGGCGAGCTTTGGACGTCCTTGAGGCATCAGAACATGCGCTCAATGGCTTTATTTGCGATAGAGCGCGGCCGGAATTGCCCCAAAGCGAGCCTTGCGATCGTCTGCTTCCGGGCATGTTGATCGTCCCGACTTAGGCGTCAAAAATGGGGCTGGAAGCGGACTGGCCGGTCTTGGTTGCCGCTGTGCAGATAGCCGCATTTCTGCTTCCGACCCCAAAGGAGACGCACTGTGTGCCTCCGTCACGGCCCGGATGCTTTCAGTTCCCGGCACGCGGATCGGCTTTCGGATCGATCGCTGATCGGCAGCGCTGGAGAAATCAAAATCACAACTTGCGCTCATGGCGGCGCGGTCAAGGACTACCTATCGTTTCTGTAGGAGACGTTCGAAGACGCTCTCCACATCGTCGAGAAAGGCAGTCCATTCGCCATTCTCGTCTATGCCGGAAATACGCAACATAAACAGTCCCTCGACTGCCAGCAGCGCAACACGCGCCGCCTGCGCGTCGCTCGTTCCCTCGCCCAGGCGCTTGAACATGGAACGGTACCATTCCCGCGTTTCCGTGACGTTCTCCGGATTCTGGATGTAAGCGATCATCAGCCCGGCCATTTTGGCATTCATGGCCGCCTGCGAACTGCGCATGACCTTGATGTACTTGCGGACGAGATCGACCGGCGGAACGTCATCCATTTCGCCAAGCAGCTCGTCGAACTGATGCGTCCATCGCTCGATCAGCGCGCGGACCAGATCGTCTTTCGATGAGAATGAATACTGGACGCCCCCTTTCGAGATGCCGGCTGCCTTGGCCAAGGCATCGATGGTCAGTCCGGCCGCACCGTCACTGCGAACGATCCCTTCCGCGATTTCGAGCAAACTCTCACGCGTGATCGTCGGCTTTCTGCCCAACTCGTCGCTCCTCCACCGCCAAAAGTTATTGAAATCCATACGTATGTATTTATATCAGCGGACGCAATCCTCGTTCAGGCGAATGGTGAATGATGTCGTCCGCTTCTGTCCCGACCAGCCGTTGGCTTGTCCTCGTCGCTGTCATGCTGGCCTTCCTCCCGGTCGTCCTCGACATGACGATCCTGCATGTCGCCGTCCCGACGCTGACGCAATCGCTGAATGCTTCCGGCACCGAAGTGCTGTGGATCATCGACATCTATCCCCTGCTGATGGCAGGGCTTCTGGTCCCGATGGGTACCCTCGCAGACCGGGTCGGCAACCGCAAAATCCTGCTTGTCGGCCTTGTCACCTTCGCAGTCGCCTCAGCATTCGCCGCCTTTGCGCAAAGCCCCGCCATGCTGATTGCCGCGCGCGTGCTTCTGGCGCTGGGCGGCTCGATGATCATGCCATGCGTGCTGGGCCTTATCCGCAAGACCTTCGAAGGCGACGGCGAGCGCGCCATGGCCCTCGGCCTTTGGGGCATGGTCGGAGCCGCGGGCGCCGCGGTCGGCCCGCTCGTCGGCGGGGCGCTTCTGGAGCACTTCTGGTGGGGCTCGGTATTCCTGGTCAATGTGCCGGTCATGCTGGTGGTCGCGCCGGCCTGCTATCTCCTGCTGCCGCGTGTCGAAAGCACGACGCCCGGAAAGTGGGCGATCGGCCAGGCGCTGCTGCTGATCGTCGGCATGATATCACTCGTCTATGGCATCAAGGCCTGGTTCGGCGGCAAGCAGCCTCTGCCGATCATCGTCCTCGTCATGGGCGTCGGCATTGCGGCTTTGACGCTGTTCGTGCGCAAGCAACTCCGTTCGTCCGAGCCGATGCTGGACCTGTCGCTCCTGTCTCATCCCGCGATGGTCGCCGGCCTGATCATGGCCGTCGTCGCATCGGGCGCGCTGGCCGGCGTCGAGCTGACACTGGCGCAGGAACTGCAATATGTTCTGGGCAAGACGCCGCTCCAGGCCGGCATCTTCATGATCCCCATCATGGCTGCGGCGGCCGTGGGCGGTCCGGTCGCGGGCTATCTGTCCAACCTGTTCGGGTTGCGGCTGGTCGCCACGCTTTCGCTTGCAATCTCATCCGGTGCGCTGCTGTTCATCGCGCAAAGCGACTTCCACGATCCGGGCTTCCTCGTTCCGTTCGCGCTTGCCGTTCTCGGGCTCACGCTCAGCATCGGACTGACATCCTCGTCGATCGCCATCATGGGCTCCGTCGATGCGAGCAAGGGCGGCGCGGCGGGATCGCTGGAAGCGACGGGCTATGAACTGGGCACCGGTCTCGGGATCACCCTGTTCGGCGTCTTCATGTCAGCCGCGTTCAGCCGCGCTATCGAACTGCCCCCCAGCCTGTCGCGGGCTTTGGCCGAACAGGCTTCGCACACGATCGGCGATGCCTACATCGTCGCCAGCGAGCTTCCGGGTGAGCAAGGTGCGGCATTGATCGAGTCAGGCAAGGCTGCCTTCACCCAGACCCACTCGGCTCTGCTGACGACGGCTTCCCTGGCGATGGCGGCGCTGGCGGTCGTGGTGTTCTTCACCCTGGCCGGGTATCGCAGACTTTCCCATGCGCATCATTGACCGCCTTTTGAAGAGCTCCGGACATGCAGATCCTTGAAACCGAGCGCCTGAACCTTCGGCCCTTCCGTGAGGGGGACGCGGCAGACCTTTTCGCCTATCTGCGTGCGCCCACCGCCTCGTGCTTTCTGTCGCTCAAGCTCGCAGATCTGGCGGAGGCGGAGTCGGAGGTCAGAAGGCGCGCCCTGGACGAGGGCAGCGTGGCGATATGCCTGAAACAGACCGGCCGGCTCATCGGCGATCTGTTCGGCGGCGCCGCAGAAGCCGAGGAGGACGAAACGGCCTCGGTCGGCTGGCACCTCAATCCACAATTCGGTGGTCAGGGATATGCCTTCGAAGCCGCGCGGGCCCTGCTCGACCATCTATTCCGGGTCCAGGGTATTCGCCGGGTTTATGCCTATGTCGAAGACCACAACAAGCCATCGCAGCGTCTCTGCGAAAAGCTTGGCATGCGCCGGGAAGGCGTGTTCATCGAGTTCGTATCTTTCACGAAGGACGATGCGGGCAAACCGATTTACGAAAACACCATGCAATACGCCATCCTGCGCAGGGAATGGATGGCTGGCGCCTTTGGAAGGCCTACTGAATGACTTGCAGGGTTCTGGCGAGATCTGAAATTCCGTCCAACGGGAAGTTGCAGTTTCAATGGCCGCTTACGCAACTTCGTGCCCCGAAGTGGTCGGGCAGGAATCCACCCCCAAGACTGACCGGCAAGCGACATATCCTGCGCGTCAATGCGGTCATCCGCGATGAGACAGATAACCGCTTGAGTTCAGATTTCGGTTCGCTCCGCCAGGAGCAGCGCGTCCTCGACGTCGACACCCAGGGATCGAACCGTGTTCTCGATCTTGGAATGACCAAACAGTATCTATCTCTTCTCCCAGGGATTCCTCAACCCACGCTATGAGCGTGTCCGTCCGAGCGGTGCGAGCAGGCGTCACACTCGATGGACGTCTTCGCCGGCATTTCTCCCACGGCCCTCTCTCGCGCTACGAATTCTCAGCGACCGCATCATCGCAGAGCTCAGCGATGCGTAAACGAGTGATGCTGAGCCGAACGGATCGCGCCTTGTGTAATCAAACGTTCGGTGCGGTCCGCCGGAACCGCGCCTATCTTAGGCTGCCGGCGAACCGCTCCGCCAGGCGCTGAGTCTTGAACGCGTCCGCAACCCAGTCGACGAAGACGCGGGTCTTCGCCGGAAGCATCGCGCGCGACGCATATTGGATCGCGATCGCACCTGCGTCGGCATACCAGTCGGGAACGAGGCGGATGAGCGCTCCGGCCTCCAGCGCCGGCAGCACATCGGCCATCACGGTCATGGCGACACCAAGACCCAGAAGAGCGGCTTCCCGCATTGCGATGGGCTCGTTGACGACGAGGGTCGCCGTGAGCAACGCCGCCGTCTCGCGGCCCGCCACATCTCGCATCGTCCACTGCCGGATGCGGCCCGTATCCAGCGAACGCATGACGATGCCGTCCAGTTGGTGAAGGCCGCCGGGATCGCCGGGCAACGTGCGACCCCTCAGATAAGCGGGCGAGGCGACGGCGACGATATGCGCGGGGGCGAGCGCGCGTGCCACGATGCCGCCGGATCGCTCGAACCCGCCGCCGATCGCCGCGTCATAGCCTTCGGCGATCAGATCGACCTGGCGGGTTTCGAAATGCCATTCGGGCAGGACTCGTGGATAGCGCGCTCGGAAGTCCGGCAGCAGCGGCAGGATATACATGACGCCGAGCGTCGGCGGCAGGCTGACCTTGAGGGTCCCGACCGGCTCGCCGCCCTCTGTCGCGATCCCTGCGATGGCAGCCTGGAGGCCTTGGAGATTGTCGGCGATCGCCAGGCGAAAGGCCTCGCCGGCTTCGGTGAGCGTCAGACGTCGCGTCGAGCGATGGAACAGGCGTACGCCGAGATTGCGCTCGAGCATGGCGACATTGCGGCTCACCGCGGCGGGCGTCAGCGACAGTCGCCGCGCCGCCTCGGAGAAGCTGCCGTGCTCGGCGCTGCGGATGAAGGATTCAAGGTTCGCCAGCGTCTCCATCGCGTCGATTAAAGCGATCATTGAAAATGAAGCAAGCCAGTCCCTGCTAATCGCGCATGGGTTAATGGGCCACGATGGCGCGTATCAGGTGGTGGTCGAGCCCGCGGGACGGTGCCGCGGCCGACCGGTGACCCTTCGAACAGCGGGACGATCATGACGACACGCGAGAAAGACGACACCTCAGTGGCGGCTGCAGGTCAGCCCAGCATCGGCATCATCGGCGCCGGCGCGATCGGCAGCGCCATTGCCGCGCTGCTCGGCCGCCACGGCATCGCGGCGACCCTTTCCAATAGCCGTGGTCCTGCCAGCCTCGCAGAGATCGTCGCGGCGATAGGGCCGACCATCTCGGCGGGGACGCGCGAAGAAGCGGCGGCGAAGGACATCGTCTTCGTCGCGGTCAACTGGTCGAAGCTGCCGGCGGCATTGTCCGGTCTGCCGGACTTCGCCGGACGCATCGTCGTCGACGCCAACAATCCCATCGAAGCGCCGCTCTTCAAGCCTGCCGAGCTCAATGGACGCACATCCTCGGCTGTTGTCGCCGGGATGGTTCCGGGCGCCCGTGTGGTCAAGGCCTTCAACCATCTCTTGGCGTCTCTTCTGGCGTCGGATCCCCACGGTGAAGGCGGCCGGCGCGTGCTGTTCTACGCGGGCGACGATCCCGAGGCGAAAGCCGAAGTCGGTGCGCTGATCGGCCGGCTCGGCTTCTGCGGCATCGATCTCGGACCGCTGTCTGTCGGGGCGCCGCTCACCCAGTTCCCCGGCGGTCCCCTCGTCGCCCTCAACCTCGTGAGGTTCGACTGACGGAGGCCTAAGCTCAAGATGCAAGTGGGCCCCGCGCTCGCGCGCTCGGGTGACGTCGAAACTCAGCTCCCACCGCCAGGAAACTCATGATGACCGCCGAACCGATCGAAATCGCCCAAACCTTCTTCGCCCGTTGGAGTGCCAACCGTATCGACGACGCCATCGCCATGCTGGCCGAGGACGTCCTCTACGACAACGTGCCGTTTCCCGACATTGTCGGCCGCGAAAGGGCGCGGAAATTTCATGCCGATTTCGGCCTCGGAACCAGCTTCACCGTCGACTGGAAGGTCACGGCCATCGCTGCCGCCGGCAACGTCGTACTCAACGAGCGCGTCGACATCTTCACCCATCAGAGCGGCGGCACGATCACGCTTCCTGTCATGGGAACGGTCACCGTGGAAAACGGCCTGATCACGGTCTGGCGAGACTATTTCGACCCTACCGACTTCGATCGCCAGCTCGCGGCGATCAAACGTTGACGGCGTAGCGGCTGGCCTTCCTGCAGCTGTCGACCCAGCGAGATTGCAAAGTCGGTTGGCTGTCCGCCCTATCAAAAGCGCGCAGCGCGTGCTCCCAATGAGGGCCGCCCCGCATTCGCAATCGCCACGGCGTGACCGCAACACCACCGCTAGGTTAGGCTCTTCACGACGTCGATGGCCATGCCAGCCGCATTCACGCAATCGCGGCAACGATCCGGAGGAGACACGTCCATGAAGATCACCGCAGTCACGCCGATCCTCGTGAAGGAATGGCGGACGATGCTGTTCGTCAAGGTGGAGACGGACGAGGGCATCGTCGGGATCGGTGAGGCCGGTCTCACGTCGCGCGAGGATGGCGTGGCTGGAATCGTGCGCGCGCTGGCGCCGCTGATCGTCGGCGAGGACGCCATGCGCTCCGAGCATCTCTGGCAACTGATGTGGCGCGGCGGCTTCCACCCGTCAGGCCAGGTGCTGTCCTCGGCCATTGCCGCGATCGACATCGCGCTGTGGGACATCAAGGGAAAGGCGCTGGGCGTTCCGCTCTACCAACTGCTCGGCGGCAAGGTGCGAGACAAGGTCGACACATACTGCCATCTCGGCGACGGCAATGCGCCGGAAGCGCTGCTCAAATCCGCCCGGGCGCATGTGGCGGACGGATGGAACTGCCTGCGCTGGGCCAGCGGCGCCAGGCAGGACGGCGTCTATGAGCCGAACAAGACAGTCGACGCCGCGATCGAGACCTTTCGCCTGCTTCGCAGCGAGCTCGGACCCGATATCGAGCTCTGTTTCGACGCGCATACCCGCATGAGCATGGCCGATGCCGTGCGGCTCTGCCGAGGCGTCGAGCCCTATCGCCCGATGTTCATTGAGGATCCGCTTCGGGTGGAGAATCCCGAGACCTACCGCCGCCTGCGCGACCAGACCGCCGTTCCGATCGCCGCGGGCGAGCAGCTGGGGACCAAATGGCAGTTTCGTGCGCTGATCGAGGACGAGCTGATCGACTATGCCCGCATCGACATGTGCATCTGCGCCGGCTTCACGGAATCCCGCAAGATCGCCGGTTGGTGCGAGACGCATATGATCGATATCGCTGTCCACAATCCGATCGGGCCGGTGTCGACGGCCGCTTGCCTTCATCTGAACGTCGCCACGCCCAATATGCTGGTGCAGGAGCTGCCGCGCCGGCCGGGCGAGAGCCTGGCCGATGTGATCGTGAGCGGGCATCGCTGGGAAGACGGCTGGCTGATCCCCTCCGATGCACCCGGTCTCGGCCTCGAGGTGGATTGGGACGGACTGGCGCGCTACCCCTTCGTGCACGAGAACCTGCCGCTGTTCCGGCGCGAGGACGGCAGCTTCACCAACTGGTAAAGTGGCGGAGGCGCTGCGGAGCCGGCCGCGACAGCAAAGTCCTGGCCGGCAAGTCTCCCGCAGTCGAGTTCGACAGTCGGCACCGCCATCGAAGCGTCTGCACCTGCGTAGTCAAGCCCGGCGCAATCAGCAGACGTTTCGGTCGCGATATAACAACTCCAGGCATTTCCAATTCGGCAGTTCGTCGATATTTTGCTCCCCGCTTAGGGCGAGGCTCTCCATGGAATTTGCGGATGCCGCACCTCATGATGATCGCGTTTGGTATGTTTCATGATCGTCTGCTCCTACAAGTTCGGAGACTACGAGTTCAATCCGGCCAGCGGTTTGCTCATGCGAAAGGGCAGCCGCGTTCGGCTTGGCAGTCGTGCGCTCGCCATTCTGACCATCCTTCTCGAACGTGCGGGCGAGGTGGTCAGCGCCAATGAATTGATCGATCGGGTCTGGCCTGGCATTTTCGTTGAGGAAAGCAATCTGCGCGTTCAGATTGCAACACTCCGGAGATCAATCGGTGACGTCAGACCGGACGCGCCGATGATCATCAATGAAGCCGGACGTGGCTACCGGTTCTCTGCCGAGTTGGTCAGCCGGAGCCAGTTTGGCTCTGCCAGGGCGACGGCCGATGGCGCGCCGACCCCGCTTCAACCCCCGCTCCCGATCAACGATCTCATAGGGCGCGAAGAGGTTACCGAGTCCGTCGTTGGACTTCTGGCCTCGCACCGGCTTGTGACGCTCACCGGTGCCGGCGGGATCGGCAAGACAAGCCTGGCACTCGCGGCCATCACGCGGGTCAGACAGCAAGCGGATATCGCAGTCTGCTTCGTCGATCTGACGGCTCTCACAGACTGGTCGCGCGCCGAGGGCGCGCTCGCTGCATCCTTGAAGCTCCCGATCGCCGACGACCCGCTGACATCGCTGATCGATCATCTTCAAGAGCGCGAGATGCTTATCGTGCTCGACAATTGTGAACATGTCATCTTCAGTGTCGCGACCCTGGTCGAGACAATCCTTACGCGTTGCCCGAGGATCTCAATCCTGACCACGAGCCGGGAGGCACTGCGCTGCAGCGGCGAAGTGCTCCTCAAGGTTCCCCCCTTGACCGTGCCGCCGGCCGGGGCCGCCATGACCAGGGCGCAGGCCAATCAATTCCCTGCGGTCCGGCTGTTCGTCGAACGAGCTGCCAGAGTGGATGGAAGCTTCCAGATGGTGGACGCCAATGCGGAAGCGATCACAACCATTTGCCGACAGTTGGACGGACTGCCGCTGGCCTTGGAACTGGCTGCTGCATCCGTCGGCAATCTGGGGCTCGGTGGTCTCCTCTCAGGTCTCGACGAGCGGCTCAGCCTGCTCACGCATGGCTCGCGAACTGTGCGTCGCCATGAAACGCTGCGGGCGATGATGGATTGGAGCTGCGATCTCCTGAGCGATGAGCAGCGGCTGGCGCTCGCCGTGCTGTCGGTGTTCCGAGCTCGGTTCTCGCTCGATGCGGCGGTGAGCGTGTTGGGGAGGGCGAAACTCGGCAAGGCCGAAAGCGTCGAGGCTGTTCAGCACCTGACCGCCAAGTCCCTGCTGGTCGCTGAATTGACAGGGGAGATGTTTACATACCGGTTGCTGGCGACAACGCGAGCCTATGCTGCCGATCTCCTCGCGGCATCTACCCGTCAGGCCGAGGTTTTCGAGGGTCACGCGGCGTATTTGATCGATTACCTCGTGAGAGCCCGGCTCGAATGGCATGCCTATTCACCAACCGGCTGGTGGGAGAAGCATGGCCACCTGATGGACGATGTGCGGGCAGCGCTGGAGTGGGCTTTCTCGCCGGAGGGGAACGAGCGAATGGGCGTCGAGCTTACGGTGGCCTCCGGCCCCCTTTGGCTTGGACAATCCCTGCTGGGTGAATATCGCCTCCATGTCCGCCGGGCCCTTGACAGCTTGGCTCGAGACGACATGGTCGGCGGTCGTGAGGAGCTTGAGCTGCAGATGTGGCTCGGTCAGCTGCTCTTCGCCGCGGAAGGTCACAGTTCCAACGAAATAGCGGTCTTCGGACGTGTCCTCGAACTCGCGCAGGGTCTTGCTGATCTCCCAAGCCAGGTGACTGCACTTTGGGCCCTGGTCCGCGCGCAATGTGTGACCGGGGATCATCGGGCAGCCTTTGCCACGACCGCGCACATGGTTGAACTAACGGAAGACATTGGCGACGAGGAGAACCGGCTCCTCGCCCTTCGGATGCACGCCATCGCCTATCGCTTCAAAGGCGATTTCGACGAGGCCCGCCGGATTGGCGAACGGATCATTGCCGCCAATCTCTCCAGCGACACGCCAATCGGACACATCTATCGCTATGACGGCACCACGACCGCTGCCGCCAATCTCGCCTGCGTCCTCTGGATACAGGGATATGCCGATCGCGCGCTGACGATGATCCAGGATATCGTGCGGGTCGCAATCGAGCGCCGCAACTCGCTCGCCTACGTCCTTTGGGGCATCGCCTGTCCGCTGGCCCTTTGGTGCGGTGACGATGACCTCGCCCGGTATTTCATTGAGCTCCTGGCTCAACACGCCAGGCAGAACGCATTCACCTATATGAGCGAACGGTCGGCTCACTATGCGATCCTCCTCGAGGCTCGCGCCGGGTTGCGGCCGCCTCCGACGGCCGCAACGCTTCCAGCCTTCGACAAGCTCGCGGCCGCCGACCGCGAGATGCTGACCACCATTGCGCCAACGCTGATCGAGGGGTCGACAATTGCCCGCGCTCACCTTGGCGAGATTTCGTGGAGCACCGCTGAAATGTTGCGGGCCCAAGGCGAGCAGCTGCTGTCCGTTGATCAGGGTCTCCACGGCGAGACAGCAGAGAACCTGTTTCAGCGCGCGATCCACATCTCCCGTCAACAAGGTGCCTTCGCCTGGGAGCTTCGAGCAGCGACCTCGATGGCACGTCTGAGGCAGAACCAGGGCGCGACGGCCTCGGGCGTCGCCATGCTCGATTCGGTGCTACCCCGCGTTGTCGAGGGTCACGAAACCCGCGACATCAAGGCTGCATTCGCACTTCGTGCGGATCTCGCCCAAGCACTCGGGTCGCGGGAACGGCGGTGAACGGGAAGCGCCATCTGGTTTCCGGCGCACACACCGTCTTCACGGCCCACTTCACGCAAATTCACACTCTTTAGCTCGCGCATCTCCGCCAAAACCGCGACCGTTGGGCCGCGTAAGTGCCGGTTTCGCGGCGATCACCTTGAAATTCGAGCGCGGCAAGAGACGTCCCGTCGCCATGCGACAGGGTCTCTCGTTGCTGCGCGCCGAATTCGCTGCGGTCGCGTTCGGCCCTTCCTCCAAATCTGACCGCTAGCGGAGCTAAGACATGCAACACTATCCTGTCATTCAGACACACGACGACATCACGAAGGTCGTCGATCTCATACTGGGCGAGGCCGGGCTCGACCGGGCGGATCAGGGTGGCTCCCTGTCCTTCGAGGGCATGGACCCGATCCGCCCGACGCACATCAAGGTGGGGAGCGTCTCCGCCGCGGTGACAGCCGCCAATGCGATTGCTTCCGCCATCATCTGGCGGAAACGCACCGGCGAGGGCCAGGATATCCATATCGACCTGAGAAAGGCGTATGTCACCCAAAGCCCCTGGCAGGACGTCCTGGCCGATTGCACGTTGGTCAACGGCACGCGGCAGATGTTCGGCGGCAATGTGGGGCAGCTCGGCAGCCTGCTCCTGCCCACGCGCGATGAGCGTTGGGTGATCCTGACCTCGCTCTATGCCTCGAACACAGCGCGGGCATGCGCCCTGCTCGATTGTGGAGTCTTGCCACGCCAGCTTGAACTCGCGGCCCGTAAGTGGGACGCGCTCGACCTCGAACGAGCCGCTCAGTCTGCCTCCGTCCCGCTCGTCATGTGCCGAACCCGAGCCGAGTATCAGGCGACGGAGCAATATCGCCAGCACATGGCAGCGCCGCTCATCGAGATCGAAAACATCGGCGACAGCGCGCCGGAGCCGTTGCCCGATGGCGACCGGCCGCTCTCCGGGCTGCGCGTCCTCGGGATGGTCCATGTCGTTGCTGGTCCGGCAACCATGAGGCAGCTCGCCGCGCAGGGCGCAGATTGTCTCAATCTCAACACGTTCGACTGGATCGAAGAGCCGACCATGTTCTGGCAGTGCTATGCCGGCATCCGGCAGGCTTATCTCGACGCGCGCATCGACAGCAACAGGAAGCCGATCTACGACCTGGTGAAGGAAGCGGACGTCTTCGTAGAGAACCTACGGCCGCATCTCGCGTCGCAGCAGGGGTTCTCGCCGGAGAATCTGGCCCTGGTTCGTCCTGGCATCATCTATGTCGACATTAAGCTGAACGGCCGCCGGGGACCCTGGTCGGATTGGATGGGCTACGATTTCATAGCAGCCGGTCTCACCGGGATGCTCTGCGACATCGGCTCCGACGATCAGCCGCAATTGCCGCATGGCGTCAACGTGGTCTGCGATTTCCTGACCGGCTATCTCGGCGCGATTGGCGTCCAAGCCGCGCTCCTGCGCCGAGCAACTGAAGGTGGCAGCTACCGGGTTTCGATCAACCTCTCGCAGACGATCATGCTCGAGCAGGCCATCGGTCTGGTCGACAACGCAACGCTCCTGCGTCTCAACGAACTCGGACCCGACCACAAGCCCATGCAGCCGAACCTCCAGACGGGAGAGACGGCCTTTGGGCAGTTCACCCGTCTTGGCTCGCAGGTCGAAATGACCAAGACGCCGGAATACTGGGCCGATCCCATGATCCATCCGATCGGATCAAGCCGGCCAGACTGGCTGTAATCCACTAACCAATCGCGCACGACAGAAGCCTTGCCGGTTTCTCATCGGAAGACAATGGCAGGGTGCCACCCTCGATAGACCGGTGGTGGCATCCTGCATCTACGGCACTGCGAGACAGGAATTGCCCTGTACGACCGGACCAAGCGTCCAGGGCCAGCGGCTCCTCAGAAAGGAATTCCGGGTAGGCAGCCAGATGCTGAAATGCTAGGCAATCTGGCAGAGGCCGAAACGAGGGCGGACCGAGACTTGGGTGCTTGGCGGCGACATCGCGGGGTTGGGTGGGTTGGGCTGGTCGCGGCCACTCTCCTGTTCGCCCAGGCGATCTTCGGTGCCTTGGCATCAGGCGCCAGCGCGGCGCCGGCCCAATTGGACGCTTTCGGCCAGATCATCTGCACATCGCAGGGTGCGGAACGCGCTGCGGGCTCGTCCCTCCCCGCCGATCAGCATCATCTTCCCGATTGCTGCCTTCAGGGCTGCAGCGTGTTGCATCATGCGGCCTTGCCGGCTCCCGATCTCGGCGGCGGGCTCCGCCTGCCGGCGCCTCGCGGCGCCGCGAGGATCGCCGTCGAGACATCAGGGCACTACGTGCCCGATCGCGCCGGCTCGCCGGCCAAGCCACGCGCTCCTCCCGTCAACGCCTGAACGGATGACGCCTTCGGGCGGCTAGCGAATCGCCCGGCTTTCACCGCGTGATGCTCTGGCTCGCTGCCGCCGCCGTTAGGCCTCGGCAGGGATGACTGTCGCCGCCTTTGCCGAATGGCGGGCGCCGGCGCCATTGCCTGGTCCCTTCCGCGGCCGCTGCCGGCGCAAACGCCCGCATGCCGCGCTTCCCGCGCTCTGGCCGTCTGCCGTCAAGGCAGCCGCCGCCCTCCCCGCACGCATCCCCAACCCGGCCGATGGCGCAGTGTGCGTCAGCGGACCTCCCTATCAAGGAGATCTCATCATGAAGAAGTCGATCCTCCTCACCGGCGCGCTGCTTGCGCTCAGTGCCACTGCCGCTTCCGCGCATGTGACGCTGGAGACCCAGGAGGCGCCCGTCGCCTCGACCTATAAGGCGGTGTTCCGCGTCGGCCATGGCTGCGAGGGCAAGCCGACGATCAAGATCCGCGTCCAGATCCCGGAAGGGGTGATCGCGGTCAAGCCGCAGCCGAAGACCGGCTGGACGCTGGAAAAGGTCAAGGGCAAGTACGAAAAGTCCTATGACTATTACGGCACGCCGACGAACGAGGGCGTCAAGGAAATCGTCTGGAGCGGCGGCAGCCTTGCCGACGACGAGTATGACGAGTTCGTGCTGCGCGCCTATCTCACCGGCGATCTGAAGCCGGGCACCGTGCTCTATTTCCCCGTCGTTCAGGAATGCCCTGATGGCGCGGCCGAGCGCTGGATCGAGATCCCCGCCGACGGCAAGGTCGCCGACGACTACGAGACGCCGGCGCCGGGCGTGAAGCTGCTCCCGAAGAAGTAATCGCTGTCAGGCGCGCCCTTCTTGGGGCGCGCCTGCTCCCTCCTGGATCGGAGCCCGATGATGTCGGCCATTGGACGTGCGGCGAGAGGATTGCTGCTGGCGGCGCTTGTGATCGTGGGCTGCCTGCACGCACAGGCTGCTTTCGCCCATGCTTCGCTGATCGGCGTCGAGCCGGCCGATGGATCGGTGGTCGCCTCCGCGCCACCCTCGTTCACGCTCTCCTTCAGCGAGCCGACGTCGCCTCTTTCATTGAAGCTGATCGGCCCCGACGGCACTGCGACCCGTCTCGACCGGTTTGTCCTCAGGGACCAGACCCTCGACATCGAGGCACCCGCCGGTCTTGGCCATGGCACCTATGTGCTGAGCTGGCGGGTTATTTCGGAAGATGGCCATCCTGTCGGCGGCTCGTCGGTGTTCTCGATCGGCGCGCCCAGCGCCAATGCGCCGTCCGCGACGATAGAGGTGATCGACTGGCCCGTCCGCATCGCGATCTGGACAGCCAAGCTTGGCATTTATCTTGGACTGTTCCTCGGCGTCGGCGGCGCCTTCTTCGTGACGTGGATCGGGGGCGGCAACCTGCCGGTCAAGAGGATCTGCGGCGCGATGATCGCGCTCGGTCTCTTCGCGGTGCCGCTTTCGGTCGGGCTGCAGGGCCTTGATGCGCTCGAACGGCCGCTTTCGGCCCTCGCGGTGCCTGAGGTCTGGACGACCGGATACGGCACCAGCCTCGGCAACCTCGCGAAACTTGCCCTTCTGTCGCTGCTTCTTGCGGCCTTGGCGCTCCCGGAGCGCGGGTGGGTCGGCCGGCTGCTCGCTCTTTTCGGCCTTGGGCTCGTCGGTGTGGCTCTCGCTTCGAGCGGGCATGCCAGCGCCGCGGCGCCGCAATGGCTGACACGGCCGGCCGTCTTCCTGCATGGCATCAGCATTGCGTTCTGGGCAGGTTCGCTGATTCCGCTTGCGGCGACCTTCGCCTCCCCATCGGCGGATGCCGCAAAGACCCTCCGCCGCTTCTCCGCAATGGTGCCGCTGGCCGTGCTGCCGCTGGTTGTGGCGGGCCTCGTGCTGGCCCTCATCCAACTCGGGACGGTCGATGCGCTGTGGACGACGGCGTATGGCACCGTCTTCCTCATCAAGCTCGCTTTGCTGGCGCCGCTGTTCCTGCTGGCGGCGATCAATCGCTTTGCCCTGACGGAACCCGCCGCCGCCGGCGATCCGGTCGCGGCCCGCCATCTCCGTCGTTCCGTGCTCGCCGAAATCGCGCTGGTGATCGCGATCTTCGCAGTTGCTGCCTTCTGGCGCTTCACACCGCCGCCGCGCGCTCTGGCGGAAGCGGCCGCCGCGCCGGTGTCGATCCATATTCACACCGCCAAGGCGATGGCCGATGTCACGCTGACGCCCGGCCGCGCCGGCCCGGTCCACGCCTCGATCGTCATCATGACCGGAGATTTCGGTCCGCTCGACGCCAAGGGCGTGACGCTCGTCCTTTCCAATCCCGCAGCCGGAATCGAAGCCATCCGCCGCGAGGCGAAGAAGCCCGGCGACGGCACCTGGCGCGTCGACGATCTGCTGCTGCCGATCCCCGGCCGCTGGACCGCGCGCATCGACATCCTCGTTTCCGACTTCGAGCTGGTGAAGCTCGAGGACACGATCGAGATCCGCCCCTGAACCATCACCCACGAAAGGAACGCCTGATGAACCATCTCCTCAAGCTCGTCGCCGCGCTGTTTTTCGGCGCGCTGCTCGCTTTGCCTGCCGCTGCTGACGACACGGCCGATGCCGGCGCCGTGCGCCACCTGTTGATGGCAGCGTTCGACAAGCCGGAAGCGCCGCTCACCGTAGAGCCCGTCATCGTCTATCAGGATGTCGCGGTGGCCGGATGGTCGCAGGGCGACATGGGCGGACGGGCGCTGCTGCGCAAGAAGGACGGCGCCTGGGTGCTGACGCTCTGCAGCGGCGATGCTCTCAGGCAAGCGGCCGGCCTGAAGACCTTCGGCCTCAGCGCCGAGACGGCTGACGCGATCGCGGCGGAGGTCGTCGCCGCCGAAACAAAGCTCGACCCGGCGATGGTCGCCAAGTTCTCGACCTTCGACGGCGTCGTGATGATGGACGGCAGCAGCCAGCATAAGGGCTGAACCCGGTATCGTCCGTGGATGGCCGGAAAGCGGGAACGAGGCGGCTTGACTTCGCCCCGCAACCGGCCGCTCGTAAGGGTGCACATGGTTTCGGCCGGGATTCGATGACGCATTCCGATCGAAATGGGAACGAGGAAGGGCTCCGGCCCGAAGCCTCGACCGCCCCCGCGACTGTGAGCGGCGAGCGACCTTCCGGTACGCCACTGGACCAAGCCCCAAAAGGCACGGTCTGGGAAGGCGGAAGGTGGCGATGACCCGCAAGTCAGGAGACCGACCATGCGCGAACGTGCAACGCAAGCCGTCGGTGGGACGGCAGAAGGAGCTTTCCATGCATATCGAACCCGGACTTGTCGACGACAGCAAGATCTGGCTGTCCTATGTCACGGCTGCCGGCGCCGGCAGCTACGCGCTGAAGCTGGCCTATGACACGGTCAGAGAGCGCGGCGTCCTCTCGCTGGCCGCCCGCAGCGCGGTGACGACGGCGCTCGTCTTCTCGTTCTTCGAAGTGCTGCCGCATGTTCCGGTCGGCGTCTCCGAGGTGCATCTCATCCTCGGCTCAACGCTGTTCCTGATCTTCGGCGCCGCGCCGGCCGCGATCGGGCTGGCGCTGGGTCTCCTGATCCAGGGCCTCTTCTTCGCGCCGTTCGATCTGCCGCAATATGGCATGAACGTCACGACGCTGCTGGTGCCGCTCTTCGCGCTCTCGGCCCTGGCACCGAGGGTGATCGCGCCCAAGACACCTTATGTCGAACTGAAATACCGTCAGGCGCTGGCGCTCTCGACCGCCTATCAGGCCGGCATCGTCGCATGGGTCGCCTTCTGGGCCTTCTACGGCCGAGGCTTCACGGCCGAAAACGCCGCTGCGATCGGGACATTTGGCGGCGCCTATATGCTGGTGATCATCGTCGAGCCGTTGGTTGATCTCGTCGTGCTTGCCGCCGCCAAGGCGCTCCATGGCCTGAAGGGCAACGGCCTCGTCGAGCGCAGGCTTTACGAGACGGCCTGAGGGCAAGCCGGCGGTCCCATGGGGCCGCCGGCAACTCGGCGCAGAGAGCGCAGTCTTGCCAGACGGCGCCTCCGGCGCGCCACCATCGGCGGTTTGGACCTATTTTCGGCTTGCCGCGTATCCATTGAAGCTGCCCCGGTCACCAGGTGATCAATGGCGACCGGTGCTTCCATGTGCCCGCCTCGATCTGGTCCAGGACAAAGCTGGCGACGTCATCGCGCGATATGGTTCCGCCCTGGAAGCTCGACAGATCTTCCATCGCGCGAACTGAGCCGCGTCCCGGCTTGTCGTTCAGGACGGAGGGGCGGACGAGCACCCAGTCGAGGCCGCTATCCCTGATGATGGCTTCCTGCCGGTTCTTGTCGGCATAGACATTGCGCAGAAGCAGCGGGAAAATCAGTCTGTCGAAGGCAAAGCCGCCATGGCCGACGCTGTCGCCGGCGCCCATACCCGTAATGGCAACCAAACGAGAAACACCTTCGGCTTGCATCGCCCCAACCAGCGCGCGCGTCGCGGTTGACAGAAGCGTGACCTCCTTGAAGGGACTTGCCGGCGTTCCCAGGGCGCTGATGACGGCGTCCTGGCCCGTGAGTGCTTTGCGCAGGTCGTTCTCGTTGCGGGCATCACCGACGAGCAGCTTTGCGCCCTTCAGTTCGCCTGCCTTTTCGAGCGAGCGCACGAGGGCGGTCACCTCGTAGCCTCTTGCCAGGGCCTGATTGACGATCAGCCGGCCGGTACCGCCTGTGGCTCCGAGAACCAGAATCCGGGTTGGTCTGGTCCCGGTCGGGATTGCAAATGTGCTCATCATATTTCCTCGGGAAAAGGGACGCCCTTGAAGGGGCAGTCCGTCATGTCGATTGCGCGTTCAGATCGTGCCGGCAGCGGCGGCGATCTCGGTTGCGAAGTCCCGATAGGAGCGAAGCGGACGACCAAGCAGCGTGGTCAAGCGCTCGGCATCGCCCATCGCGGGCAGCATTCCATCACTGAGGAAGCGTTCGCTCATCAGGCGCATGTCGAAGGCCATCCAGGCGGGCATGAAGGCCCTGAGGTTCTGCTCGAAGCCGGCCGTATCGTCACCGCCATAGACAACCGGGCGACCCAGGACGTCCGACCATATGGCGGCGATGGAAGCGCCGGTCAGCGTCTCGGGGCCGACGAGATTGATCCGCGCGATGGGAAGGCTCTCGGAACTCGTTTCGCGGCGGATGAGCTCGATGGCGGCGACTTCGCCGATGTCGCGGCTATCGATCATGGCGAGGCCCTTGCTGCCGACCGGCATGGGATAGACGCCGTGGGCGAGCACGACATTAGTGATCGTCAGGTCATTGTTGATGAAATAGGCCGGACGCAGGATCGTGGCCTCAAAGCCCATCTGTTCGATCATCCGCTCCACGCCGAACTTGCCGGCAAAGTGGGGCACGTTCACGTAGAGATCGCTGTGGATCACCGAGAGATAGACGAGCTTATTGACGCCGGCGGCGCGGGCCACATTCAGCGCAATCAGCGCCTGAGTGAATTCATCCGGCGCAACGGCGTTGAGCAGGAAGAGCGTGGAAACGCCTTCGAGGGCGCTCCGCATGGTGTCGACATCGAGGAAATCACCCTGAACGACGGCAATTCCTTCCGGAAAGTTCGCCTTGGCAGGATCGCGGACGAGGGCGCGCACGTCGGCGCCGCGCTTGCTGAGCTGTTCGACGACTTGGCGGCCGACAGTGCCATTGGCACCGGTAACGAGGATGGTCATCTGGATCACTCCGGGTTCGCGAGAAGACACCCCGAATTTAATGATCCAACGCCGATGCAATAGTCGGCATATCTAGACCCATCGTCTCACAGGTGGAACGAATGGACCTTCTTGCACTCGCCGACTTCAATCTGGTTGCCCGTCATGGTGGTTTTGGAAAGGCTGCCCGCGCGGCCGGCCGGCCCAAGGCAACCCTGTCCCGCCGCGTGAGCGAACTGGAGACGAGCCTTCAGCTGCGGTTGTTCGAGCGAGGCGGCAGGCTGCTCAAGCTGACTGAGGAGGGGCGCGCGCTCTTCGAGCGCACCGGGCAATTGCTCACCGAACTGGACGAGACAGCCACGGCCATCGCGTCGGGGGGCGGCAAACCTCGGGGCCGATTGCGCATCAGTTCGCCGCTTCTTTTCTCACAGACGGCGATGGGGAAGTTGGCGGCTGAATTCGGGATGAAATATCCTGAGGTGCGCCTCGAGGTAACGACGGAAGACCGGGAGGTCGACATGGTCGAGGAGGCCTATGACCTGGTCATTCGCGTCAATCCGAAGCCCAATGAAACTCTGGTCGGTCGGGCCTTCCTTCGCGACAGTCTGGTGGTCGCCGCCAGTCCGAGCCTGCCTCGTCCCATGGAGGGTGTGCCTGTTCCGGCAGTTGTGCGCGGCACCAGTGACCGGGCCACCGCCTGGCAGATCAGGTCGTCCAGCGGGGAGGTCAGTATCGCGGTCGACCCCATTCTGCATCTGTCTTCGATGATCATGGTCCGAGATGCCGTTCGAACCGGCATAGGCGCCGCACGCCTGCCCATATCGCTCGTCAGCCACGATCTGGCCGCAGGCCGGCTGGTGAATTGGGGTGATGTCGAGGCCCCCGATATCGCGCTATGGACGCTCTATCCGTCGCGCCGGCTCTTAAGCGCCCGCGTGGCCGCATTCCTTGAGCACTTGCGGCAGGCCTTTCCCAAGGGAACGCCGGATGAATTGGCGGCCTATGTCGCCCATTAGCAGAGCGCCAGGCGGGGATGAGCCACCGCACTCTACCGATCGCATGGCAAAGCGGTCACTGCATGACTGCAATGACCGCTTCGACGCCCAGAGCGAAGAGAAGGCCTGACTCGCCCGCCTAGCTGCGGGGCGGCAGGAACTCGCTATGAAACCGTGCCGCGTTGGCCAGCATGATGCTGCGCCGCTCGGCCATGACTTCGGGCGTTGGCGGGGTCGGCGGCGTCGTGCGGTCGGGAAGAACTTCACCCACGAGCTTGAAGAATTCCTCCTGCCCCGACGGGAGGCAGATGCAGAGGAAACGTGCGGGCGTTGACGAGACGACGCGGAAGCCATGAGGTGCATTGGCCGGAATGTTGACCGTCTGGCCTGGCCCGACATGATGAACCTCGTCGCGAAACGTAACCTCCAGTTCGCCTTCGAGGATGTGAAAAATCTCCTCGAAATCGTGCCGGTGCGGCGGCGGACCGCCGGCCGGCACCAGCATATCGATCATCGTGTATCGGCCGCCGGTCTGCTCGCCGGAAATGAGGATCGTATAGGTGCCCGGGCCGACGCCAAGGTGAGTGAGCCCTGCGTCGTCGGCGTGGACGATGGTGACCTTGCGGCTCAGATCGTCGGCGGGAAGCGTGGATGCGGGTTGAGTGATCTGGTTGTTGCTCATGTCGTTTCTCCTGAGGACATGAACACGCTATGCAGTTGCAGGAGTGGGCGGCAGTCAGCGAATCTGGACGGTTCGTCTCGCCTGCGGGACAGTTGCCATCGGATAAGGCCCTTCGACCCTCTAGACGACAATGGAATGATAGGGTCCAACCCGCATCATTGCAGACCATTTTGTCGAGCGTCCCTGCGCGGCAGTCCGCCTCGGCGGACCCCGCAAGCGACAGGCTGGACCGGCAGCTTCCGGAGGGCTGGACAGCTGGGCGCAGGCGCAGCGTGGCGAGCTTCTATACGAAAAGGCGGCCGCCGAAGCAGCCGCCAGTCTCGTTTCGCTTGAACCCGGCCTTTACAGGATCAGGCTGCCGCCTTGGCCTTGTCGGTTGCCTTGTCGGTTGCCTTGGCGTTGACGCTGGCTCCGGCGAGCTTGCTCAGCAGCGCGTCCGCCTTCTTCTCTTCCTGCAGCGTCTGGTCGAGCAGCGCGGCGGCTTCCGGCATGCCGAGCTGGGTCGCCCAGGTCTTCAGCGTGCCATAGCGCGCCATCTCGTAATGCTCGACGGCCTGTGCCGAGGCGGTCAGGCCAGCATCCAGTGCCGGCGCGCCCTCGAATTCCTCGAGCACGTCCTTGCCCTCCTCGATAATCCCGAGAATGGCGTCGCAGGTCTTGCCGCGGGCCGGCTTGTCCAGCATATCGAAGATCTGCTGCAGCCGTTCGACGTGCACTTCCGTCTCGTCACGATGATCTTCGAACGCCTTCTTAAGCTCAGGCGAGGCAGCACCGCGCGCCATTTTCGGCAATGTGCGGAGGATCTGCTTTTCGGCGTAGTAGATATCCTTCAACGTCTCATGAAAGAGGACGTCGAGTGTCTTTTCCTTGGCCATGATCGTCTCCATTGGGGTGTGCGGACCATCAACGGCGCGATCCAGCGAATCGTTCCTCGCCAAACGAAAACGGGAGCCGCTTTCGCAGCTCCCGTTCAGGATGCACAGAAATTGAGACTTAGCGCGCCGCCCAGAGCAGACCGCGCTGAACGATGGTGCGCATTTCTGGAACCTCGAACTCGCTCGCGACATGGCCGAGCGAGGAATAGAACACCCGGCCTTCGCCATAGCGCCGCTTCCAGACCACCGGCATCACCGCGCCGTCGATCCAGGCGGCGTGCTCGCCAGTAAAGGTGGTCGTCGCCAGGACCTCGTTCGAGGGGTCGACATGCATGTAGTACTGCTCCGAGCGGTAGGGGAACCGCTTGGGAATGCCGGCCATGATCGGATCATCGGGCTTCACCACGTCGACATGGTAGTCGATGATGTTGCCGGGATGGGCGACCCACTGGCCGCCGACCATGAACTGGTATTCGGTGGCGTCGCGGAACGCGTCGCCCATGCCGCCGTGATAGCCGCCGAGGCCGACGCCGCCCTTGACGGCGCGGGTGAGGTTCTCGAGCTCTTCCTTCTCGATCTTCGACATCGTGAAAATCGGCACGATCAGCGAGAGATCGGCGATCGAGGGATCGGCAAAGGCCTCGGTCGTGTTCTCGACATAGACCTTGAAGCCCTCGGCCTCCAGCATACCGGCAATCACCTTGGCGCCCTGCTCGGGCTCATGCCCGCTCCAGCCGCCCCAGACGATCAGTGCCTCGCGCATGGTTGTGTCCTTCCCTGTAATTGTACGTCAGCCGAAAATGCCGGGTCCCACCGGCAGCGGCGCCGGCCGCTCGGGCCGTGTCGTCATGGCGATATGCCGGCCCTCGTCCGAGGAGCGCTGGAACGCCTCCATCACTTCGAGCACATGGAAGGCAAGTTCGCCGCTCGCCCGGTGCGGCCGGCCGGTACGGATCGCATCGGCCATATCGGCAACGCCGATGACGCGGAAATTGCCGTCGGCATAGGCGTGCTCGGTCGGGACCGCCTTCCAGTCGTCGGAGGCGGTCGCCAGCATGATCTCGCCGCCGAAATGGTTCGGATCGGGAACGAGAAGGGCTGCGTCCGAGCCATAGAGCTCGATCGGGCTGTGGCGATGGCGCGGGACGTCGAAGCTCATGGCGATCGAGACGACGGCGCCGGAGACGAATTTCATCGTGCCGGCGACATGGGTCGCGACATCGACCGGAATGCGCGTGCCCTTCAGCGGCTCGGAGGTGATCAGGCGTTCCTCGCGCAGCTTGGTGGCAACGCCGGCGACGCTTTCGACCGGCCCCAGCAGGTTGACGAGGCTCGTCACGTAATAGGGGCCCATGTCGAGCATCGGCCCGCCGCCATCAAGATAGTAGAAGGCGGGATTGGGATGCCAGCGCTCATGGCCCGGGCACATGAAGAAGGCAGTACCGCCGAGCGGTGTACCGATGGCGCCGGAATCGACGAGCATGCGGCTGGTCTGCTGCGCGCCGCCGAAAAACGTGTCAGGCGCCGCGCCGATGCGCACGCCCTTCGCCTTCGCCGCGTCGACGAGTTGCTTCGCCTCGGCCGTCGCGATGCCAAGCGGCTTTTCCGAATGGACATGCTTGCCGGCGGCGACGGCGCGCAGGCCGACTTCGACATGCGCCTTGGGGATCGTCAGATTGACGATGATCTCGATCGAGGGATCGGCGAGCATCGCCTCAATGCTCATCGCGGTGAGGCCGAACTCGGACGCGCGCGCCTCGGCGGCGGCCGGGTTCAAATCAGCGACGCCGCGAATATCCAGCCGCGGAAAGCCGCGCGCTGCCTTCAGATAGGCGGCAGAGATATTGCCGCAGCCGATAAAGCCGATCCCGACCCGATCCGTCATTGATATCCTCCCTCGATCGTCCAAAAGCCGGCCCGTCCGCTAGCGATGCGGCGCCGGACCTGTCGTTCCCCAGGGCGCGCCATAAAGGTCGCGCAGCGTCATCGCCGCTGCGCCGCGCGCCCAGATGTCGTCGTTCCATTCATGCACCGCGAGATCCGCGACGTCGGCAAGACTCGGCGGCAGCAGCGCCGCGACCATCTCGCGCAGCGGCTCGACCAGCGCATCGCCGGCGGCGAGGATCGGCCCGGCCAGGATCACCTTCGGCGGCGCGAACAGCACGACGAGATTGGCGATCGCAAAGCCGAGCGCCTCGCCCGCGGCGCGAAGCAGACCGGTGATCGCAGGATCGCCGGCCTCAGCGCGTTCCAGCACCTTTTCAAGGCCTCGCCCAAGCCGGAAAGCCTGCTCATGCGGCGTCCCGGCCAGCGCGATCCGCGCCTCGGCGAGAATGCTCTCCTCCGAAGCGATCGCGGCGAGCCGCACGAGGCCGTTGCCATTCGGCGGCTTGACCAGGAGATCGCCAAGGTCGGGCCCGAGCCCGTTGGCACCGCGGAAGAGCTCGCCCTGATGCAGGATGCCGAGCCCGAGGCCGAGATCGACCGAGACGACGAGGAAGTCATCAAGCCCGCGCGCACGGCCGAACCAGTGCTCGGCGAGCGTCACCAGATTGACGTCGCTGTCGATCGTCGCGGTCACGCCATCGAGGCGGCGCGTCAGCTTGGCGGCGAAGGGAATGTCGCGCTCGGCGAAGAGCGGGCTGGCGCGGCAGATGCCGGCGCCGCGCTCGACGACGCCGGGAAGGCCGACGCAGACGCCCGAGATCTGGCCGAGTTCGAGCCCGGCATCGCCGATCGAGCGGCGGATGCCATCCTCGACGAGATCCGCGACGACGGCCGCCGAATGACGCCCTGCCCGCACGGGCAGCGTCAGGCTCGACAGCACATCGGCGCGAAAATTGGTGGTGGCGATCGTGATCCGGTCAGGCGCGATGCGAACCCCGACGACATGGGCCGCATCCGGATTGAGATCGAGCAGCACGCGCGGCCGGCCGCGGGCGACATCGCGGATGCCGCCAAGCTGGTGCGTGATGATCAGCCCGTCATCGAGCAGCGCGCCGGTGATGGCCGAGACGGTGGTCGCCGACAAATCGGTGCGATCGCAGATCTCGACCCGCGCGATCGGGCCGAACCGACGGATCGCGTCCATGACATGGAAGCGATTGATCGCACGCATCAGTTCGGGGTCGGCTGTTTTCATCGGGCGGGGCAATTAATCCGGGTCGAGCAGTTATTCCCATCCCCGCAAGGGCGTGTCAACGGCACTTCGCTATGCTGCGTGGCAGCATTTCACAGCTGGCCTTGACAGGTTGTCGCAATATGGCTCAGATTTAATCCGCATCATTTATTTAAGTGATCGCCCGGGTTGAGGAGCCCGGTTCTGTCTGGGGAGGACATGCATGAAGCTCAAGAGCCTTTTGGGTGCGTCGATCGCGCTCGCCATCTCGGCCTCGTCGGCAATGGCCGACGTCACCGTCAAGTGGATGCATCTGAACACCGATCCCGGCATCGCCGCAGCCTGGGACGAAATCGTCAAGAGCTACGAGGCGGCGCATCCCGGCGTGAAGATCGAGATGCAGTTCCTGGAGAACGAGGCGTTCAAGGCCAAGCTGCCGACGCTGCTCCAGTCGAACGATCCGCCGCATCTGTTCTACACCTGGGGCGGCGGCGTGCTCGCGGCGCAGGCGGCGACCGGCGCGATCAAGGATGTCACCGAGGCAATGGATGCCGATGGCGGCAAGCTCAAAGCCGTCTACAGTCCGGCTCTCGTCAACGGACTCACCGTGGACGGCAAGATCTATGCGGTGCCCTACCAGACCGGGCTCGTGAGCTTCTATTACAACAAGAAGCTGTTCGAGAAGGCCGGCGTCGATGCCGCCTCGATCAAGACCTGGGACGATTTCCTCGCCGCGGTGAAGAAGCTCAAGGACGCCGGCATCACGCCGATCGCGGGCGGCGGCGGCGACAAGTGGCCGATCCATTTCTATTGGGGCTATCTCGCCATGCGCGAGGGCGGCAAGGCGGCCTTCGACGCCGCAAAGGCGAGCGAGGGTGATGGCTTCAAATCCGAGGCCTTCGTCAAGGCAGGCCAGGATCTCGCCGCGCTCGGCAAGCTCGAGCCGTTCCAGCAGGGCTATCTCGGCACCAAATGGCCGGTCCCCGTCGGCATGTTCGCGGACGGCAAGGCAGCGATGCTGCTCGGCTTTGACTCCACGGCCGTCCAGCAGCACACGCTCGCTGCCGATGGCAAGGGGCTCGATGAGGCCGATATCGGCATGTTCCCCTTCCCCGCCGTGACCGGCGGCGCAGGCAAGCTGACCGACACCATGGGCGGCATCAATGGCTGGGTGCTGACCAAGAACGCTCCGCCCGAGGCGCTCGATTTCGCGACCTATCTCACCAACAAGGAAAACCAGACCATGATGGCCGGCAAGGATCTGCTGATCCCGGCCGCCGTGGGCGCTGCCGCGGTCATCAAGCAGCCGCTGGTCAAGTCCGCCGCCGAGCAGCTCGCCGCCTCGACCTGGCACCAGAACTTCCTCGACCAGGACCTTGGACCGGCGGTCGGCCGTGTCGTCAACGACGTCTCGGTCGAGATCGTCTCCGGCCAGATGACGCCCGAGGACGCCGCGCAGCAGATCCAGGACGCCTGGGCGCTCGATCACTGATCGCTGGACGCACCCGCTCGAACGGGCGCCGCATCACGATGATGCGGCGCCCACTCTCCATCGCAAGGTGCCGCATCGATGAGTTTGACCGCGACTGCCGCCTCGACCGGGCGCCGCATGGGCATCCAGGGCAAGCTGCCGGTGCTGGTCCTGTTCCTGCCGCCCGCGCTGCTGCTGTTCACGCTGTTCGTCATCCTGCCGATGGGCGAAGCGGCCTGGTATTCGCTCTATGACTGGAACGGCTACGGCACGCCCGAGAAATTCATCGGGCTGAAGAATTTCGAGACGCTCTGGCGCACCTCCGCCTTCGCGACGGCGCTCGGCAACAACTTCCTGATCATCCTCGTCTCGATCCTGATCCAGCTGCCTCTGGCGCTCTGGCTCTCGACCATGGTGTCGAACCGCATCCCCGGCGCGGTCGTGTTCCGTCTGATCTTCTTCATGCCCTATGTGCTGGCCGATGTTGCGGCGGGCCTCATCTGGCGCTTCGTCTATGACGGCGACTACGGCCTCTTTGCCGCCGTCGCCAGCTTCTTCAACGTCGCCGCGCCCTATGTGCTGGCTGACCGGCATCTCGCGATCTACGCCGTGCTCGCGGTGATCGTCTGGAAGTATTTCGGCTTCCACATGATGCTGTTCATCGCGGGGCTGCAGAATATCGACAAGAGCTATTATGAGGCGGCCGAGATCGACGGCGCCTCGCGCTGGCAGCGCTTCCGCAACATCACGCTGCCGCTGCTCGCCCCGACCATTCGCCTTTCAGTGTTCTTCTCGGTCGTCGGCTCGCTGCAGCTGTTCGACATGATCATGCCGCTGACCGGCGGCGGCCCGTCCAATTCAACGCAGACCATGGTCACCTTCCTCTACAGCTACGGCATCACGCGGATGAAGGTCGGCTTCGGCAGTGCCATCGGCGTGGTGCTGTTCATCATCTGCGTGACGCTGGCCTTCGGCTACAGAAGGATCTTCATGCGCCATGACTGACCAGAGCATGACTGACCAGAGTATCCCCTCGCCCGCGGCCCGCGCCGCCCTATCGGCAAAGCCGGCCCGCCGCGACAACGCGTTCTCGCGCCATCGGCTCGGCTTCCTGACCTGGCTCTATCTCTATGCGAGCCTTTTCCTCGTCGCGGCCATCGTGCTGCTGCCGCTGATCACCACGGCGCTCGGCGGCTTCAAGACGCTCGGCGATCTCCGCGTCCATCCCTTCGGCCTGCCCGGAGAATGGCAATGGTCGAACTATACCGACATCCTCTTGAGCGCCCGCTACTGGCAGATGCTCGGCAACTCCTTCCTCATCGCGACGCTCACGGTGGCTCTGACGCTGGCGGTGGCGGCCATGGCGGCTTTCACCTTCGCCCATGTCACGTTTTTCGGCTCGTCCTTCCTGCTCAATTATTTTCTGATCGGCCTGATGTTCCCGGTCGCGACCGCCATCCTGCCGCTCTTCATCCGCATCCGCGATCTCGGCCTGCTCGATACCTATTGGGGCGTGGTGTTGCCACAGGTCGCGTTCGGCCTCGGCATGGCGATCCTCTTGTTCCGGCGCTTCTTCCAGAACGTGCCCAAGGAGCTGTTCGACGCCGCTTTCGTCGATGGCTGCGGCTATCTCGGCTATTTCTGGCACATCACGCTGCCGCTCTCGCGGCCGATCCTCGCCACCGTCGGCATCGTGGCCTTTGTCGGCAGCTGGAACAGCTATCTGCTGCCGCTGATCCTTTTGAACTCGGATGCGAAGTATCCCTGGCCGCTCGGCATCATGGTCTACCAGGGCGAGTATTCGAGTGCCTGGCAGCTGATCCTCGCCTTCATCACGCTGACGATCCTGCCGACCATCATCGTCTTCTTCGCGGCCCAGAAGCACATCGTCGCCGGGCTGACGGCTGGCGCTGTGAAGGGATAGCCCGCCACAATGGAAAAGGGCCCGCGCAGTCGCGGGCCCTTTCAATCCTCAATCCAGGCCGTGTGCTCAACCGAGCAGCATCTCGTCGGGAACCCTCAACGCCCGGGCAAGGCAGCGATAGACTGCCGGCGAGGTCTCGTAGCACCGCTCGGCGCGCGTGATCTGCGTGATGGCGACGCCGGAACGGTCGGCGAGTTCGTCCTGGCTGAGACCGCGCCATTCGCGCAGCACCTTCACCGCCGCCTCGCCGGACTTGATCTTGCTGTCGACATGCGGCGGCAACGTGCAGGTATCGCGCGGTCCAAGATTCGGCATCTCGCGGATCGACTGGCTCTGGCTGGTCATGCTGCGTTCTCCCTCGCATCCTCACATGGGAAAACAATAGTCCGCAGCCGGTTCGGTTCCTTAATCCATATCAACCATGACGCGCATCAACCAGGCGTTGCAGCGCCCGGGAGGTCGATGCGATGTGGCGCATGCAGAAGGACGCCGCCGCCGGCGTCGCGGCCGATCTCATGGACGTAGAAATAAGTCGGCTGGTCATCGGTGACGTTCATCACCGGCGAGGGCGCGGAGACGACCGTGACGCCGCCCGACCGGCCGATCCAGTCGACATGACGATGGCCATGCATCGCCAGCGCTCGTCCGCCGAGGCGCTGCAGCCGCCGTGCGAACCATGAGCCGTTGACGAGGGCTGTGCCGATCCGCTCCGACAAGGCCTTGGCGGCGCGCGGATATTCGATGACGTGGTGATGCAGCGCGACGATCCACACCGCCTCCGGCGCCCTCGCCACCAGCTGGGCCATCGCGGCTTCCTGCTCGCGCGGCACGAAGCCGAGCGCATTGGTGAAGGAGAAATGCGTCTCGGCGTTGGAATTGAGCAGGATCACGCCGAGCCCGCCGGTTGCTTCGGGCGGCAGGACCATGGGAAAGACGCCGGCGAAAAGATTGCCGAGTTCGGCGCCCTGCCGCCGCCTGCCTGTATCGGCGAAGGTGGCGATCGCCTGCGCATGCGGCGCCAGCGCCGTGGAAAGGGTCGGCCCCATGGCTCCCGTCTCGGGATCGACGACATGCACCCGCGTTCCCTGCAAGGCATCCATCGCCGCCAGCAGCCGCATCTGGCGCAGCCGCTTGTTCGGGCTCATCGGCAGATCGAGCCTGGCCGGATTGGCGCGGTCGACGACGTTGAGATCATGATTGCCGGGAATGGCGACCATCTTGCCGGCAAGGCGCGGATGGAGCGCGATCGCGTCGAAGAACTCCGCCCATTCGGCGGCTCGGCCGGCATCGGTCAGATCGCCGCTGATGAGGACGACATCAAGCCCCTCGGCCTTCTCGAAGGCATCAAGCGCGACCAGAAGCTTCGTCAGCCTTCCATTGCCGCGCGGACCCGAACGGCCGCTTTCGATGCGAAAGCCGTAACGCTCCCCGACGATGTGGATGTCCGAGAGATGGGCGACGCGCCAGGTCCGGCCGCCGGGGATCCTCGGCGCGAAGGCGCCGAGATCGCGCGGCTGGTCCATGGTTGCATCCGCGAAGCCCCAGACGAGCGCAGCAACGGCAACGTAGGACCCGACCAGCACGATGCAATTGAACAGCCCCGCCAGCGCCAGGCGGCCCGGCTCGGCGAGATCGGCAAGCGTCCCGGTCCAATGGGTATGGGGATAGGCGAGCACGACGAACAGCATCGAGAGCGCGCAGACCAGCAACCCCGCAGCAGCGGCCGAGACGGCGCGGATGCGGTCGCGGCGGTCGGCGCTCGTCGCCTCCGGCAGATTGCGCTCGGCGAGATGGCGCAGCCCCTCGCGGGCCAGCGCATAGCCGGGCTGCACGGCGAGCGCGTTCAGCGACCAGAAATTGGCCTCCACCAGCCGCAGCAGCGGCCTGCCGCCGAAAAAGGCCGCCGCAACGAGCCCGACTGCCACGGCGAGCGGGATGAGGCCGTTGAACAGGCGCTCCGCCGAGGTCGAGGCGGCGCTGACCCAGATCGAGACCATCAGCGGCCCCAGCCCGAGCACGATCACCGGCAGCACGACAAGGCTGATCCAGGCTGCGATGAGCTTCGGCAGGCTGATTTCGGCGAGCAGGCTGCCGGCAAGGGCCGTCAGCGTGCGCCGCTTGGTGCTGGAAGCATCATCCTCGATGTCGCCGCGGCGGGGGTCGAGGATCGGGGACACGCAGGCACTCCTGATTCAAGGGACTGCCGACCATCCACTGCCCTGCCCGGCCGTGCAAGCAGCTTCGCCAAGGGCCGATCAGCGGACGGAAAAGGTCACGCCGGCGGCCGTGGAGGTGGGCGGCCGCCGGCATGTCGATCCGGTCAGGCGAGAGCCGTGACGCGGACGGAATTGCTCGAAAGCGCGCCCTCATGCACCAGGAGGCCGATGCCGCCGTCGCGGAAGGCTTCCGTGCTGGTGTCGGCGGCGGTCAGCATCGCCCCGCCGATGCGGCAGCGGATCGTCGTCCCGTCCGCTTCCACCACCATGTCGTAAAGCGTCTCCAGCGACCAGGTGAACGGCATTTCGGCGAGCACGGTGCGCTGCTCGTCGCGCTGCCGCACGATGGAAAGCCGGCCGTCACGCGAGAGCAGCGCCGCATAATAGCGCCGAAGGCCCTGGACGCGGACGGCGATGCCCGCCTCGTTGCCGAGATGGATCATCGTATCAGCCGTGACCCTGTAGTCGGTCCATTCGCGCGTGCCATGGATGATGATGCCCTCGCCGCGATCCTGCGACAGGCGGAACGACTGCGGAAACCGCTTCGAGAAGAAGCTGGCGCCATTGACCCAGGCCATGCGCCAGAAATCGCTCGGCTCGTCGGGACGGCGCAGATGCAGGTTCGGCGTGCCGCCATAGCGGAGGTGATCGACGAGGATGGCCCCGTCGGCGCGCGTACCCTCCGTGCGGATGGCGAAACCGATCTCGGCGATTGGCTGGCCGCCGAAATCGGGCAGGACCCAGTCCAGCCGGCCGTCGCTGCCCGGCGCCAGGCGGATGGTCGGCCCGTCGACCGTGCGCAGGGCATCCTCGGCGCCATAGACCTTGAGACGGAAGCCGACATCGACGGCACCGAGATTGCCCGCCTCGGCTGACAGCGCGGCCTCGAGCCGCTGGCCGGGATAGACCAGCGGCGTCGCCATCAGCTCATAGGTGCGCATGTTCAAGACGTCGGGCGGTGTGAAGGTCGGCGTCACCGCCGCCGCGATCTGGCCGGGGCCGACGCCGCGATAGGCGATCGCCAGCGCGCGCCCGCCCGGCACGACGCGGTTCTCGACATCAAGCCGCTCGACGAGGCCATGGCCGCGCTCGGCCCGGAAGCCCTGCACGCTGCCCGGCAGTGAGAAATGGAACCGCGCGCCGTTTTTCGGCGCCAAGGGCGCCTTCGCGCCGGCAAGCTGGTGGCCGAGCGCGGCGATCCGGTAGCTCGTCCGGACAGCGTCATTGATCGCGTTGCCGCCATCCGCCGAGGAGATCAGCAACCGGTCGGCGACGGGCCCGCGCCAATCCGGGCCGGCATCGATGCCCTCGAGGCCGAGCTTGATCCCGAGCAGGCAGCCGACATTGCCGGCATTGCAGTCGGTGTCCCAGCCCGAGGTGTTGACGATCATCTGCGCGCGCTGGAAGTCGTCTGGCGCATAGAGGATCGCCATGATCATCAGCGCATGATTGGGCACGACATGGCAGTTGCCGGGGAACTTGTCATAGCCGTAATGGTCTTCGATCTTCTGCCGCGTGTCGCGCCAATCCGGGAATTCGCGGTGCCAGTCGCGGATCTCGCCGATGAGCTTGGCGATCAGGCTATCGGCAGGAATGGCGGCGAGGCCGGTATCGATCAGATGATCGATGTCGCCGGAGACGAAGGCCTCGGCCTCCATTGCCGCCCAGAGCATCGCCGCATAGACGGATTCGCCGTCATGGCTGACTTTGCCAGCCTGTTCGGCGAGCTTTGCCGCAAGTTTCGGCCGGCCCGGCGCGACCATGGCCCAGCCGTCGATGAAGATCTGCGCGCCGATCTGCTCGGCGACCGTGGCGCCATTGGTTTCGGTAGAGCCTGAGGCCGGCGCGGGGATGCCGCGCTTCAGGTTGAGCCAGGCGGTGTGCTCGGTCGAATTGCCGTTGCCGCCCCACCAGAGCACCGTGCGCTGCTCGACGAGATAGTTGAGCCAGCTCTTCCCGATATCCTCGGACGAGAGGTCTTCCGAGACGCCGTAGTCCTCGAGCGCACGGACGAAGGTGAACGTGCCGGCGACATCGTCATCGGTGACGACCAGCGGCACGCCGAGCCGGTCATGCACATAATACTCGACCGGGCCGAGCTCGTTCATGATCTTCTGGTAGGTCCAGCCCTCGAAGGGCCGGCCGACATAGACGCCGATCAGCTTGCCGAGCACGCCGGCATAGACGCGCTCGAGATAGTCGTTCGGAAGGGGGGCGTTGCTCATGATGGACCCTCGATGATGGGCAGGTTGCGGAGCGGGCTCAGCCTTTGACCGAGCCGCCGGCCATGCCTTCGATGAAACGGCGCTGCAGGAACACGAACAGCACGACGATCGGCAGCACGATGATCAGCGCCGCGGCCATGATCTCGCCCCAGTCGGACGAGTACTGGCCGGAGAGCAGGAAGAACGAGACGACCGCCGTCAGCTTGTCCTGCTTCTGCAGGAAGGTCGTGGCGATCAGGAACTCGTTCCAGGAATAGAGCCCGATGATCAGCGCCACGGTGATGATGCCGGGCGAAACGATCGGCAGCATCACGCGCGTGAACACCTGCCAGGACGAGGCCCCATCGATCACCGCCGCCTCCTCGATCTCCTTCGGCACCGCGAGGAAATAGGTCCTGAGCAGCATGATCGCGAAGGGCGAGTAGATCGCGGTGTAGACCAGCGACACGGCGAAGACATTGTTGATGAGCCCGAGCTTGGCGAAGCCGAAATAGAGCGGGAACAGGAAGAGCTGGATCGGCGCTGTGGTGGTGGCCAGCAGGTAGAAGGTGACGAGCTTCCACGCCTTGATCTTCTTGCGCGCCAGCACATAGGCCGCGGCCGAACCTGTCGAGCAGACGAGGAGGATGGTGAGCCCGGTCAGCATCGCCGAATTGACCATGCTCTGGCTGAAGCGGGCATCCTTCCAGGCGCGGGCAAAGTTGTCCCAGCGGATCACCTCAGGCAGCGCGAGCGGATTGAGGATGATCTCCGGTGCCGACTTCAGCGCATTGAGCACGAGCAGCGCGATCGGGAACAGCGCCACAAACAGCCCGAGCCCGAGCACGGCATAGGTGATGGTCAGCGTCATCCGGTTTTCGGCACGCATCACAGCTGCTCCCGCGACTGGATGCGGATGTAGAAATAGGTCGCGACGAGGCCGAACAGGCTGATCACCAGCGCGGTCGCCGCCGCCTGGCCGACATTCAAATCATAGAACGCCTTGCGATAAGCGAGCGTCGACAGCACTTCGCTGGAGAAGGCCGGTCCGCCCTGCGTCAGGATGTAGACGAAGTCGAAGACGAGGAACGACCAGATGACGGTCATGATCATCATCAGCAGGATGGTCGGCTTGATGCCGGGCAGCAGCACATAGCGCATCATCTGCCAGAAGCCGGCGCCCTCGATCCGCGCCGCCTCGATCTGCTCCTGCGGCACCTGCCTGAGCGCTGCGAAGAAGATGACGCAGAGGAACCCCCACCAGTGCCAGAGATCGACGGTGGCGACGCCGAACAGCGCCATCGAAGTCTGCGACAGCGGATTGACGATCGGCAGGCCCATCTTCTGCAGATAGCCGAAGATGCCCGTGACGGGGCTGTAGATCATGCCCTGCCAGACCCGCGCGGTGATCGCCGTCGCGATGATGACGGGGAGGAAATAGACGACCTGAAAGAGGGTCGACCCTCGGCGCGGCACGATGATGAGGAGGCTCGCCGCGAGCAGGCCCATACCGATCGGTACGGTGAGGAAAATCGCGGTCCAGATCAGGTTATTCTCAAGCGCCGTCCAGAACACGCCGTCGCTCCACAGCGCCGCGAAATTGCCGAGGCCGATGAAGACCGGCGCCGAGATGCCGTCCCACTGGAAGAAGGCGAGTGCGATCGTCAGGAGCGCCGGGATCAGGATGATCACGACATTGATGGCGAGCGTCGGCACGAGATAGAGCCACATGGGCGGTGTCCTGAATGGTCGGATGGATGGCCGGCCGCCGCAAAGGCCGGGCACGAGACGTCACCTCCCCCTGAGCGGGAGGTCGGACCGCAGGTCCGGGAGAGGGTTTACGGAGCATCCTGCGAGACCGTAAACCCTCACCCGCCGGCTTCGCCGTCGACCTCTCCCTCAGGGCGAGGTGAAGAAAGCAAGCCGCCTCATCATTGAGCGCGTTCCGCTCAGCGCTTCGGAATGGCCGGCACCTTGCCGGCGGCCTTCTCGCTCTTGAAGGTCGCGTCGAGCTTCTCGAGGAACTGCTGCGTCGTGATCTTGCCGAGCCAGACTTCTTCCATGCCAGAGACGAGATAGGTGTCCGTCGCCGGCGGCAGGAAGGTCCAGGTGGTATAGCCATACTGGCCGTCGCTGACCGAGGCGGCGAGGTTCTTCATCGTCTCGCCATAGAGCGGCGTGACGCCCTCGCCGAGCTTGACGGCCGAAAGGTCTTTCAGCGGCGTGTTCCATTCGCCCTGCCAGACGGTGTTCATCTCGCCATAGAACTTGTCGCTGAACACCGTGTCGATGACGGCTGCCGCGCCGTCGGGGTTCTCGGAGGAATTGGCGATCGAGAAGGTCGAGCCGATGCCGAGCGCATAGATCGGATAGGGCACGCCCTCGGCGCTCGGGAAGCCGACAAAGCCCGGCTCAGCGTTGTTCTGCGGGAAATAGCGCGGCACGTTCTGGAAGTTCCAGGTGCCGGTCGGCGCCATGCCCGCCTGGCCCGTCGCCACCTGGGCAAAGGCCTGCTCGCCGGTGAGCGAGAAATAGTTCGGGCCGAAATAGCCCTTCTGCCACCAGCTGTTGAGCGTATCGATCGCCTTGACGAAAGGCTCGGCGGTCCACGGGATCTCGCCGGTCAGCGCCTTGTAGACATTGTCCGGCCCGGCAATGGAATTCAGCACGATCGAAACATAGTGCTCATTGGCCGGCCGCCAGTCGGCATTGCCAGCCCCGAACGGCACCAGGCCCTTGGCCTTCATCGCATCGGCAAGCGTCTCCAACTCGGCAATCGTCTTCGGCGGCTGCCAGCCGTTCTTTTCGAACAGCGTCTTGTTGTAGAAGAGGCCGAGCGTCTCATAGGTCTTCGGCAGCGCGTAGAGCTTGCCGTTATATTTGCCGAGCTCAAGGAACACCGGCAGGATGCGCTCGTTCCAGCCGAGCTTGGCGGCATAGTCGTCGAGCGGCAGCAACTGGCCGGCCTGAGCCATCGAGGCGACATAGCTCGGCCCGGCCGTATAGACGACATCGGGACCGGAGCCCGAGAGCATCGCGATGCGAAGCTGCTTGTCGAGTTCCGAGCCGCGGAAATCGATCGAGAGGCTCTCGCCCGGATGGGCCGCATTAAACGGCTCGACCAGGATCTTCTGCAGCGCTTCTTGGTTTTCCGGCGCGGCGGTTTCATACCACCACGTGATCGGCTTCTTGTCCTCGGCCGATGCGGCGCCGGCGCCGAGCGCCAGAACGGCTGCCCCGGCCAGCGCGATCTTCATCATGGAACTCATTGATATCCTCCTCCCGTTGGTTCGGCTCGATCGATCAGGTTGAACTGCGCTCGATCAGACGGAACGGCATGGCCTTGCTCGTTCCGGGTCCCGCGAAGCCGTGCTGGAGCCGTTCGAGCAGGACCTCGGCAGCCGTCGTGCCGAGGTCGTATTGAAACTGCGAAATCGTGGTGAGCGCCGGCGTCACCAGCCGCGCCGCGAAGATGTCGTCGAAACCGGCGATCGCGACATCCTCGGGGATGGCAAGTCCGGCCTCGCGGGCCGCGGCCATGGCGCCGATCGCCATCATGTCGTTGGCGGCAAAGATGGCATCGGGACGGGACGGCAACGCGAACAGATGCTGCGCCGCGCGGAAGCCGCCCTCTTCGTTGAAAGCCTCGTCGGCGATGATGAGCGGCTTGCGCCCCGCCTCGGCCAGCGCCGCCTCATAGCCGCTGAGGCGCCCCTCCTGCGGCCCGCCGATGCCGGCGATCATCGCGATCCGCCGATAGCCGCGCCGGATCAGGTAGCGCGTGACCTCGCCAGCCGCCGCCTCGTTGTCGATATAGAGATTGTCGACCGGCAGCGGCCCGGCCTTCTTCTTCGAGGATTCGATCCTGACCACGCCGATGGCGGCATCGGTGAGCGGCTTGAAATCGATGGCGCGGAGCGTGAAGAACACGCCGACGACGCCGTCGACCCGGCCTTCGAGGCTCCAGTTGAGAAAGCGCTGTTCACGCTCGGCGGTGCCGTCGGTATTGACGGTGATGACGTCATAGCCGGCCTCGTCGGCGGCCGCCTGCATGCCGCGCAGCAGCGAGGGATAGAACGGGTTGGCGATATCAGGCACCACGCAGGCGATCGTCATCGTCTTGTTGGTCTTCAGCGCGCGCGCCCAGCGGTTCGGCCGATAGCCGAGCTCGCGCATCGCCGCCTGAACCCGCTCCAGCGTTTCCGCCGGAATCTGGCTTGTCGGGGCGCCGGAAAGCACCAGCGAGACAGTCGTCTGCGACACGCCGGCAAGGCGGGCCACATCACGCTGCGTCACGCGGCGGGGCCGTCCAGAATCCATCGCAACGCCTTCCTGATACGTATTACTGATACGTACCTCTAATCGATAGCCCCGTGTCTGGCAATCGCTCCCTGCCGGCAAATAGCGAATTTCCACGCTCCGCTGCTTGCCCGCGGCGGCTGGCCTATGCCTAGTGTCGGCGGCTCCGCCAGCCCGTTTTTCCAGCCCGTTTTGCCAGGGAATTTCCGATGCGCTTCCTCGTCCTTGGGACTGTGATGATCGACGAGGCCATGGCGGTGGCGGTGTTCCCCGTCCCAGGCGCGACGGTGATCGCCGGCCCGGCCCGTCGCGACCTCGGCGGCAAGGGCGCCAACCAGGCCATCGTGCTGCATCGCGCCGGGGCCGATGTCCGCCTCGTCGCGCCTGTCGGCCGCGATGCCGAGGCGCAATGGGTGGCAGAGGCGCTGGCCAAAGCGGGCATCGATGTCGCCGATCTCCTGCGGCTCGACCTGCCGACCGACCGCTCGCTGATCTTCGTCGGCCCTGACGGCGAAAACGCCATCGCCTCGATCATCGAAGCCGCCGTCTCCTTCGACGCGGCCATGGCACGGGAGAGCGTTGGCGAGCTTGGGCCGGGTGACATGCTGGTGATGCAGGGCAACATGACGCTGGCGGCGACAGAGGCGGCGATGGCCGCAGCCCGCAGTCAGGGCGCGCTCACATTGCTCAACCCCTCGCCGGTGCGGCCGGGCGCCGAGCGGCTGTTCCCGCTGGCCGATTGTCTCATCGTCAACGAGGGCGAGGCGCTACAATTTGCCGGCTGCGCCGACCCGGACGAGGCAGCAAAGCGGCTGCTGGCAGCCGGCGCCGGCATGGTTGTCGTCACCCTTGGCAGCCGCGGCGCGCTGGCCGCGAGCGCCGACGACAGCGCAGGTGTGAGCGCCGTTCCGGTCGAGCCGGTCGACAGCACCGGCGCTGGCGACACATTCGCGGCCGTCTTCGCCGCCGCCCGCTATGGCCGCGGCCTGCCGCTCGCCGGAAGCCTCGAAGCCGCCGGCCGGGCCGCCGCCATCACCGTGTCGCGGCCGGGCACGCAGGCCGCGTTCCCCTCGCGCGACGAGCTCGCCGCGATCCTGCCGCCGCGCTGAAGATCGAACATCGACGCTTCGCCTGCCGCTCCTTTGCGCAGCGTGGCGCGCTAAGCGCGGTTTACAGGGCGCATCCGCTTCCCCAATCTGGCGCCGGCGCAAGAAGCGAGGAGTGCATCGGCCGTGGTGGTCAACGATCCCGAAATCGTGGCGGAGGTCCGCGAGGCTTTCGGCCGCTATGAACAAGGATTGATCGATGCCGACTTCGTCGCGCTCGACGCGCTGTTCTGGAACAGCCCCAGCACGGTTCGCTATGGCGACGGGCAGATCCAGCATGGCCATGCGCCGATCAAGGCCTTCAACGCGCGGCGGCGGAAAACAGGCGCCGACCGCGCCTTGACCGAGACGATCATCACCACCTTTGGCCGCGATTTCGCGACCGTTTCGACGCTCTATGTCGACGTTCCCCCCGGCAAGATCGGCCGCCAGCAGCAGAGCTGGGTCCGGATCGATGGCGGCTGGCACGTCGTCGCCGCGCATGTCAGCGTCGTCGACCAGGTCGCCATCGAACGGCAGGACTGAGGAAAGCACTGGAATGCCCATCAATGATCCGTTCGGTGCCTTCGTACCGGGAACCGACATCGTCCTTCAGGCCACCGGCTCCGGCCCGCTCGATGGCCTCACCTTCGCGGTCAAGGATCTCTTCGACATCGCCGGCCATGTGACCGGATGCGGCAATCCGGACTGGGCGCGCACCCATGCCCCGGCGCGGCAGACGGCGGTTGCCGTCGAGCGGCTGCGCGCGGCCGGCGCGACGATGGTCGGCAAGACGATCACCGACGAGATTTCGCTCGGTCTGCTCGGGCGCAACCAGTTCGACGGCACGCCGATCAATCCGCGCGCCCGCGACCGTTTCCCGGGCGGCTCGTCGAGCGGCTCGGCGGCGGCGGTCGCCGGCGGCCTCGTCGATATCGCGCTCGGCACGGATTCCGGCGGCTCCGTCCGCGTTCCCTCGAGCTTCTGCGGCCTCTACGGTCTCCGCCCGACCCATGGCGGCGAGGCGGCAGGCGGCATTTCCGTTGCTGGCCTGATGATGCAGTCGGCCTCCTTCGACACCGCCGGCTTCTTCGCCGACGACGCGAAGATCTTCGAGCAGGCCGGCATCGCGCTGACGCCGGAGGCTGCACCGGTCGCGCCGATCGAGGAAATCCTCGTCGCGCGCGACGCCTTCGAGATAGCCGACGAGGCGGTGCGCGCCGCGCTGGAGCCCGAGCTCGAACGGCTCGCCGCCCTTGCGCCGCTGCGCGAGATCACGCTGGCCGAGGACGGTCTGAAGCGCTGGAACCAGTGCCAGATCACCGCGCAATGCAGCGAGTTCTACGCGACGTTCCGCGACTGGATCGACGCCGTCAATCCGCGCTTTTCCTTCGAGGTCGGCGCGACACTCGCCCATGCATCGCTGATCCCCGAAAGCGTCCGCGACGAGGCGCTGGCCTTCCGCGCCACGCTGCGCACGCGCCTTGACGCGCTGCTGGATGGTCGCCGCCTCGTCGTCTATCCCGCCGTGCCGATCCTGCCGCCGCATCGCGACGCGCCGCTGTCGGTCATGGGTGCAGCGGGTGACCGCATCGTCGACCTGACCTGCATTGCGGGTCTCACCGGCCTGCCGCAAGCCGGTCTGCCGCTCGGCCGTTCCGGCTCGATCCCGGTCGGCCTTGCCATGCTCGGCTGGCGCGGCAGCGATCGCACGCTGCTGGACGCCGCCCGCCGCCTCGCTTCATGAGCGGCGAGGAAACGGACGCTGTCGGCCTCGCGGCGCTGATCCGCACCGGCGCGCTTTCGGCTGAGGAAGCGCTCGACGCCGCGATCGAACGTGTCGAGGCGCTGAACCCCGCGCTGAACGCCGTCGTGCACAGACACTATGATCGCGCGCGCCAGGCGATCGTGGACGGACTTGCCGAAGGCCCGTTTCGCGGCGTTCCCTTTCTCCTCAAGGATCTCGACCTCCGCCTCGCCGGAACGGTCACCACGAGCGGCAGCCGTCTCTTCGAGGGCATCGTCGCAGCAACGGATTCGACGCTGACGGCGCGCTACAAGGCCGCCGGCCTCGTCATCTTCGGCAAGACCAACGCGGCGGAGCTTGGTCTCTCCTCTGCCACCGAACCCGCAGCCTTCGGGCCGACGCGCCACCCGCGCGATCCGGCGCTTTCGCCGGGCGGCTCCAGCGGCGGCAGCGCGGCGGCCGTCGCCTCGGGGATGGTGCCGATGGCGCATGCGACGGATGGCGCGGGCTCGATCCGCATGCCGGCCTCGCTGACCGGCATTTTCGGCATGAAGCCGAGCCGGGGCCGCACGCCCCCCGGCCCCGACGCCAGCGAAATCTTCTTCGGCATGTCGGTCAATCATGCGCTGACCATGACGGTGCGCGACAGCGCCGCCCTGCTCGATGCCACCGCCGGCGCCGAGCCCGGCGCCCGTCATGGGCTGGCCTTTGATCCGCTCACCTTCCTGGAACAATCGCGCCGCGACCCCGCGCCGCTGCGGATCGCCCTGATGACGGAACCGTTCGGCGGCGGGGCGGTCGAGAGCGGCTGCCGCGAGGCCGCGATCAAGGCGGCGTCCCTCGCCGCGGCGCTCGGCCATCATGTCGAGGAAGCGCAGCCCTCTCTTGACGGCGTGGATCCGGCGCATTGCTTCCGCCGCCTTGCCGCCGCGCTCACCCTCGTCTTTGTCGAGGATGTCGCGGCAGCGCATGGCATCGCCGATCCCCGCGCCTTGCTTGAGCCGATCAATGTCGCCTGGATGGACGAGGCCAAGACCCTGACGGCGTCAGACCAGATCCGCGCCATCGGCGAAATGCATGCGATCGGCCGGGCGCTGGCCCGTTTCTTTGAGCGCTATGACGTGCTGATCACGCCGGTGACGTCCCGCACCCGGCTGGAGCATGGCCACTTCGCAGGCGCGGATACCGACGTGACCCGCTTCGTTGATCGGCTCACGGCTTTCGGCCCCTTCACATTCCCGTTCAACGCCGCCGGTGCGCCGGCGATGAGCCTGCCGATCGCGACCTCCGGCGGAGTGCCGGTCGGCGCCCAGTTCGCCGCAGGCCTTGGCCGCGACGGCGTGCTGTTTGCGCTCGCCGGGCAGATCGAGCGTGCACGACCATGGCATCGGCTCAGCCCGGGCTGACACCGGGCAGCAGCGCTTCGGCCTGTGGATATCTTGACACGGAGCAAAAAGAGAACAAAATAAGAACACTCAACAGATGAGGACGCAGGTGATGGAAACCGTCCGAGAGATGATCGCGCGGATCGGCGCCGCGGTGGAGGCCGATGCCGGCTGGATCGAGATCGAGCGCGCCGAGGATGGACCGCATCTCGCCAGCGGCCGCCTGCGCTGCCAGGCCGACCGCGTCGAGTTCGACGATGACGCCGGCTTCCTGACCGCAATCCCCTACAGCTCGGTGATCGCGATCCGCTATGGCCGCCAGGGCGACGCGATGCCGCTCGCCGTCCTCGCCGCGCCCCGCGTCGTCGTTCCCTTGCGCGCCGCCGGCTGAACAGAAGGCAGCCCGCCCCTGTCGGCACGACATTCGCTGGCGTGCGGCAGGTCGGCTGCGATAGACTGAGGCTTGATCCTTCCGGGCGATCGCCGGGAAGGACACGGAAGGGCGTCAGGCGCCGGCGCGGTCGTTGATCAGCGCGCACTGAACGTGCCGACCATTGACCTGTATGGCGCGGACGGGGTCCGCAGATGAGGGCTCGATGCGGTTGCTGGTCTGCGAGGACGATTTTCTCATCCTGATGAACACAGCCGAAATGCTGCGCGATCTCGGCCATGAGGTCGAGGAAGCCGGGGATGGCGCCTCGGCGCTCGCGGCGCTTGCCGATGGCTCGGTCGAGATGCTGCTCACCGATATCGGCCTGCCCGACATGACCGGCGTCGAGCTGGCCCATCGCGCCCGCGCGGCGCATCCCGATCTGCCGATCGTCTTCGCCTCCGGGCTCGGCGAGGCAGACGGCTTTGCCGGCGCCGCCTTCGTCGCCTTCGTGCAGAAGCCCTACTCGCTGCCGGCGCTGGAAGCGGCCATGGCCGCCGCCCGGCGCGGCTGAGCGGTCAGCCCTCGGCGGGCCGCACGGCGATCGCCGCCGACCAGGCGCCGAGCTGCGTCCGCCCATCGGCATGGCCGAGGGTTCCCGTCGTCGCGACCGGCTGCATGGCCTCCATCGCAATCGAGCCCGGCGTCGGCGCGGCGTTCATCACGAGATCGAGCGTGCCGCCCTCATAGCGCCATGAAACGCTGACGACGCTGCCATCATGGGCCGCTTCGGCGCCGTGATAAGGCGTCGCGGTCAGGTCCCAGAGATGCGCGCGGCGAAGGCCCGCCAGCGTCCGGAAGCGATCCAGCGCCTGCTCCCGCTCTGGCGCCCCGAACTCGTTCCAGTCGAGACGTGCCAGTTCCATCGTCGATGCCGCGATCGGATCGGGCACGGCGTCGTCGACAGGCTCCGCTTCATAGAAGTCCGTCGCCTGCTGCGCCCGGCCGGCCCGGATCTCGTCGCTGAATTGGCCCTTGAGATCGCCGAAGAACGGGAACGGCGCGCGGAAATGCGCCTCCTCACCCATGAAGAACATTGGAATCTGCGGCGAGAGCATGATGACGAAATGCAGGAAATCGAGCCGCTCGGCATCGAGATCCTCGGCGAGGCGACGCCCGTCCGGCTGGTTGCCGATCTGGTCGTGGTTCTGAATGAATGAGACGAAGGCGGAGGGCGGCAGATGGGCCGACGGCTCGCCGCGCGTTGCTTGATCGCCGAGACGCGGCACCGCATCGCCCTGATAGGCGAAGCCTTCCGCGAAGGCCCGCCGCGCCTTGTCGAGCGTCGCATCGGAGAAGTCGCGGTAATAGCCGAGCCGCTGCTCCGTGGCGATCACATGCAGCACATGATGGATGTCGTCGTTCCACTGGGCGTCGAAATGCAGCGGCCGGCCACTGTCCGACCGCTCGAGCCACTTGGCGCTATTGGCAAGATTTTCGAGGATCAACAGCGCGTTCGGCTTGATCGACCGCGCCATCGCGGCAAGCTCGCGCTTCATCGCATCCGCGCCCGACGTCGCGAACTCGTGCACGGCATCGAAGCGGAGGCCGTCCATGTCGTAATCCTCGATCCACATGCGGACGTTTTCGAGGAAGAACAGCCGCACGGTCGGATCAGAGAAATTGATGCCCGCGCCCCAGGGCGTCGCCACGCTCTCGTCGAAGAAAGAGGGCGCGTAATGCGACAGATAATTGTCGACGGGACCGAAATGATTATAGACGACGTCGACGACGACGGCGAGGCCGCGTTCATGCGCGGCATCGACGAGCGCGCGCAACTCCTCCGGTGTGCCGTAGCTCCGCTCGGGCGCGAAGGGCAGAACGCCGTCATAGCCCCAGTTATGCATACCCGGGAAGTCGCCGATCGGCATCAGTTCGATCGCGGTGTAGCCGGCGTCGGCGAAGTGGTCGAGGCGGGCCGCGAGCCCGGCAAAAGTGCCTTCCGGCGAAGCGGTCCCGACATGCAGTTCGGCGATCACCGCCTCATGCCAGGGCCGAACCGATCGCTCGCCGGTCGGGCCGAGCGGCCCACGCACGACGCTCCAGCCGTCACTGTCGTCGGCCTGGCCGCGCGAGGCGGGATCGGCGAAGTCGAGACCATTGGCGCGGAAACGATAGAGCGTGCCGGGGCCGACATGCGTGAGTTCGGCGGCAAACCATCCCTCGCCGACCGGCTGCATCGCGATCGGGTCGCTCGCTTCGAGCAGCAGTTCGGCCTTTTCGCAGGCCGGCGCGAACAGACGGAAGCGGACGCCGCCATCGATCAACTCGGGGCCGAAGCGATAGGCCCTGAGGCGGCCGATCGAAAGCGGGCCCCGTTCGAATTCTTCCGGGCCGGTGCCGACCGGCGCGCCGCGCGCCGCGTCAAAGGGCGCCTCATTGGACCTCGGGACCGGATGCCCCCCGATCTCGCCCGCTCCATCGACATGCGAATCGATCAGCACGTCGCCGCCATCGGGCCGCGCGTTGGTTACATCCTGCATCATCTCATCCTTTGCTTGGGCCAAGCGGCGTGGGAGAACCCTCCGCTTCGCCACCCGACAAGGCGTCGCCGAAAATCCGCTGTTCCGAACCCTGCCGGCGTAGCTTTTCCTTGGC